>JBAYMW010000092.1:0-6305 GCA_041663405.1 Candidatus Omnitrophota bacterium | reverse complement strand
GTCGGGCGCGCGCTTGTGGTAATCGTCGTACTTGGCCTTCAACAACGGCCCGTAATATTCGAGGAATCCCTTTATAAGCGCTCCCGGAAGATGCTCCTGCGGCTTTACGCCCCTTAATATGCCTATAAGGTCCGCGAGGTCGGGATGTTTTTTCAGTATTCCCTCATCTATGTCGAGCCCTTGTTTTTTGTCTATCATCTGCTCGGTTATCCTGCCGGCGGTCTTTTCACCGATGCCGCGCATCAGCATCAGGGCCCTGTGCCAGTTGACCTGGTCGGCCGGGTTGTGCGCGATGCGCAGGTACGACAGTATATCCTTTATATGCGCCGCCTCGACGAACCTCTGCCCGCCGTATTTCAGGAACGGGATGCCGTGGTTCGCGAGCTCGATCTCGAGGTCGTTCGAGTGCCATCCCGCGCGGAAGAGCACCGCGATATCCTTGAGCATCACCCCGTCATCCACAAGCTCGAGCACCTTCTGAACGACGTATTTCGATTGCACGTTCTCGTCGCGCGCCTCGACGAATATCGGCGCTTTGCCCGCCCCCTTGTTCGTGAAGAGCGTCTTCTCGAACTTTTCATCGGCGTTCTTTATGACCTCGTTAGTAAGGTCGAGTATCGGCTGGGTCGAGCGGTAGTTCTCCTCGAGCATGATGACCGTGGCGCCCTTGAAGACCTTCGGGAAATCAATTATGTTCTTGAAGTTCGCGCCGCGGAACGAGTATATGCTCTGCGAATCGTCGCCGACGACCATCACATTATCGTGTTCTGACGCGAGCAGGTGCACGATGTCGGCCTGGAGCTTATTCGTGTCCTGGTATTCGTCGACCATTATATATTTATACTGTTCGGATAACCTCGCGCGGACTTCCTTATGCTCGTGCAACAGTTTCTTCAGGAAGACAAGCAGGTCGTCGTAGTCCATCAGCGATTTCGCGTGCTTGTATTTTATGTACCCTTCTTTTATCCTCTTTATCTCCTCTTCCCATTCGGAGAATTGCGGGTACTCGAGCGCCAGGACCGAGCCGATATCCTGTGACTTGTTGACGGATTTGGAAATGACGTCGAGCAGCGCTCCCTTGCGGGGGAAATGCTTGCTCCTGTCCATATGTCCGAGCCCGAGCTTCTCGCGGACGATATTGACCGCGTCTTCCGCGTCGGATTCGTCGGTTATCGTGAAGTTACTTGGGAAATCTATCAGTTTGGCGTATTTGCGCAGGACCATGTTCGCGAAGGAATGGAAAGTGCCTCCTGCTACGCGCTCGCAGCGGTCGTCGAGCAGTTTCGCGGCGCGGCGGAGCATCTCTTGCGAGGCCTTTCGCGTGAACGTAAGAAGCAAAATATGGTCGGGCTTGACGCCCTTCTCGACAAGGTAAGCCACGCGGTAGACGAGCGTGCGCGTCTTTCCGCTTCCCGCACCCGCGATGACAAGATAAGGCCCTTCGGTGGACTCGACAGCTTTCAGCTGGGCGGGGTTCAACTCTTTCTTGTAGTTAATCATAGGGACGGTTCTTGAGCTAATCGGAGAACTGTCCCCGATTTTTCTACTATCTGCCGCTCTGAAGGATATGTCATTATCTTAAGCGCTTCTTTTATGGACAGCCAGCGGACGTCTTCAGCGTCCGTATCGTGGTCTTTCGTGTCGCCCGAAACATACCTGACCAGGAAGAACGTCACGGTCTTATTGATAACGATCTCTTCCTCCGGCAGGTCGAACGAATATTTTATCTTCCCGATCTCTTTTTCTATGACACCGGTCAGGCCCGTCTCTTCGCGTATCTCGCGCAGGGCCGCCTGTTCGGGAGTCTCCGGCTTTTCTATCTTGCCCTTGGGAAGGCAGAACACTTTCCCGCCGCCACGCGTCAATATAACTATCTCTAACCCGTTGCCGGATTTCCTATAGACGACACCGCCAGCCGAAAATTGAAGTTTATTCATATTAGTGGACTCGCAAAAAAAAGGCCTCCTTCATTACCTCTGAGGTGAGCCGACAAAACTTCACCAAACCGGACAGCTTGAAACCATCCGGCCGTCGACATACTAGTCGAAGGCAATGAAGGAGGTCCGGGGAGATTTATTACTTCTTCTCTTTCTTTTCCTCCAAGGAGTCTTTTATCTCGCCGATCCCCGCGAGCAACGCGAGCACACCGCCGAGCAAAAGCACCAGGACAAGTCCGGATTTGAGGAAGCCTGCGATGTACTCTTCCCACCAATTGACGAGGCCTGCAACTCCGAGGACGATGGCGGCCAATCCGCCGATCACAGAGAGATATTTGCTCACCATCTACCTCCTAGAACGATCATTTCAAAAGAACCATAGTAATTATAGCACCGAAAAGGGTGTTGTCAAGAAATTTTATAGCCTATTTTTCTCAGTAAATCCTTCCGCCATTTCACTCCCGATTCGTCCTCTATCCCTTTCGGTTTCGAGCCGTCTATGACGCCGAGGATGCCCCTTCCCTGCTCCGTCTCCGCGACCACGACCTCGACCGCGTTGGCGGTCGCGCAGAATACCCGGCATACTTCCTGGATGCCCTTTATGGAATTCAATACATTGATAGGATAGGAATCCTTCATTATTATGATGAAGCAGTGCCCCGCGCCGACCGCAAGCGCGTTCTTCTCCGCGAGCTTCTTCAGGCCGTCATCGGTACCGGTGGACCTGACCAGGCACGCGCCGGAGGATTCGCAAAAGGCCATCCCGAACTTAACGCCCGGCACGGCGCCGACCATCGCCTCGTGGACATCTTCCACGGTCTTTATGAAATGCGACTGGCCGATTATAATATTATACTCTTCCGGCTTTTCTATCTTAACTATCCTGGTTTCCATGGACCGGCCCTCCTATCCTAATTTCGCGAGCTCTTCGGAGACCATCGCGCTGAGCATCTTCCCATCGGCAGCGCCCTTAGCCTCTTCCATGACAGCCTTCATGACTTTGCCCATGTCCGCGCGGCCCTTGGCCTCGGTCTTCTGTATCGCGGCCATTACGACCGGCTTCAGTTCGTCTGCCGACATCATCTTCGGCATGTATGATTCCAGTATCGCGAGCTCGGCCTTCTCCTTATCGGCAAGTTCCGGCCTGTTGCCCTTCGTGAAGCCGTCTATGGAATCCCTGTGCTGCTTTATCTGCCTTGCGACTATCGATATGACGTCCTTGTCCTCGACCTTATCGGCCTTCTTCTCTATCGCGAAGTTCTTCACCGCGGCCTTGAGCATCCGCAATGTCGAGACCTTCAGCTCGGCCCTGGCCTTCATGCCTTCCTTAAGGTCGGCGTCGATCTTCTCTTCCATTGTCATTTGTCCTGCTCCTTTTTAGTTGTGAACCTGCATATCCATATCGATATCTCGTACAATACGATAAGGGGGACCGCCATCATTACCTGCGTGAACGCGTCCGGCGTCGGCGTCAGAACGGCCGCTGCCACGAATATCGCCAGTATAGCATATTTCCTGTTCCTGCTCAAAAAGGACGGCGATATTATGCCCAGTTTGGACAGCAAAAATATGGCGGCCGGCAATTCGAAGATCAATCCGAAAGCCAACAGCATCATTATCACGAACGAAAGGTATTTCGATATCGATATTACCGGGACCACTTCCGGCCCCGCGAAATTTATCAGGAACTTAAGCGCCCACGGCATCACGAAAAAGAACGCGAACGCCGCGCCGCCGAGGAAGAGCATTGCCGAGAACGGCATCACCGTGAGGAAGGTCCTCCTCTCCGTGCCGGTCAGCCCCGGGGAGACGAACGACCATAGCTGGAACAATACCACCGGTGAGGCGACGATGAGGCCCGTGAAGAACGCGAGCTTGCAGTATTCCATGAGCGCCTCTGCCGGCGAGAAGAATACGAGGTGGTCTACGGGAGATATCATGAGGAACGCGAGGATATCCTGTATCTTCCAGAACGCGAGGCAGGAACATACGATGACCGCGGCCAGGGATATCAATATCCTGCGCCGGAGCTCGTCCAAATGCCCCGCCAATGTAAGCTCTTTACGTTCCATATGATAAAGTGGGATTATTCTTTGTCGGACTTCTGGGAATCGTCTTCCTTCATGCCCTTTTTGAATTCCTGTATAGCCTTACCGATAGATTTGGCTATCTCCGGAAGGCGCGCGGCGCCGAAGACGAGCAACAGGACTATGATGAGCACAGCCCATTCTGCCGGACCGATATTGAACATGGTGACCTCCGTGTTATCTGTGAAGATTATAACACGAACGGCGCGGGATGGGCTATATTTTTTAGCACCGTTAAGGACAGTTTGCCCCCCATCGAATATGTATTTTTCTCATATGAAATTTGATATACTTATTTCATGAATCGCAATTCAGGATGGCCCCTTTATGCGGCGGTGTTCGCTTTCGGGTTCGCCTCGATGGCGGCGCAGGTGCTGCTGATGCGCGAGCTCTTCGTCGTCTTCTACGGCAACGAGCTCTGCGCCGGCATAATGCTGGCCGCGTGGCTATTCTGGGTCTCGATAGGCAGTATTGCGGTAAGGTTCAAGAAATACGCCGAAGAGGTCTTCCATATCCTGCTATTGTCGGTGCCGGTAGTCCTGCCGGCAACCGTCTTCTTTATCAGGAACATCCGCAGTTTCCTCGGGACATCGCCCGGCGAGATAGCGGGCGTCTTCCCGATGGCGGCCTCTTCTTTCATCCTGCTCGCTCCGGCCTGCGTCACTTTCGGCGCGCTCTTCGCGCTCAGCTGCCGCCTGGCCCCGGATAGGCCGGGAAAGATATACCTCGTGGAGTCCGCCGGAGCCGCAACAGGCGGGCTCGTCTTCAGTTTATTCATTATATCCATGGTCAAGCCCCTGGCGGCCTGCGTATTCTGCGGACTGCTGACCTGCGTTTCCGTTCTTATTGTCGCCGAGAGAAAGAAATCGCCGCCGAGGTGGTGGACCTCATTCTCATTTACGGCCCTCGTATTGATATTCATGCTGACGGCCGCGGGCCCGCTCGACCTCAAATTAAGGCAGATGCAATGGCGCGATCTCGGCCTCGTGAAGGCCAAGGACACCATGTACGGTAACATCGCCTGGACAGCCCGCGGGCGGCAGGCTAATATCTTCGAGAACGGGCTGCTTGTGGCGTCAAGCGACGATCTTGTCGCGGCCGAGGGCTCGGTCCAGTTCGCGATGCTCGAACACCCATCGCCGCGAAGAGTACTGCTTATCGGCGGTTCTGCCGGCGGGTCGCTAGAACAGGTATTGAAACATCCTGTCACGGAAGTCGACTATGTCGAGCTGGATCCGCAGCTGCTGAAAATAAGCGGGGATCCCAGGGCAAAGGCGCATCTAAAAGACGGCAGGCTCTTCGTGAGGGAGTCCGCGCAAAAAAACGCGGCCGCCTACGACGTTATAATACTTGTCCTTCCCAACCCTTACACCGCACAGATAAACAGGTTCTATTCGCTGGAATTTTACCGCGATATCGGCAAGGTCCTCAGGCAGGACGGCGTCTTCTCGTTCAGCGTCACCTCCGCCGGAGATTATATCAGCCCCGCGCAGGGGCAGTTCCTCGCGTGCCTGAAGCAGACACTTGAAAAACAATTTTCCGATATTAAAATAATTCCCGGCGATACCGCGATATTCCTGGCTTCCCCCTCCGCGGGCACTCTTACCTACGACCACAGGGTATTGTCGCGCAGGATAGGCGAGCGGGGTTTAAAACCGGATTATGTGAACGCGCACTACCTTCCCGATATTATGGGCCCTGCGAGGATAAAATATGCGGAGGCCGCGATAGGCGCGGCAAGGAACGTAAAGACCAACCGGGACTTCCGCCCTGCCGGCTATTATTACGATACGGTCTTATGGTCCGCGAGGGTCAACCCGCGGTTCTCGGGATTCCTGAGCGCGCTGGACGGGATGGACGCGAATATGCAGGTCCTTATCATCGCCGCGGTATTCGCGGTATTGGCGGCGGGGTACCAGGCCGCCTCAAAAAGCAGGGGTTTCCCGTACCTTCTTTCGATAGCGGCCGCGGGATTCTCGGGGATGGCCGCGCAGGTCTGCATTATAATAGCTTTCCAGGCGGTATACGGTTACGTCTACTACAAGGTAGGCATGATATTCGCCGCGTTCATGGCGGGACTCGTCATCGGAAGCGCTGTCGCAATGAAGATCACGGGAGCCGGAGAAGTCCCGGCAAGGGCATACAGGCGGGCGCAATCGCTGTTTTACATATACGCTTTTATCCTGGCGCTTTCATTTCAGGCGGGCTTCCATTTTTCGCAGCCCGTCTTCTTCCTGCTTGCCGCTGTCCCCGGCATCCTGACAGGTTTCATGTTCCCGCT
>JBAYMW010000091.1:0-6614 GCA_041663405.1 Candidatus Omnitrophota bacterium | reverse complement strand
TCCCGCGGCTGCCATAACGGCAGCAGTACCAGCAGCGCGAGCACGAAAAAGGCGCCCGCTATCAGGACCCGGTTCCTTGTCATTGCTCCCTCCATGATACGGGTATAAAGTCTTCGGTCGTGGGGAAGAAGGGAGGCGGCGTGGTCCTTAGCCTCTCGTCGTATACGTAATTCTTCGTGAACCCGCTGGCTTTGCTGTTCGTGCTCGTGTTGAAAGTGCCCACAGCGCCCCTTTCTTTCTGTATGATCCCGCCCAGCACATTAAGCGTTCCCTTCATTGAGGTGTTCCAGTTCTCGAGATAGAAGGAATCGGACATCGCCATCATGCTTGCCTGTATCGTGAGGTCGCCGCCATTCGCGCAGGCACCCTGGTTGATGATCAAGTCGCGTTCCGCGATCAGACCGAGCATATCGGTAGAGGCCGAATTATTATACGTCACGTTCCCGGCGATATTTATGTTATTGTTCGCCCCTATGGAAAGCCTGCCGTTGAGCGTCCCCCTGACCGTGACGTTGCCGTATTCGGAAAGCCTCCTGTTCACTATCTTGTTCTCGACGAACAGCGCGCCGTTGGCGGGCAGTGCCATGTTGGTATTATTGTATCCCGCGGTCGCGTTTGTCACGTTCATGGTGCCGTTCGAGTTAAGGACGATGGACGTATTTCCGTAGAGCCTCATGCCGCTGCTTGTCGCAGCCGCGGCCCTTAAGCTTGTGGCCCTCGTAGGCATGTTCGTAGGCTCGACGTTAAAACTAATGCCTTCCACGAAGGTCGGGTTATCGTTGGGCGGGCCGCCATGCATATAATTTATCGTTGAACCGCTCTCGCTCGTCTCGTCGCCGAACCACGGGTCGCCGGATATGTTAAAACTGCCGTTGGTATGCACCGGGCCGTTCAGGCTGTCGTTCGTGATGAACCATACGGAGGCGCCGTTGAACGTCTCGGAGTCTGTGAACCATACGTGCCTCGAGAAGTTATCCTGCACGACCTCGAGGCTTACCTTGCGCGTCGAATCGTTGCATAGCCCGGTCGCCGTTATCTTATATCTCTTCGTGAATGAGGTAGGGTTGCTGTCATCGGGGTCAATTATCACGGTATAAGTACCCGTTGCCAGGGCCGTTCCGCCTGTCACGTTGAACGCCGCGGTGCCGGCGGGGGGAGTGGGCTGCGATTTCAGCCAGTCGAACGCGACGTCGATGCCTGCCTCAGCCGCATAGAGCGCCGACGCGGAATCTTTCTCGCGCACGGACGTCCTCATCTCGTTTATGCTCCTTGCCACGTAAGCGGCTACGAGTATCACGATCACGCTCACTACAGCGTACGCGAAGATAAGTATAAAACCTTTCCTGTTTTTCATCTTATCAGTTCCTTATTTTTACGCTGCATGTCTGGCTTGACTGTATCTGGCGCCCCTCGGTGCTCGTCTTTCTCGTCTGCAGCGCGATGTTGAGGACCGAGATCCCCAGGATCGTATCGACCGTCTTCGTGAACTGCACTCCGGTCACGTTGTTCGCGAGCACCGTTACTGCATTGTTCTGGAGCCTCACCAGCTGTGTCCCTGTGACGTAATACGATATCGGGGCGGACCATTCAAGCGCCCCGCCTGCGCTGATCGTATCCCCGTCGCCGTCCGTATCCGATATCACAATGAATTTTATATTGCTGTATATGGCGTTGTCAACAAAAAGCACGTCGGCCGTGGTCCTCAGGTTGCCGTCCTGGGCCTGCCTGAGCTCCTTTACCATTGCCATCATGCCTTTCCTGGATTCCTGGTTAGCCTGTATCTCAGCGTCGCCGGTATGCCAGGCGGCGCTTCCGATCAGCAGGAAGTAAGAGAGCGACCCGCCGATGATCGCAAGGATGGCTATCGAGATCATCAGCTCGATCAGGCTTGATCCATGGTTATTTCTTGATCCCGAGGTCTTCATGGTTCAGGTCCCCCGATTTATCATAAGGGTCGATATCATCGCCGGCGAGTCGACTATGCCGTCGGCATCAAGGTCTTCGGTGCCTTCTATGTGCCCGCTCAGGGCTATGCCTCCGCCGCGGCCGTTATCTTCCCCGTATATCCTGTTGCGTCCCTGTCTCCAGCAGACGCTTACGGTCACCTTCAGCATGTCCGTGCTGATGCTCTCGACCGTTATAGCGCCGATGGCCTGCCCGGCGGAAAATCCGCTCACGGTAAAAGTCGTGTTGTCGTAATCGGCCGCTACGTCGCCGAAGGAATGGTCGCGCATCTCCTCGAGCTTGAACTGGATCGCGTTTGAGGCAAGCGTCATGTTCTTTGCGGTCTCGGTGAGGCTGAAACAGAGGACATAAGATGCAAGAAGCCCGCATATCGCCACGATAAGTATAGTCGAGGCGAGCATGAGCTCGAGAAGCGTGAAACCCCTTGTCCTCATTGAGGTAAGCATCTTATCATCCTCCCAGGTAAAGTATACTACAATGCAGCTCCAATATCAACGACATGCGGGCATACGGAGCGCCGCGCGCTCACACGGGATTTTAGCGAAAATTCGCAATTTTTCTTGACTTTTTTGCTCGAAAAATATAAACTGAACTCCAATGGCGAGAGAAAAGTACACAAACCGCGGCTTTACTCTGGTTGAAATAATGATAGTCGTCGCCATAATTTCAACTTTGGCGGCCCTCGCTATCCCCGTTTTCATGACCTCAAGGATAAACGCGAACGAAGCTTCGGCTATCGTCTCCTGCAGGACGATCCAGGCGGCCTGCCAGAGCTTCTATACGAACGGAAATCCCCATACATACCCGTCCGCGCTGGATGACCTGGGTTCTCCGAACTCAGATCCGCCTTATATGGATTCGGTCCTTGCGGTAAAGAAAGAGAAGCAGGGTTACAGCTTCGTATATACGTTGACGGATGCCGAGAATTTCGAGGTCAGCGCGGAACCCGTGTCGCCGGGGCATACCGGAAACAGGTATTTTTTTACGGACGAGACTGGTATAATAAGGGCGAAGAGCGGCGGTAAGGCGGGTGCCTCCGATACGCCGATCGAATAAAATATGAAAGAGATCAAGATACCGTTCTTGAGTTTTGGCGCGCCGAAGAGCAGGTGCGCGCTGGATATCGGGACGTCTTCCGTTAAGTCGATTGTCATCTCCAGGCAGAAGACCGGAAAGATGCAGGTGGAGAATTTTTCCATTGAGCAGTTCGAGGGCGAACGCTCTCAGGAAAGCATCATCGCCGCGTTGAAACGTTCTGCCGCGAAATCCGAGATAAAGATACAGAAAGCCGTCATATCGGTTTCGGGCCAGTCCGTCGTCGTAAGGCAGGTGCTCCTCCCGAAGATGAGCCCCGATGAGCTCAGGTCGGCGCTGCAGTTCGAAGCCGAGAAATATATACCGTTCGGTATCAATGAAGTTTATATAGACGCGCAGATAATCAGCGAAAAGGCCGAAGGCGGCAAGATAAAAGTCCTCATAGTCGCGGCGAAGAAAGAGCTTGTGGACGAATACCTCGGCTATATGAACGATGCCGGTATCACCCCGGACGCGGTCGATTGCGATTCGATAGCCGTGACAAATTCCTTCATATTCAACAATGCGGGAGCGGGCAAGGACAAGACCATCGCGCTGGCCAATGTCGGCGCGAGCATGACGAATGTCTGCATACTTAAGAACGAGGTGCTGAATTTCGCGAGGGACATCCCGGTCGACATAAAGAGCATAGATGCGATAGAGACGCAGATAAGGCTCTCCTTTGACTATTACGAGAACCAGTTCGGCAAAGGCATAGACGGGATATACATTAGCGGCGGCGGGGCCAGGGAGCCATCGGTCATCGAGAGGCTGAAGCAGGCGTTCGGCCTCGATATAATAGTATGGGACCCGATGTCTAACCTCGTGCTCTCGCCAAAGGTGGACGCGAAGGCATTGAAAGAAGTCTCGGGCCAGATGGCGGTATGCGTCGGGCTCGCTATAAGGCGGTAAAGCAGATGATAGAAGTAAACCTTTTACCGGTGCAGATGAGGTCGAGAAGGAGGGAGCAGGCCGGCATTCCTTCGCTCCCGATAATGCCCATCGCGGCCTCTATCGTTGCGTTCCTTGTGCTGCTGCAGGTTCTGCTGTTCCTGATGGCGCAGGTTAAGGGGGCCACGCTCTCCTCGCTGAAGAAGAAGAACGAGAAGATAAAGATAGCCAACGTTGAGGCGGTGAAGCTCGACGAATCGGTAAAAGTCCTCTCCTCCAAGGTCGATGTCATCGACAAACTCAGGAGTTCCAGGTTCAACCTGGCGAAAAAGCTTAACGACCTTTCGGATTCGTTGGTCCCCGGCGTATGGCTGCGGAGCATCGATGTGAAGAAGGGGGAGGCGACTGCGGAGCCCGGGATCCTCAAGGAACTGCTCGTCATAGACGGCTCGAGCGTAGTTACGGACGGCAAGGAGGACGCTATCGGAAAGTTCGTGAACTCCCTTAAGGACAATACGTCGTTCTCCGGGGATTTCGACGAGATAGAACTCTCCAAGGTCGAGCGGAAGAAGATAAAGAATACCGAGATACTCGATTTCATAATAATATGCCACTTCAAGAAGGGAAAGGGGCTTTAATATGCCCGGTCTGCCGAATATGTCCAAAGAACAGAAGGAGAAGCTGGTGCTTGTGGGTATCGGCGTTGCGATCGCTTTCTTCGCGCTGATACAATTTTCCACGGTCCCTCTGCTCAAGGGCATAGGAAAGCTCAACAAGGATATAGTGAAGGAGCGCGAGGACCTAAAGAAGGCGGATAACCTGATAAAGAGCAAGCCGCAGCTCGAGAAGCGCCTCGAGCTGCTCAGCGCCAAATTGGGCGAATACGAGAATGCCATACCTCCGCATACCGAGATGCCGAACATACTCCAGGAGATATCGGGCATCGCATCCGAGACGAAGGTAAAGATAAGCAAGATAGAGCCGCTGCGTTCCGAGAAGCAGGCGGAGCCGTCAAAGGCCGATAAGGCAAAACAGGCCGCCAAGCCGGGGGCCGACAAGAAGCCGAAATCGCTCTATACGGAGATACCGATACAGGTCGAGGCCAAAGGCGGATACCACGCGCTCGGAGAGTTCATAAACAGGATAGAGACCGCGGACAACGTGATGTCGATAGGCGATATAGAAATACGCGCGAATGCCGATGATATCACGAACCCCGGCGCGAGGCTTCTTGTAGTGGCGTTCGTGCTGAACGAGGAGGCTCCGAAGAAATGAGGACGATCCCCCTGGCGCTGCTCATCGTCTTCCTTGCCGTGCCGTTGCTTTTCGGGCAGGCAGCATTCAAATATGACAACGGTAATAAGAGGGACCCTTTCAGGCCGCTGGTTGATAAGGACGGCAACATCCTTCCGGAAGCGAGGCCCGCGAGCGCCCTGCTGCAGCTGAACCTGGAAGGCATAGTCTGGTCCAAGGGCAAAGATTCTTACGCTATCATAAGCGGCACCGTCGTAAAGACCGGCGACATGCTGGGTGACTATAAGGTGATCAATATCGGCAGGAATCAGGTGACATTAAACAGAGGCGGAGAAGATATCGTGCTTACTTCAAGAGGTGAGGAGGAATAAGATGGGTAAAAAGTTCCTTTTATGTTTGTCGCTGTTCTTGATTTCGGCGGCTTTGACGGCGCCGGCCTTCGGCCAGGAGGCGCTGCAGACGGAAGCCGCGCCCGCCGCCGCGGCAGTGGCGGCAGCGGATGAATTGCCCGCGCAGGCGGAGGCGGAGGATGAATCGCAGATCGTCCCGGTGGTGACGGTGCCTAAAGAGGAAGCCGCAGCCGAGGATGACAAGTCCAATAATGTGACGCTGGATTTCAAGGATGCCGATATACAGAACGTGTTGCGCGTCCTCGCTTATAAGAGCGGTGTGAATATCGTGTCAGGCAAAGAGGTGATAGGGACGGTCACGATACGCCTCGTCGATGTCCCGTGGGAGCAGGCGCTGGCAGTCATCCTTAATACGTACGGATTTGCGTACGAGCGGGACGGAAATATAATCACCGTCTCGACAGTGGATGCGTTGAAGGAGAGAAGGGAGAAGCAGAAGGAGCTGACCGAGATAGAAGGCGTCACGAGCCGCGTATTCTCGCTGCAGTTCCTCGATGCGGTCGACGCGAAAAAGATGCTCGAGCCGCAGCTTTCTCCGCAGGGCAAGATATCCGTCCTCGAGATAACCGGGCAGAAAGGCTGGAAGGTAGGCGTCCCCGTCGCCGGAGGCCAGGAGACCGACCAGGGCAAGGAGCGCAGGGAGAGGGAGAACGCGAGGTCGCATTCCCTGATAATCACGGATACAGCGAGTTCGCTGGACAGGATAACGAAGATATTGAACGAGATAGACCTGAAGCCGAACCAGGTCCTTATCGAGGCGAGGATAATGGAGGTCAACAGGGACGTGCTCAAGGACATGGGCGTTGAGTTCAGCACCGGCAACAGGCTCCAGACGCACGCGGGGCGTACTGACGCGACCACGGGCGAGCTGCTTGGAGCGGTGGATGTCGGAGGCGGCCACCATGCGGGGGTCGCGACAGCGCGCAGTTATTCCGAGACTGAAACGGGCGACGCTAACGGTTTCGAACCGGCCAATTTCGTACCGCTCGCGGCGGGCCTCAGCACGCAGAACGCGGGTAT
>JBAYMW010000090.1:0-6750 GCA_041663405.1 Candidatus Omnitrophota bacterium | reverse complement strand
TTCTTGCCCCGGTCTCTCACATTCTCAAGTATATCCTTAAGCGAGTTGAATTCCAACTCATCCTCTTCGCTTGTCATTTTGAACGGCGCCTTTTGCTTTTCTTTCGGCTTCTCCTCAACCTGTTGGTAAATATACTCGCTTGCGGACAGGTCCAGCTTCTCGAGTTTAGCCAGGCACTTTTCTATCTCTTCCGACTCATATATCTCCAGCAGGTCCACTCCCTTGCCGTTCGAGCCTGCTTTGTTTTCCTCTTTTATCTCGACATCCTCACCCGCCTCTTCCTCCTCTTCCTTAACGAACTTCGCAAGCTCAGAGTCATTATACAGGAATTGGTCTTTCCCATCCACTTTTACCCTAAAAATAGGCAGTTTTTTGGTCTTTGGATGTCTAGAAATGAGGTATTTTGCAATATTTACTCCCTTTTTCCCTAATCCGCCTGTAAGGTCCTCAAGCTCAACTAAATTGGCCAGGATATCTTTCAGCTGGGCATCCGTATACGTACGCTTCTCTTTCGTCCTTGCCAGTTTCAGGCCTTCGGAACCCAGCTCGAGAAGCATCGAGCTCATCTGCATCTCTGTCTGGATATACTCTTCCCTCTTGCCCCTCTTTATCTTATACAACGGCGGCTGGGCTATGAAGACGTTGCCCTTTTCAAGCAAAGCCCTCATCTGCTTATAAAAGAACGTGAGCAGCAGGGTCCTTATGTGCGATCCGTCTACGTCGGCATCGCACATTATTATGATCTTCGAATACCTCAGCTTAGCTATATCGAACTCCTCGCCTATTCCGCATCCGAACGCCGATATCATGGTCCTGATCTCATCGTTCGCGAGGACCTTGTCCAGCCTTGCCTTCTCCACGTTTATGATCTTTCCTTTCAACGGAAGGATGGCCTGGAACCTGCGGTCCCTGCCCTGCTTTGCGGAGCCGCCGGCGGAGTCGCCCTCAACGAGATATACCTCGCATAGCAACGGATCCCTTTCGGAGCAGTCGGCCAATTTACCGGGGAGCCCGGCGCCTTCAAGCGCGCCCTTTCTTCTTGTGAGTTCCCTTGCTTTCCTTGCTGCTTCCCTCGCCCTGCTGGCAAGCAGGCACTTATCCGCGATCTTGTTGCCTATCGAGGGGTTCTCCTCGAGGAACGAGCTCATGGATTCGTTGACCATTGAAGCCACAAGGCCTTCAACTTCTGAGTTGCCGAGCTTGGTCTTTGTCTGCCCTTCGAACTGGGGTTCCGGTATCCTGATGGATATGACGGCAGTCAGGCCTTCGCGCACGTCGTCTCCGGAGAGCGTGATCTCCTCGTTCTTGAAGAGGCCCTTGTTCTTGCAATATTGGTTAATGACCCTCGTCAGCGCCGACTTGAAACCGCTAAGGTGCGAACCGCCCTCTATCGTATTTATGTTGTTGGCGAACGAGAAGAGGTTCTCGCCGTATCCGTCGTTATACTGCAGCGCGACTTCCATCTGTATCTTGTCTTTCTCACCGCTGAAGATGACGACTTTCTTGTGCAGGGGGTTCTTGTTCTTGTTCAGGAACTCGACGAACGATTCTATCCCGCCGCTGAACTTGAACGAATTCTCCTTGTTCGTCCTCTCGTCTTTCAGGTCTATCTTCAGCCCCTTATTGAGGAAGGCCAGTTCGCGCAGCCTGTTCGAGAGCGTGTCGAAACTGTATTCGAGTTTGCCCGTAAATATCTCGCTGTCCGGCTTAAAGGTTATCCTTGTGCCTGTGGTCTTTGACTTGCCCACGACCGTCATCTTGGATGCGGTCTTTCCCTTCTCGTATCTCTGGTGGTAGACCTTGCCGTCGCGGCGGATCTCGGCTTCAAGCCATTCCGACAGGGCATTGACTACCGAAACTCCGACGCCGTGGAGGCCGCCCGAGACCTTATAATTCTTATGGTCGAATTTGCCTCCGGCGTGCAATTTCGTGAGCACGACCTCGAGGGCTGATTTCTTTTCGGTGGCGTGCATGTCGACGGGGATGCCTCGGCCGTCGTCTATGACCGTCACGCTGTTGTTCTTGTGCACAACTACCGATATGGTAGAGCAGTACCCGCCCATCGCCTCATCTATTGAGTTGTCGACTACCTCATAGACGAGATGGTGGAATCCCCCTATAGCCGTGTCGCCGATATACATAGCCGGCCTTTTCCTTACGGCCTCGAGCCCTTCGAGGACCTGGATAGTCCCCGCGTCATATTTTTCGGTTTTTGGCATCTGCCTATATCTCCCCAATTCTAAGTTTTATGTCTTTTATCACGTCCACTCCCATTTCGTCTTTCATCCGCGACAATATCTTTATCTTTTCCATTGTAAGCTGGTGCAGCCATCCGGAAGAATCGACGTGCACTACCAGCACCCCGTCCTTTATATCGACCGGCCTCGTATGTTTCGTGCTGTTCTCCCCCGCCGCCCTCACCCACGCCTTGCTTAATAAATCCGCCTGGGGAGCCTTACCCGAACCAAGCCCGCGCAGGACCGCTTCGACCGCCTGCGATATGGCCACGGGCCCGTTCTTCATGTGTCAGTCCATCCTTACCGGCAGGACGATATAAACATAGTCCCCGCCTTCCGCCCGCAGGACGCCGCGCTTGTCCTGGCCGGCGAATTCAAACACTATCTCTTCTTCGTTTACGTTCTTGAGCGGGTCCATTATATAATTCGGGTTGAACCCTATTGTAAGGTCCTCGCCGGCATACTCGCAGTCCACGTCCTCGCGCGACTCGCTGCCGTCCTGAGAAGCCTTCGATATGACAACCTTGTTCTTGCTTATATCCAGTTTGATCGATTGTGAGTCGGGCGTGGTAAGGAGGCTCGCCCTCTTGACCGCGGCATAAAAGCTCTCCCTTTTGAGTTTCATCTTGTCCTGCCCCTGCTTCGGTATTACCTGTTCATAATTTGGGTATTCGCCCTCGATAAGTCTCGTTATAAGGGTCGAATCCTCCAGTTCGAAGGCCGCCTGCGTTTCACTGAACGATATCCTGACGTCCCCGTCCTCCTTCAGTATCCTCATCACTTCGGCGACGGCCTTTGACGGCACTATGGCCTTCCTGGAGAACCCTGCCTGTTTAGGCGTATCCTTCTCCACCATCGCAAGCCTCCTGCCGTCGGTGGCGACCACCTTTAGTTTTTTATCGCTCACCGCGAACAAGATGCCGTTCAGCACGTACCTTGTCTCGTCCTTCGATATCGCGAACGCTGTCGAGTTAAGCATCGTCTTGAGTTGTTTTTGCGGCAGCACGATAGAATCCTTATCGGAAAGTTCCGGCACTTTCGGGAATTCATCTTTCGGGAGCCCCATTATCTTAAATGTGGATTTCTCGCACTTAATGACGACCTGGTTGTTCTTCTTCGCGGAAAGGTGTATCTCGTTGTTCGGCAGTTCTTTTACTATGTCGCTGACTTTTTTTGCCGGTATAGAGATACTGCCGTCCTCCTGCACGTCCACCCCTCCTATTTTGCATATTACCCCTATCTCGAGGTCGGTGGCCACGAGCCTGATCTTGTCTTTAGATGCTTCGAATAATATATTTGACAGGATCGGTAGTCCGCTTTTCTGGGATACGGCGTTCTGTACGGTTTGTATCCCTTTCTGAAGCAGGTCGCGCGTCAATTTTACTTCCATCTCTTCTCCTATTAGTTATTTATATAATAAGTAGTAGCAGTAGTAACGGTTGTTGACTTGTGCACAGGTCTGAAAGCACCTCAGTTTAATGTTGTTATGTACATTAATAACCAATTAATTATGCACAGGTTGCGGTCACTAAGCCCTGTTATATTTATTAAAGCCAAAAGTTCCCCGACTTAGGCACAGCTGTCAACAGGTTATACACAACAAAACCATAAGAAAATCACACCCTATTCCCCGCTTATAAGCGAGGCCAGTTTTCCCGCGATATCCTTTATCTTCTGGTCTTTCTTCATGTCGCTTTCGACGCTTTCGCAGGCATGCATGACGGTCGTGTGATCGCGCCCGCCGCATAATTCCCCTATCTCCGGCAAGGAATGGTCGGTCAACTTCCTTATCAGGTACATCGAAAGCTGTCTCGGCACAACCATCTGCTTCGTCCTGCGCCTTCCCTTTATATCCGACACGCGGACGTTAAAATACGCCGCAACCTCCTCGAATATCGATTCGGCGGTTATCCGCGATTCCTTCTCCTTGACCATATCCTTAAGCACTGTTCGCGCGAGCTCGGTGTTCACGCTCTGTTTCAGCAGGACCGCGTTCGCCACAACCCTTTTCAGCGCCCCTTCGAGTTCGCGGATATTGGATTTTATCTTTTCTCCTATATAGAATATCACGTCATCGGGAACGTCTATCTTTTCCCTTTTAAGCTTCTGGCGTAATATGGCTACCCTTGTCTCGAAATCCGGCTGCGATATCGATACGATAAGGCCCCACTCAAACCTGGAGACGAGCCTCTCCTCAAGCCCGTCGATCTCCTTCGGCGGCTTGTCGCTCGAGAGCACGATCTGCTTGTGCGCATCGTGCAGCGTATTGAACGTATGGAAGAACTCCTCCTGCGTCGACTCTTTCCCGGCGATGAAATGGACATCGTCGATGAGGAGCACGTCGACACTCCTGTATTTTGCCCTGAACCTGTCGGTCGACCGGTTCTGTATCGCGTGGATCAGCTGGTTCGTGAACTGCTCGCTGGTTATATAGACGACTTTAACATTCGGGTTCTTTGCGGCTACGCAGTGGCCGATCGCGTTCATCAGGTGCGTCTTGCCCATCCCCGCCTTGCCGTAAATAAAAAGCGGGTTATATGCTTTTGCCGGGGATTCGGCGACTGCCATTGCCGCGGCATGGGCCATCTTGTTGCTCGGCCCGATGACGAAATCGTCGAAAGTATAAGCAGGGTTCAAGCCCAAACTGTTTGGGCCATCCTGTTTCTTCTCCGCTGTTTTTGCAGGCTGGCGCTGCGATATAGGCAGCTGTTTTTCCGGCTCGCTCGAAGAATACAAGAAATCAAGGGTAAGGCTCCGCCCGGATATATTCCTGAGGGTCGCCTTTATCAGCTCGAGATGATGCTCAAGCAGCCAGTCCTTGAAAAAGCTGTTCGGCACTTCCAGGATCAGCGCCTCGCCGGATATGCCGATCCCCTTGGTTGGCTTGAACCACGTCTCGAATGTCTGAGGGTTTACTTTTTCCTTGATGAGGTCTTTTGTTTTGTCCCAGACCTCTGCCGCATTTTTAAGATTTTCCATCAAAAACCGCTTGAAAAGTTATTCACAATTTATTCACAGGGCCCGTTTACCCAAAAGGCCTATAACCTCGATAGATTATAGCAAGGGCGGCCCGCGTTTGCAAGAACTTTTTGCCTTGACTAAGACGCCAATCGTGGTATAATCCTGCTTTAACTTATAAGGAGAAAAGATGAAGAAGAATATCACCTTAAAATCAAACCTGAAGAGGAAACGTGTACACGGTTTCAGGAAAAGGATGTCTACGCAGGAAGGCAGGGCGGTTTTAAAGAGAAGGCGCCAAAAAGGAAGAAAGCGCCTGACCGTCTAGAATCCCGCATCATGAAGAGGTTCTCCCTCTCGAGGCGCGAAAGGATAACCAGCACCAGGGAATTCAGGTTATCGCTTAACAAAAGCGCGTTTTACGTCGGTAAATCGATAAAAATCGGTGTATCCCGGAATAATCTCGGCTACTCGAGGATCGGCGTTTCTCTCAGAAAAGAGAATTTTAAGCTCGCCGTGACGCGCAATAAACTGCGCCGTTATATAAAAGAGGCATTCAGGCTCAACAAGGGCAGCCTCTCGGAAGGCTATGACATAATAGTCATGCCGCGCGCATCGGCTGCCGGCATGAACTATGACAGGCTTGACTGTGATTTCCTGTCAGCGGCTGAAAAAGCGGGTATATTCCAAAAGAAGATATGATAAAAAAAACTGCGATTTTTTTTAAAAAACTGCTTATTTTATTAATAACCACATATCGTAACTATTTATCAGGCTATAAGTTACGTTGTTGCAGGTACTACCCATCCTGTTCGGAGTATGCTGCGGAAGCTATCGAGAAGAAGGGCGCCGCGAAGGGCCTGCTCCTCTCGGTCTTCAGGATAATCAGGTGCAACCCATTCTCTAAAGGCGGATACGATCCGGTAAAATAACGATGAATACGGAAAAGAGAGCGCTGCTTGCCATTGTAATATCGATGTTCATAGTCATGTTCACCCCTTTTATTCTCACAAAGTTCTTCCCGGGACTGAAACAGCAGCCGAAAGTACAGCAGCCGGCGGCCGCGCCAGCCGCAACTAACAGGGTTGCAACCCTGCCTTCCGCATCCGGAACGCCTGAAACGGTTCAACCTGCGGCCCCGGTCGTCGACGACAAAAGCATAGTTTTTGAGACGGACGAATATAAAGTAGAGTTCTCCGGGTCATGCGGAGCGATAAAAGGGATCACGCTCAAAAAATTCAACGATTCGAAGGGACTGCCGGTCGTAATAGCGGAAACACCGGGTTCCAAGGACGCGATCTTTTATACCTCGGGCCTGTCCAAGGATATGGATAGGACTTCGTTTACCTATACGGCAAAGGGCGACAGGGCGGTCTTCGCCGCGAAGTCGTCCGACGGGATGCTTGTGGAGAAGGAATACATATTCCAGCCTGGTAGATACGCCATAGAGCTGAAGCAGACGATAACTAACAGCTCGAGCCAATCCCGGCCGCTCAAATATTCTATCGTGACGAGCAGCGGGATCCCCGACCTTTCAAAGCAGGACGAGGTTTAT
>JBAYMW010000089.1:0-6756 GCA_041663405.1 Candidatus Omnitrophota bacterium | reverse complement strand
GCGGTTACCGCGCCCTGCCCGCCCCTTCCGTGCCATACTACTTCAGTTATGCCTTTCATCTGCCTTCCTGTTGTTTAAATAATACGCCATCAACGACGAGGACGAGAACAAGAAAAAATACGCATATAATGCGCATCCCGTTACCTCGCGCAAAATAAATCCGTAACCTTCAAAGCCCAGGTACCTGAACCCCTGTAAAATGAACGCGTAGGATATCCATACCACCAGCGATATCAACAGCGCCGACACAAAGACCAAAAGCAGCAGGCCTGCCATGCTGAAGAACCTGCCGCCGCAAAAGATAAAACTTCTCCCTATTGACTTGAATATTCCCCTGCCGTCCGCGGCCGCTATCGACCATGACTCCGAACCGAGCATTGCCGGCACCAACAGGACCAGTAAAAGCAGTCCGGACCGCAGGATGGCCGCAAGGAACAACAAGATCCACAGCGGGATGCTGAGTATGGAGCTCACTCCCAGCTGCATAAGGAAATACCTGTTGCAGTTACCAAAGAACTTTCTAAATTCGTAACGGCCTTCTATTATCCCGTCCCTCGCGAACGCCTGGACGCCGGCCATGATGTAATTTGCGCCGATGCAGAGGGCCGCGAATATCAAAGCCGCCATGCCCCAGTCTCCCAGGCTCTTCAAATAGGGAGGTATGTCATCGTTCGGGGCCGAAAAGAACCTTATTATCCCATAAAAGACAAAAATCACCGCTATGACGGGCCATCCTTTATGGGTCGTGGCAAAACCCTGGCCGATCGCCCTTGTGACCTTCAAAAGGCCTCCTTACAGGATTAAAACCGGTAGGTGAAGTTAAATTTTACCAGAGGAGAGGGTTTGTGTCAAGAAATTTGATTCCTGCCTTCGAGCGCCCTTTCGAGGGTCTCCTGGTCGGCGTGTTCCAGGTGGGAGCCGACGGGCAGGCCATAGGCTATGCGGCTTGTCTTAACCCCTTGATGTTTAAGAACTTGCGATAAATATAAGGCCGTTGTCTCGCCTTCCGTGTCTGCGTCGGTAGCCAGTATCACTTCCTTGATCTTGTCGGACTTGACCCTGCGAAGCAGCTCCTTTATCTTCAGGTCGTCCGGCCCCATGCCGTCCAGGGGCGAGATCGCGCCCAAAAGGACATGGTAGAGCCCCCTGTATGCTCCGGTCCTCTCTATAGCGAGTATATCCTTAGGGCTTTCGACGACCAGGATGGTCATTTTGTCGCGCTGCGGGTCGCCGCAGATGTGGCAGACTTCGCCTTCGCTGAGGTTGAAGCAGTTCCTGCAGAAACCTATCGTGTCCTTCAGCTTTATTATCGAATCGGAAAGGGATGCCGCGTTCTCGCGGGGGGATTTCAGGATGTGCATTACGATGCGTTCAGCCGATTTCGGCCCTATGCCGGGAAGCTTCGTGAATTCGGATATGAGCTTCTCCATCGTCTTGGTGTATCCGGGCATGGGTATTACCTTTTAGTAGGACGCGTTGTCGGTCTTTTTGAGATTGCCGCCGAATATCTCGAGGGCGGACCTTACGACTTCGTGGGCCTCTTCTTCATGCTCTTCGCGCAGCAGGTCCTCGACCGGCACTTTATTCTCGAGGGCTTCCACCACCTTCATGTCCACCCTGATCTCATGCTTCAATATATCGTTCAGCGCGTTCTCTATGACCTTCCTGTTGCCGTTGCCTTCAAGCGCTTCCTTATTGAACTTGTGTTCCTTCGAGAACGCTATCGTCAGGGTCTTGTTCTCGAGCTTGAGCGGCTGCGCCGGCTGGAGGAACAGGGCTACCGACATCTTCTTCGATAATATGCCGCGCAGCAGGTTCGGCCACAACTCGCATATTAGATCGAACGACAGGTCGCCGCCGGCTGCGCTTGCGGCTGCGGATGTGGTTGCCGGCGATATCTCAATATCGATCTCTATATCGTTGGCCTTATTTTCGCCGGCCTTCTTTGTCTCGGCCTTAACGGGCCCCGGCGCTGCCGCGCCGCTGCCGATCTTTTTCTCGAGCTTCTCGATGCGGTCGAGTATCGTCGTAAGGGAGAGTATATCGTCCCTCCTCGTCAGCCTTATCGCGGCGAGCTCGAGCGGTATCCTCTGCGATATCGCGCGGCGGACCTCGTCCTGCGCGTTCATCAGCACCGTCAATATATAGAGCAGCGTCTCGTTCGTGAACGACTTCGCCTGCTCCGATATCCTCGATATTATCTCTTTCGGCAGGTCTACCAGGTTCTCGAGGTCGCCCGCTTCGGCGGTCTTCGTTATCAGCAGGTTCCTGAAATGCACGACGAGCGAATTGACGAACTGAGGTATGTCCTTGCCCCCGCTTATCATGCCGTCGACCAGCTTCAGGACCCCGTGGGTATCCCTGTTTATGACTTTCTCCGTGAAGCCGAAGAGCACTTCCTGGCCCACTGTCCCCGATACCGAGGCCGCGCTCTCCACGTCTATCTTCTTCCCGCAGAACGATACGAGCTGGTCGAGCATCGATTCCGCGTCGCGCATCGCGCCTTCGGCGGCGCGCGCCACCGTGTAGAGCGCCTCTTCTTCTATCTCGAGTTTTTCGCTCTTAGCTATATCCCTGAGCTTCCCGGCTATCTCGTTGACGGTCAGCCGCTTGAAATCGAACCTCTGGCAGCGCGAGATTATTGTCGATGGGACTTTGTACGGCCTGGTCGTGGCAAAAATGAATATCGCGTGTGAGGGCGGCTCCTCGAGGGTCTTGAGCAGCGCGTTGAACGCTTCCTCGGTGAGCATATGGACTTCGTCGATGATATATACTTTGTATTTGCCGCGGGTAGGGGCGAACTTGATGTTCTCGCGCAGGGACCGGACCTCGTCGATGCCGCGGTTCGAGGCGCCGTCTATCTCGATCACATCGAGGTTCGTGCCGCCGGATATCTCCTTGCAGGAATCGCATTTGCCGCAGGGGCGGCAATCCTTGCCTGAGGAGACTTCCTTGCAGTTCAGCGCCATCGCGAAGATGCGGGCTGTGGTTGTTTTGCCTACACCGCGCGGGCCGGAAAAAATATACGCATGGGCGACTCTGTTATTCGCGATCGCGTTCCTGAGGGTGGTCGTGACATGCTCCTGACCAAGGACGCTCTCGAAGTCTTTCGGCCGCCATTTGCGTGCGAAGACTATATATGACATTACGGATAGTATCCTTTTATTGGATCAACGAGTAGATTCTATGCCTAAAAGAAACTTAAGTCAATCAATAATTTTTGGACGTCACCGCCGCCTGAAACGCCTTCCGATGGCTTCTATTAAATAATCAAAAAGGTTTATTTCCCGGGGCCGCAGGTCATTCCTCTCCATCCAGTCCCTTACGAGCTCCTCGGAGTAGCCCTCATTCTTAAGCCTCAGCATAAGTTCCTGGACGTCTACCGGCAGGTCCCTGTCGCTTGATAAGTATGTCCTGCCGTCTATAGTGACCTGCGACTCTCCGGACTCGAAAAGCTGGTCGCGCCTAGCCGCATCCGCGCTTGTATCCGTGTCCTTTTTCACGAATTCATTCGAATCCAACCCGCAATAGAAGCAATTCCCCGATTTCGCGATGACCCTGCCGCAGTTCGAGCATTTTCTCTGCCAGGACTCGATCTTCGAGCCGTTTTCGGAGAGCCGGATATCGATCCTCTTCCCGCCGAACTCTAAACGGGCAAAACGCTTATTGCTCACCGGCAACCCCTAGGTCTTCTGCTTCGATATCTGTTTTACTTTCTGTTCCTGTTCGTAGTACTCGGACGTGTATTCGATATCCTCGACCTTTCCGAGCGGGCTCGCGAGCGCCTTGAGCTTATCCACGCAGGATTTGCCCTTGATCCCCTTTACCCTCATCGAAACGTTGCCTTCCTCGGTTATGAATACTTCGACTTCGTATTTTTCGGCCATTTACGCCACCCACTTTCTCGCGAGGATCTTTACCTGCTTGCCCTCCGCCTTCTCCTCGGCAACCTGGTAACCCTGCCTCCTCAATTCGTTTATCACCGTGTTGTAAGCGTATTTTTTGCGTATCTCATTCACGAGCTTGAGCTGCTTCTTCGCCTCTTCCGTAGTCAGGCCGCCCGTCTCGGCAAGGACCTTATATGTCCCGTCCTTCTGCTTCTGGAACCCTATGCCGCGGCCGTTTACGCCCTCGACGGCTATGTCGACCTTCTGTATCTTGCCGTCGATCATGAGGGAATTTTTCTTAAGCCTTGCCAGCTGCAGCTCTTCTATCGCCTTGACCAGCTCCCCGATGCTGCTTATCAGCAACCCTATAATATGCCCTCCGGACGACATGCGCCTCTCCTTTCTGTCAATGCATCCTGATGATTATCGTGAATACGATGAGCGCTATGATCCCTATGACAATAAGCGCCCTGCGTACGACTTCGCCCTTTAGCCGGCTAATTTCGTTGTCGGCGAGGCCCGCCTTCAGCTCCTTTTCCGCGTTATAACGCTTCATCCAGGCATCTATGACTTCGGGAGTATTCCCTTTCCTCCTTATTTCAGCCATGAGCAGCCTTATATGGTGGGGCATCTCCTTATCGGAAGAACGGTATACCTTACCGTCGATCGTAAGGACTATCTCATCCATTATCTGCGCGGATGAATCGTTATCCCATCCGCAGTATACGCACCTGGCAAGCCGGGGCCGCATCCTGCCGCAGCCGAGGCATTTCACCTGCCAGCTCCGTATCTCTTCCTTTTTTGCCTCTTCTTTTATTTCGACCCGCTTTTCTATCGTGCATTCCGAAACTTCGAGGCGGCCAAACCGCTTGCCGTCGGAAGCATTGCCTTTTAAAAGGATGCCGGCTATAGGAAAATGCTCGAGCTTGTTGAACCGGCCTTTTCCCCTCATAGCTCCATCTTTCTTCCCCTGCCTTCCGGCCGCGCTTTAATTGAGCTCGCGGGCCGCGCCCTTACCTTCGCCCACTCCCTGAGCTTGTCTATATCTTCCTTCATGGTGACGGAGAGCGGGACCGTCTCTTTTACACTCTTAATAATATCGCCGTCTGAAAGGTCCCTCTCCTTCACGAATGAATCGAAAAGCCCGGATACGACAGCCTGCTCGATCTCGGCGCCGCTGAAGCCGTCCGATTCGGCGGCAAGCTTCTCCAGGTCGAACTTGGACGGGTCCCTCTTCTTCTTTTTAATGTGTATCGAGTAGATCTCTTTCCTCTCTTCCTGGGAGGGCAGGTCGACGAAGAATATCTCGTCGAAGCGGCCTTTCCTCAAGAGTTCGGGAGGAAGCTGGGATATGTTGTTCGCGGTGGCAACGACGAATACGGGCTTCGTCTTTTCCTGCAGCCATGTGATAAACGTGCTGAAGACCCTCGCGGAAGTGCCCGCGTCCGAGAAAGTGGAGCTGTGGACGCCGGACAACGCCTTCTCTATCTCGTCTATCCATAGCACGACCGGAGCGACGGATTCCGCGGACCTTATGGCCCGCCTCATATTGTCTTCCGAGGAGCCCACTATGCCGGAAAATACCTTGCCCACGTCGAACCTGAGCAAGGGCAGTTTCCATAGGCCCGCTACGGCTTTCGCGGTAAGGCTCTTGCCGCAGCCCTGCACGCCGATAAGCAGGATGCCCTTCGGCGCGGGCAGGCCGTACTCCTTCGCCTTCGTCGAAAAGGCGCGCCCGCGGCCCTCGAGCCAGTCCTTGAGCTGGTCGAGGCCTCCGACGTTAGCCATCATCTCGGTCGAATTGAAATATTCGAGGAAACCGGATTTCCTTATTACCTGTTTCTTCTCTTCGAGGATCTTGTCGACATCCTCCGGCCCGAGCGACTTATCCACGACTATCGCCCTGGCAAACGCGTTCTCCGCTTCATTGAGCGTGAAGCCAAGCGATGCGGTAATAAGCTTTTCCTTGGTCTCCGGGGTCAAGTTCACGAGCACATCGTTGGTCTTGCCGACGGTCTCAGCGATATCATCGAGAAGTTTCCCTATATCTTCCTTGTTGGGCAGGTCGAAATCGACAACGACGAGGTCTTTTTCGAGCTCTACCGGTACCTGCAGGACGGGAGAGAGTATTACTATAGACTCGTAAGTCTCTTTCAGGTTCTCGACAAGGTCCCTCAGCTTCCTGATGACCGTATTGTCGTTAAGGTATGGATGGAAATCCTGCAGGATGAAGATCGCGGCGTTCGTCTGTCGTTCGATGAAATTCAGCGCGTTTATCGGGTCGCGGGTCGAATCGTCGGCCTTGGAAGAATCCTCTATCTTGCGGATACCCTGGGTGGTCGTCCATAAATAGACTGTCTTGTTCCTCTTATCCGCGAGCTCTTTTACGCAATCTATCACCCTCGTCTCTTCGTAGCTCAAGACGTATATGAGCGGATACCTCGCCCTTACCAGTATGTCTATCTCTTCAAGGCATTTCGAACCGTAGATCCCGTCCCCCATGTATGCCTCCTTTTATCCGCAGTACTTTTTATGTTTTACGCCCGGCTTGAGCTTCTTGAGCAGGTCGAACGCCGGGGTTTCGGGCCCGACTTCGATTATACCACTTTCGCTTATCTTAATTTCAAAATATTCTAATTTTTTGGATTTTCGGGACTTACGGACCTGCTTGGATATTGTAGGCACTGTAGGGGCCATCCTCTGGGGGCTGCGAAGCGTCCCTCGCAAGGGAGACAACCTCCTTTTTAAACTGGCGGTGTGTGCTCGACTCTGTTCGAACATATTTTAGGGGGTTCCCCCTAAAATAACCGCCCAAAAGTTTTCAACTCTGCTCGGCATCGCGCCTGCCTGCACGAACAGCTACAGCAGG
>JBAYMW010000088.1:0-6758 GCA_041663405.1 Candidatus Omnitrophota bacterium | reverse complement strand
GCGGTGAGTTCTACTGGGACGACCCATCGATCGATGTTGCTGCCGTTCCTGAACCGGCAAGCCTTCTTTTACTCGGCTCGGGTTTAGTTGGTTTGTTAGGTGTTTCAAGAAAGAAGAAGTAGAAGATAGTATGCAAACTGGTCCCGCAAAAGTCTCATCCCCCAAAAATAAGATAGATGCGGGGCCAGTCTTGCAATCAAGGGCGATCCGGGACCCTGCAGGGGCGCAACAATATTGCGCTCATGGGCAAAAAGTAATATAATTAACGCAAATAACCCGGAGGCCTTAAGTTATGAAAAGGTTGTTGAAGCAGTCAGCTGTAGCGTTCCCTATCCTTTTTATCGCCTCTTTATTCCCCGTAAATAACGTATGGACAGCGCCTCTGCAGGTCTCCGCATCATCCAGCGAGAGCGACCTTTACCTGCCTAAAAACACCGTTGACGGCAATTACCAGAGCAGGTGGAGCAGCCAGTTTTCAGACCCCCAATGGCTTCTTATAGACCTCGGCGAAGTAAAAGACGTCTCGGGAATTACTATCAGTTGGGAGGCCGCATACGGGAAATCCTACGAGGTGCGCATATCGGAAGACAACTCCGGATGGAAGACCGTTTATGACGCGCCGGAAAGCGACGGCGGTACCGACGATATATATTTCAGGAAAGTGCCCGCGAGGTACATTAAGATATTCATGAAGGAAAGGGCGACCTCCTGGGGCTATTCCGTCCTCGAGCTGGCGGTCAAGGGCGCGGACGAGGAACCGGTCATCACCGCGTCGTCCACGCAGCAGGGCAGCGATGCTGTCAACGCTTTTGACGGAGACCGCGCTACCGAATGGCTCAATGATTCGGCCTCTGATGCCTGGATAATGGTAGACCTCAGGAAGCAGAAGGAGATCGGAGGCATACAGCTGAACTGGGCCCTGAATTACGCAAAATCATACGAGATACTGGTATCGAATGACGGGAACTCCTGGTCAAAGGTTTATTCCACCGAAAAGGGCAATGGGAGCAAAGACCTGATATATATCGATACCACCAGGGTGCAGTACATAAAGATATCATGCAAGGAGAGCAACACCGGCAGCGGTTATTCGCTGAAGGACATATCGCTGAAAGGCCCGGACGAATCGGCGACCCCCCAGAGGCACTATGAGCTGCTGGCAGAGGAGGCGGGCCCGGGTTATTATCCGATATGGCTGGGCAAACAGCAGGTCTATTGGACGGTTGCGGGGATAGACGGCGACGACAAGGAGAGCCTTCTTTGCGAGGATGGCTCAATAGAGCCTTACTCACACAGTTTTTCATTGATGCCCTATCTCTATGTGGATTCGAAACTGATCACATCGGGAGGGGTAAAGGTCTCGCAGTCGCTCGAAAAGGGATACCTGCCGCTGCCTATGGTAACCTGGGATTGCGACGGCATAGTATTTACCCAGAAGCTTTTCGCTTCGGGAGAGAGCGGCAGATCGGCAAGCTACGCATGGTATACCGTTGAAAATACCTCAAAGGCAAAGATCGCCGGGAAGCTATTCATTGCCGTGAGGCCTTTCCAGGTCGTCCCGCCGTGGGAATACGGCGGGCTATCCGAGATAAGGAGCCTGTCATACGAAGATGCCGCTATGCCGGTCGTAAAAGTCAACGGCGTGCCCGCGGTCATCTCGCTGTCAAAGCCCGACGTCTTCGGCGCCGTAAAATATAAGAAGGACGATATCGTAAATGTCATCGGGACGGGCAAAGTCCCGGAAGAAAGGTCCGTGGAAGACCCGGATAAATACGCTTCGGGCGCGCTCGAGTACAGTTTCGACCTGCCTGCCGGCAAGAAGGCCGAATTCTACCTCGCGATGCCGTTACACGGCGAGGTCCGGGGCCTTCCGGAGAAGCCCGGCAAGGCCGCAAGCCATTTCGCGAAACTGTTCAAAGAGCAGAAGAATACCTGGGAATCCAAACTCGATGCCGTAAAGATCGAGGTGCCGGACATGGAGATAGTCGACACCATGAAGTCGAACCTCGGTTATATACTGATAAACAAGGACCTGCTGAAACTGCAGCCAGGCTCGCGCAATTACAAGAAAGCATGGATGCGCGACGGCGCATTATTGTCCGCAGCGATGATGAGGCTGGGGTATAAAGATAATGTCAAGGAGTTCCTCGACTGGATCGCGCAGAGGCAATACCCGAACGGAATGGTGCCTTTCATACTCGAAGAGAATGGAATGCCGGGATGGTGCAAGGATTGGAAGGAATACGACAGCCAGGGGGAATTCATATTCGCGGTATATGACTATTATTGCTTTACGGGCGACCGGAAATTCCTAGAGGATAAGTGGCCGAACATAGAAAAGGCGCTTAAATACCTGGTCGAGCTCAGGAAGCAGAGGCTCACGGACCAGTACTGCAAGGGGCCCGATCCGAAGAAGGTATTCTGCGGGATCCTTCCCGAGTCGAACAGCCATGAGGGTTATTTCCCGGCGATGCACAGCTACTGGGACGATTTCTGGGCCCTGAAAGGCTGGGAGGACGCCGGGTCTATCGCGAAGGTTTTGGGAAAGGAAGACGCGGTAAAGTGGATAGATGCCGAGAAGGCATCTTTCAGGCAGTCCGTTTACGATTCGATTAAGCTTGTCATGAAGGTCAGGAACATAGACTTCATACCGGGCTGCGCCGACAAGGGCGATTTCGACGCGACATCGACGGCGATAGGCGTTTATCCCTGCGGCGAGCTCAAATACATGCCGCAACCCCAGCTCAAGAACACGTTCGACAGGTATTTCAACGACACGCTTAAGCCGAGGGGCAATAAGGATTGGAAGGGCGGCTTCACCCCTTACGAGCTGCGCGACATATCGGCGCTGATACTCATGGGGGACAGGCAGAGGGCGTTCGAGATGCTCAAGTATTTCCAGACCGTAAAGCGCCCGCGCGCATGGAACCATTGGGCCGAAGTGGTGTTCAGCGATTACCGCCAGCCGCAATATCTCGGCGATATGCCGCATACCTGGATAGGCGCGGAATATATATGCGGCGTCAGGAATATGTTCGTGTATGAGGACGGAGGGAAGCTTGTCCTCGGGGCCGGTATCCCGAAAGAGTGGGCGGATTCGGGCAAACAGATCACGGCGAAAGACCTGCCGACCTATTTTGGGGATATAAGCCTTACGCTGAAACCTTACGCGAAGGGCCTTAAGCTGGAAGTACGAGGGAAGGCGAAGCCCCCGGAAGGGTTCGTTTTCAGCGACCCGCGCACGGGGAAAGTATTTACTTTTTCGGAGTTGCCTGCTAACATAGTGATATCAGGCAAAGGGGACGAATGAGCGCAAAGACACTCGAAGAACTGGCAGAAAAACTTAAGGTATCGCGCAGGACTATCTCAAGGGCGCTGAAGAACGACGCGAACGTCGCGAGCGAGACGCGCAGGCGCATACTCGACTACCTTGAAAAGGACAAGTATTTCCCGAATGTCCATGCCGCAAGCCTCGCGTCCAAGAAGATAAACGTCATCGGCCTCATATTCCCGAAGAACGCCTTCCTGCATGCCGACTTCTTCGCGATCGATACGATCAAGGGCGCGGCGAAGTTCGCCAATGAGAACAATTACCAGCTCATGATGTTCACCCAGAGCAAGTTCGACAGCGACCAGTGCCTGCAGATGTACAAGAGCAAGCTCGTCGGCGGGCTCATGATAGTGGCCATATCGAAGGACGATACAGAAAAGATCGAGGAGCTCAGGAAGAACCATGTCCCGGTCGCGCTGCTCTTCGCCTATTCGGATGCCGTGGATTCCTTCGGATGCGATAACAGGCGCGGCGGGTATATTGCGACGAAACACCTGATAGACATAGGCAGGAAGAAGATAGCTTTCATACACGGCCACGAGAACTGGTTCGACTCAGCGGAAAGATTCGAGGGATACAAGCAGGCGCTCGAGGAGGCCGGGATGACGTTCAGGCCGGATTACGTGGAACGCGGTTACTTCAGGTATGAGGATGCCCAGGAAGCGACGAAGAAACTGATGGCCCTGGATGACCCGCCCGACGGTATATTTTCCGCGAACGACAGGATGGCTATAGGCGTCATAAGGGCCCTCAAGGTGGCCGGAAAGAGGGTGCCCGAGGACGTGGCTGTCATCGGTTTCGATAATATACCTATATGCGATTTTTTTGACCCGCCGATAACTACCGTCGCCCAGCCGGTGATGGAGATAGCCTACACCGCCGGCAACGACCTGCTGGACGCCATAAATTCTCCCCACAGGAAGCCTCGCTTGAAATACCTCGAACCGAGCCTGGTCATCCGTAAGTCCGCCTAATAGCCGTATTGCGCCTGCCCGTTATTCGTGATATAATCATCAACCTATGAAGGAAACCGGTAAAGGTAAGAAGCTTGAGGACAGGCTGTTGGGGGACGAATGGGCCGACTGGAAACCCGGCGCTGAGGGCGCAGCGTCTTCGGATGCCCCGAAATCCCTGTTTCTGTTCTTCGCCTTCCTCGTGATAGCCGTTGCCCTGCTTGGGATCCGGCTTTTCTGGTACCTGGCCCTCCCGAGGTTCGAGAGCTTCGGACCGGATTTTGTGCTGACGGCCCGGGCGGCGTTCATAGCTGTTTGCTGCGTATTGGCGGCATGGTATGCGGCGCAGGCCCTGTCGGCGGCACTAAAGGTAAAACTGGCGCCCTCTTTCATGGTCAGCAGGTTCTCGCTCAGGGCGTTACTGTCCGGGGCCGTAAGGATAGCGGCGTTGTTCGGTATAACCAGGGACAGGATAGGGAGCTCGTTCATCAAGTTCCACAACGACCTGATGTACGCGACCGGGACAGGGAAGTCCGTAAAGAAGATATTGATACTGCTGCCCCGCTGCCTCTCGGCGGACATAAGGAACAGGATTAAGGAACTCGGGGAAAGATACGAGTTCACCGCATATACCGCTTTCGGCGGCGACGAAGCCCGGAAAGCCATAAAGGACAACCGTCCGGATGCCGTTATCGGCATAGCGTGCGAGAGGGACCTTATCTCCGGGATACAGGATACGGCCCCGAAGATGCCGGTCTTCGGCCTCGCCAACAAACGCCCGGAAGGGCCCTGCAAGAACACATCCATTGATATGGGCGAACTCGAAAGGATCGTCAGGTACTGCCTCTCAAAATAATATGAGCGAAAGACTTCTTAACGCGATAGACAAGTCCAGAGGGTACATCCTCGGCAAACAGGCGCCGGAAGGATATTTCCATTCCGTCTTCCACATGGACCTCGGCCTGGAGTCCGATACCATTATGATCCTGCGTTTTCTCGGGATCAGGGACGATGTCCTTGAGGATAAGCTGGTGGCTTTTATGCTCGAGAGAAGGCTTGAGGACGGCGGATGGTCAATATACCCCGGCGGCCCTCCGGAGCTGAATACCACGATAAAGTGTTATATCGCCCTGAAGCTGAAGGGGTTTGAAGACCGCAACAGCGTGATGTCGAGGGACCGCCAGATAATACTGAACCTCGGGGGGATAGAGAAGGCCAACAGTTTCACAAAATTTTACCTCGCGATGTTCGGCCTTGGCAGCTGGGAGGCCGTCCCGGCCATACCTCCCGAGCTCGTGCTCCTGCCCGACTGGTTCCCGATAAATATTTATGATTTCAGCGCGTGGACAAGGACGATCATAGTGCCGCTTTCGATAATATGGTCATCCAAGCCCGTGCGCAAGGCCAGGGAAGATTTCGACGTCGACGAGCTTTACAGGGAGGGCCGCAGGATGGAAGACTGCGGCATAAAGCCCGACAGGGGCATCAGCTGGAAGAACTTCTTCCTTTTCGCCGACTGCACGATGAAGATAGCGTATAAGCTTCACCTGCGGCCGTTCAGGCGTATCGCGGTGAAGAAGGCCGAACAGTGGATGGCCGAGAGGTTCGATAAGAGCGACGGCCTCTGCGCGATATATCCCGCCATGGTAAATTCGGTCATGGCGTTGAGCTGCCTCGGTTATAAGAACGACCATCCGCTTATGAAATCCAACATTGACGAGATCCTCAGGCTGTTAGTGGACCATAGCCATAAGGCGGAGATGCAGCCGTGCGTCTCGCCGGTATGGGATACGGCCCTGGCCGTTTACGCGCTCGGGATATCGGGCTTCAAGAAGGATAGTGAGGCGATGAGGAAGGCCGGGCGCTGGCTGCTCACGAAACAGGTGAACGAGACGGGCGACTGGAAGAAGAAAGCGAAGGACGCGCAGCCCGGCGGATGGTATTTCGAGTTCAGGAACGAATTTTACCCGGATATAGACGACAGCGCGCAGGTCCTCCTCGGCCTTATGCAGGTTGATATGGGAGACGAGGAAGGCAGGAAGAAGCAGGAATTCGACCGCGGGCTGGACTGGGTGCTGAAGATGCAATCCTCAGACGGCGGTTTCAGCTCCTATGACAGGGATAACAACAAGAAGTTCCTTAACAAGGTGCCGTTCTCGGACCATAACGCTATGCTCGACCCTACGTGCTCCGACATAACGGGGCGCACCTGCGAATTGCTGGGCCGCCTTAAGTTCGACCCGGAAAAACGTCCGTTCAAGGACGCGATAAAGTTCCTGAAGAGGGACAGGATACCCGACGGCACATGGTACGGCCGGTGGGGGGTCAACTATATATACGGCACATTCCTGGCATGCCGCGGCCTCTCGTTCGGCGCGGCGGGATCGTGCAAAAAGGAACTTGATGAAGCCGCGAAATGGGTGCGCAGCGTGCAGAACGACGACGGGGGCTGGGGCGAGTCGCCCGTGACCTAT
>JBAYMW010000087.1:0-6814 GCA_041663405.1 Candidatus Omnitrophota bacterium | reverse complement strand
GCTTAAGCGCCTTTGCCGCGTCGGGCGCCCTGGTCCTGTCTTTCCATAGTATCGCGGCGCATCCTTCCGGGGATATTACCGAATAATACGCGTTCTCGAGGACGCAGATCCTGTCGCCGATGCCCACCCCGAGGGCTCCGCCGGAACCGCCCTCTCCGATGATATAGCAGACTATCGGGACCTTCAGCCGGGCCATCTCCATAAGGTTTAACGCGATCGCCTCCGCCTGGCCCCTCTCTTCGGCGCCTATGCCCGGATAAGCTCCCGGGGTATCAATGAATACTATTACCGGGAGCTTGAACTTCTCTCCCATATGCATCACCCTCATCGCCTTCCTGTATCCTTCCGGATGGGCGGAGCCGAAATTCCTCATGAGGTTCTCTTTCGTATCGCGGCCTTTCTGGTGGCCCATTACGACGACGTCCTGGCCGTCTATCTTCGCGAACCCGCAGATGAGCGCCTTATCGTCCCCGAAGACCCTGTCGCCGTGTATTTCCACGAAATCCGTCATCATCAGGCCGATATAGTCCAGAGTATAGGGCCTCTTGGGATGGCGCGCTATCTGGACCCTCTGCCACGGGCTCAACGACTCGAAGACCTCGCGCTTGACCTTATCGAGCTTGTCCTCGAGCTTCTTGATCTCCGAGGAGAGGTCGATGTTCTCGGAAGAGGTGAACTTCTTGAGCTCTTCTACCTTACGCTCAAGTTCCAGTATGGGTTTTTCGAAATCCAGTCCGGTTCCGTTCATATTTTCGCTTCAGTCCACTATCGTTACTTCTGTGCCTTCGGGGAGTAAGCCGTACAGCTCTTCAACCTCGGCATTGAGCATCCTGACGCATCCTGCCGTAGCCTGCTTCCCGAGCGAACTTGGGTCCGTGGTGCCGTGTATGCCGTAGCCCTCTTTGCTGAGGCCCATCCAGCGGGTGCCCAGTATGTTCTCCGGGCTTCCGGGCGGCGCCACGACTCCCGCCTTATACCATACGGGATCCACCAATTTAGTGGTTATCTTGAACGTGCCGACCGGCGTGCAGTTATTGGTGCCGGTAGCAACTTTATATATCTTTATGACGTCGTCGTTCTGCTTGAGCATCAGCAGGTTCTGCGACTTGTCGACGACGACGCTGAACTTCACCGTCACGACCTTAAGCCTCTGGCCCAGCCTTATCGTATTGCCGCTGATGTTATTCGACTTCCTGAGCAGGTCGACGGTGGTCCCGAAGACCTTCGCAATCTTCGCGAGCGAATCCCCCGCCTGCACGGTGTATTCCTTGCTGTAGCTGTCGAGGTAGGGCGAGAAGAGTATCTTCATGTTCAGCTCCTCGACCTTCGGCTGCGCTTCTTTGACGATATTCGTGCCCGGATATGTCTCATAGGCTTTTTTGAAAGAATCGCGCGCTTCGACCAGCTTGCCCTGCTTCTCGTATAGCGAGCCCAGTATGACAAGGGCTTCCCCGGCCTTCTTGCTTTCCGGGTATTCGGCAACGACCTTTTCCAGCTCCTTTATCGCCTCTTCTGTCTTGCCTTCCTTGTCCAGCGACCTCGCGCTGTTAATGAGCGCGCCTTCCTTGGAACCGAGCGACAATTTAGGCAGCGCGAATACCGCAAGCGCGGCCACCGCTATCACTATCAATATTACCGGAATATAAGCCCTGAATTTCATCTCTGGATATCTCCCCTTTCTATATCATGACCAGCGTAGCTATGATTATCCCGAGGAACGAACCGACGAAGACCTCGAACGGCGTGTGCCCGATAAGTTCCTTGAGCCTGTCTTCCTGTATCTTCCTTCTCCAATAGATATCGTCCATTATCTTGTTCAATATCTCGGCCTGCTGGCCCGTGGAACGCCTTACGCCCTGCGCGTCGAACGCTATTACCATCGCGAACACGAGCGTGGCGATGAATATCGTCGAGCCGAAACCCTCCTGGATGCCGACGGACGTAGCGAGGGCCATCGCCCCGGCGGAATGAGCGCTCGGCATGCCGCCGGTGCCCACAAACCACCTGAAGTTGAACCTCTTTTCCTTTATGGTATTTATTATGATCTTAAGGGATTGCGCGGTCACCCAGCTTAGGATAGTCGCAATAAAGACCTTATTCTGGAATACCGCGAACAGTGAGTTGTCCATATTTGCGTTATTATACTATATTTTGCCTGTGTTGGATATTACTTTCTCAGTCACTTGATAAGCGCCAGCGTCTCGGCGCGGGTCTTTTCGTTGGCGCGGAATACGCCCCTGACCGCGCTGGTTACCGTCGATATGCCCGGCTTCTTGAGGCCCCTCATCGACATGCAGAGGTGCTCGGCCTCGATGACGACCATGCAGCCGCGCGGCTTAAGTTCCTTCATGATGACTTCGGCGATCTGCGTGGTCAGCCTCTCCTGGACCTGCGGCCTCTTCGCGAGTATATCTATGGCCCTTCCGAGCTTGCTTAGGCCCGTGACCCTTCCGTCCTTCGGTATATAGGCGATATGGGCCTTGCCCAGGAAAGGAAGCAGGTGGTGTTCGCAGACCGAGTAGAGCGGGATGCCTTTAAGCAGTATTATCTCCTCATGCTTCTGGTCCAGTACGACCTCCAGCTCCTTGGCGGGGTCGGACTTTATTCCGGAGAATATCTCCTCGTACATCTCGGCGACGCGGCGCGGGGTCTCGAGCAGGTCCTTGCGCTTGGGGTTCTCGCCTACGGCCTCCAGTATCATCGTTACGGCCTTCATGATCTTCTTCTTATCCATCACGGTATCTCCTTTATTTTCCGATGCAGAACTGCGAGAATATCCTGTCCAGGATCTCTTCGTTCACGGTCTCGCCGACTATATCCGCTATATGGCCGAGGGATTCATTAACTTCGACCGCTATCAATTCGGGCGGCAATTTTCCGTCGACGGCGTTTATCGCCGCCTCAACCGACGACAGCGCCGACCTCGCGGCTTCCTTCTGCCGCAGGTTCGTCACCGCGACCGGCTCTCCGGCCTTCGCTTTTCCGCTGAAGACCGCGCCGGCCATAGCCTCCCTCAGCCGGTCCAGTCCATTCCCTGCCTTTGCCGATATCTCTATCACGCCCCCGCCCGGAAATCCTGATGTGTCCATCTTGCGGGGCAGGTCAATTTTATTTATTACGATGATCCGCGCCCTGGCCTTTGTATCTTCGAGCAGGATATTGTCTTCATCGGACAGGGCCGAACTTCCGTCGAGCATAAGCAGGATGAGGCCGGACCTTTCTATATGTTCGCGGCTCCTCAGCACTCCCTCCCTTTCCACGATATCATCCGTGGCGGTTATGCCGGCCGTATCGACAAGCCTGAAAGGTATCCCCCCTATATTCGCGTATTCCTCTATGGTGTCCCTCGTCGTGCCGGGAACATGCGTGACTATCGCCCTCTCCTTCCGCAGCAGCGCGTTAAGGAGGCTCGACTTTCCGACGTTCGGCTTGCCGCAGATCACGCAGGATATGCCCTCCCTCATTATTATGCCCTTATCGGCCGTTTCCAGCAGCCCTTCCAGCCGCGCCTTGACGGCTTCGAGGCGCCCTCTCGTATCCGCTTCCGATATTATCTCGGTATCCTCCTCGGGAAAATCTATCGACGCTTCCACGCCTGCGCTGACCGAGGCCAGTTCCTCCCTTATCCCTTTAAGGATAGACGACAGGCGGCCGTCAAGCTGCCCCAGCGCTATCGCGAGCGATTCGTCGGTCTTCGACCTTATCACGTCAAGCACCGCCTCGGCCTGCGTCAGGTCGATCCTGCCGTTAAGGAAGGCGCGTTTCGTGAATTCCCCGGGTTCCGCAAGCCTGGCTCCGCCGGCGAAGACCAGTTCGAGCGTCTTCCTGAGCGGGACTATGCCGCCGTGGCAGTTTATCTCCGCCATATCTTCCTTAGTATAGCTTTTAGGCGCGCGCATTACGGTCAACAGGGCCTCGTCGACAACCGAATCTCCGTCGATGATATGCCCGTAATGGACCGTAAACGACCTGAAACCCGAAGGCGATCCCGCGCCGTTAGGCCTGAAGACCTTATCGGCTATTACGAGGGAGCCCTTGCCGCTCAAGCGGACTATGCCTATCGCGCCCTCTCCGGAAGGAGTGGCTATGGCCGCTATCGTATCCCCGGTATCTATCTTATTTCTTCCGGTCATTGCTTACCGCCTTCTTATCAAGGTACTGCAGCGCTTCCCCGACTACGAAGAGCGACCCGGTAATCAGTATCATATCGTCCGGACCCGCTTCCCTGAGGGCAAGCTCCACGGCTTCCCTGACGTTCAGAGTCGCGGTATATTTTTTTTCGTAACGCGGATGGTCCCTCCTGACCGCTTCGGGCATGATCGCGCGGGGCGTCGCTGCCCGCGTCAGGAATATCCTGTCCGCCTGCGGAAAAATATTCCCTGCGATGCCCGCGATATCTTTCCCGGACGAGACCCCGAATACAAGGAACAACTTTTTATAACGGAAAAGTTCCGCGACGGCTTCCTTGAGGGCCCTTGCGGAGGCCTCGTTCTGCGCGCCGTCAAGGACTACCAGCGGGTCCCTGCGCAGGACCTGCAGCCGCCCGGGCCAGTTCACGTTGCGTATCCCGCTCGTGATGTTATGCGAGCATATGACTATGCCGTGCGCCCTGAGGGATTCGACCAATCCTATCGCGGCGGCGGCATTGGCGGCCTGGTGCCTTCCGAGGAGCGGAGTTCTTAGCAGCGCGTATTCCCCGTAGAGCCCGCGAACGTTAAAGGCCTGCCCCTCCGTATCCGCCGCGATCGGCTCATATGTTATATCCTTGCCGACGACAAAGAGTTTCGCCTTCTTCTCCGCCGACACTTTATTTATGACGGCCAGCGCCCTCGGGTCCTGTTCGGCCGAAACGACGGTGGAGCCTTCCTTGATTATGCCGCATTTCTCTTTGGTTATGGATTCGATCGTCTTTCCGAGCTTGTCCATGTGGTCGTAGCTTATAGGGGATATCCCCGTGGCGATAGGGTCGATGACGTTCGTCGCGTCAAGCCTTCCTCCCATGCCCGTCTCTACCACCGCTATCTCCACCTTCTTTATGCTGAAGAACAGGAATGCCAGCGCGGTATAGGCCTCGAAGAAAGACGGCGGGCCGAACTTGGAGGATTTCGAGAAATTATCAAGGAAGGGCTTTATCCTCCCGACGAGCGCGGCGATCTCCGCCTCATCTATCGGCCTGTCCCTCGGGGAGGATATCCTTATGCGCTCCTTGAAATCAACCAGGTGCGGGGACGTATATAGCCCCGCCTTTATCCCGCTGTCCTTTAACATCGAGTATACGAAAGCGCAGGTCGAGCCTTTTCCCTTGGTTCCCGCTACATGGATGGACTTAAAACTGCGGTGGGGGTTGCCTAGCCCGTCGAGCAGTGCGCGGGCCCTGCTGAGATTCATCGCGCCGGAATAATCAAAATCCGGGCGTTTTTCGTAATCTATAAAAGATTCGAGATATCTTATCGCTTCCCGGTAGGTCATCTATCAGTGCCTGAAATGGCGTATCCCTGTAACGACCATCGCTATACCGGCCTTATCCGCGGCATTAAAGGAATCCGCGTCTTTTATCGAACCGCCCGGCTGTATGATCGCGGCGATCTTCGCCTTGCCGGCCAGCTGGACCGAGTCGGGCTTCGGGAAGAACCCGTCGGTGGCCAGGCACGCTCCCTTGGCTTCCTTCCCGGCCTTCCTGATCGCTATCCTGGCAGAGTCGACCCTGCTCGGCTGGCCGCCCCCTATTCCGACGGTCCTCTCGCCTTTCGCGATCACGATCGAATTGGACTTGACATGCTTCGCGACCTTCCAGGCGAACATCAGCGACTTCAGCTGTTCCGCGTTGATCTTCTTCTTAGTAACGGTCTTGAGGTCGTCCGGCCTGGCGTCTATCGAGTCCTGGTCCTGCAGCAGGAGCCCGCCCTCTATCTTTTTCAGGTCGCACGCATATACGTTCTCTGCCGCCTTGGCTCCGGCATCCTTATATTCTATTATCCTGAGGTTCTTCTTTTCCTTAAGTACCGTAAGCGCGCCGGCGTCAAATGCCGGAGCGAGCACGCACTCCATGAAACCGGAATCCGATATGGCCTTTGCAGTCTTAACGTCCACCTTCCTGTTGAGCCCGATTATCCCGCCGAAGGCCGAAAGCGTATCGCATGCGAACGCGTCCTTATACGCCTGCTCGAGCTTAAGCGCAGACGCCACGCCGCACGGTGAATTGTGCTTTACGATGCACGCGGTCGGTGCGACGAAGTCCTTTACTATCTGCAGGGCTCCCTGGAGGTCCAACAGGTTATTGAAGGAGAGCTCTTTGCCGTGCAGCTGCTTCATATTGCCGAAACCAAACCTCGGCTTGACGGAATCCGCGTAAAAGGCCGCCTTCTGGTGCGGGTTCTCGCCGTAACGGAGGCCCTGCACCCTCTCGAAGACCAGATGGAGTATCTCGGGGAACTTCTCTTTTGTCTGTGCGAACCTGCTGCTCAGGAAAGTGTATATCGCCGCATCATATTTCGCGGTATGCCCGAACGCTTCGACGGCCAGGGCCTCGAGCGTTTCTTCCGACAACGAGCATCCCTTCCCCTGCAGTTCCATCAATATCCTCAGGTACCTGTCGGGGTTGCATATTACCGCGACATCCCGGTAATTCTTCGCGGCCGAACGCACCATCGCCGGGCCGCCGATATCTATCATCTCTATCGCTTCCGGCAGCGAGACCTTCGGGTCGCGGACCGTATCCTCGAACGGGTAAAGGTTGACCACTACCATATCTATAAGGCCTATCTTGTGCTTCTTGACCTGCTCCATGTGCCCGCGGTCGCCGCGTATCGCGAGT
>JBAYMW010000086.1:0-6849 GCA_041663405.1 Candidatus Omnitrophota bacterium | reverse complement strand
TTACTATCGGCGAAGACGGCGTCGGCACGGTCACTATCTCCAATGGAGCGGCTGTCAATGTGGCCGGCGGCGCGGGGACGGTCAGGCTTGGGCGCAACGGCGGTTCCTCCGGCACTCTTAACATCGGAAACGGCGGCACGGCTGGCACTTTGAGCGCCGCGGAAGTCAACGGAGGCTCCGGCACCGCGACCCTTAAATTTAACCATACAGACGAAGATTATGATTTCGGGCTTAACCTTACGGGCGGCTTGAAGGTCGAGAATAACAACACCGGAACCACGAATTTTGACGGCACCAATACTTACACAGGCGGCACTACGATCAATGCCGGCGCTATAGACGCCAAGGTGGACGATGCTCTCGGTACCGGTACCGTGACGATAAATGACTCGGGCGCCCTCCTGCTCGGGACGGTCGATGACGACGCCGGAAACATGGCGCTGTCGAACAGCATCAATGTGGAGGGCGACGGCAACGCGGGTATAGGGGCTATAAATAACGCCGGGGGGAGTAATACGCTCTCGGGCGCGATATCAACGACCGCGGACACGACGATCGGCGCGGTCACCGGCACGCTGGCCATAAGCGGCGGGATCTCCAGCACGTCCGACTACGACCTTACATTTACAGGGACCAAGCGCACCGAGATATCCGTGAATAGCGCGATCGCCATAGGTTCCGGCTCAGTGATAAAAGAGGGCGTAGGCAACTTGCGCTTCTCGGGGGTAAATACTTATACAGGCAGCACGATAATCAACGAGGGCAGCATTACCGTCACCACCGCTGACGCGCTTGGATCGTGCAGCGGAGTGACTATCGCCGACAATGCCACGCTGGTCCTCGACGAAGACGGGGTGGACGTGACCATCGACAATAATATTATTTCGGTGCAGGGGATAGGCGCCAGCGGACTCGGCGCTATACTCAGTTTAGGGGCCAATAATAGTATCTCCGGGTCCATAACGCAGGCAGGCAATACGACCATCTACTCTAATGACGGCAAGCTTACCTTGAGCGGCGCGATAGGCGGCGCATACGGCCTTACGCTGGACGGCGCCGGGGATATTGCTATTTCAGGCGCAATAGGCGCGGTAACCGGGCTGGCTAAAGACGGCGACGGGACCCTGACACTTAGCGGCGCGAACACCTATACCGGCGCTACCGCGGTGAACGCAGGCACGTTGAAGGCCGGCATAGCAACGCAGGCGTTCGGCGCAGGCTCCGACGTTACGGTCGCAGGTGGAGCGGCGCTGTCCTTAAATAATTTCAACGAAACGATAGGCTCGCTTTCCGGGTCGGGCACGGTAAATAACTCAGGAGCGGCGAATAGGACCCTGACGGTTGGCAGCACGCCGTTGGGATACGGCGCCGGCACCTCGACGACATTCTCAGGGCTTATTGCTGACGGCGGCGCCGGTAAATTTGCCCTGACCAAGGGAGGGACAGGCACGCTGGTCCTGTCGGGCGCCAATACCTATACCGGGGCCACTATAATAGACGGCGGCGCCTTGCAGGTCAGTAACGCGCGTGCCCTGGGTACGGGAGCCGTTACGAACAACGCGACATTGGACATCGGCTCGACCACGCTGAATATCGACGGCGTTTATACCCAAGCTGCGGGCTCCACGCTGAATCTTTCCGCCGCTTCGGCCTCGAGCTTAGGCAGTATCGTGTCTGCTTCTGATGCCGTCGTCTCCAGCGCGAGCGCGGTCAACGTCGCGGTAAGCGGATATCTGCCGAACAATGCGACCCTGAAGGTCATCGACGGCGCGGGCGGCGCGGGAGTGGACGTGCCGGCGACGATAACGTCTAGCAGCTCCAAGTACAGGCTCGTAGGTTCAAGCGTAGGCGGCGACCTGATCCTTACGGTGGACCGTTCCGGCCCCGGGATGGGTTTCGCCGGGGACGCGAATAACGGGAATGCGGCCGCAGTCGCTTCGGTCCTCGACAATATGACGGCCCCGTCAGGCAATATGCTCCTCGTATTGGATACGCTCGAGAATATGACGCCGGGAGGGGTCGGCCGGTCCCTCGACACGATGAGCCCGATCGTAGACGGAGGCATCATATCCGTCAGCAACAGCTCGCTGGGCCAGTTCGTCGGGACTTCCACGGCCAGGCTCGAGGACCTTTTCGCGCAGGCGCGCGATGCCGAAGAGACCGGCGTATCCGCAGGCAGCGAAACGCTTAAAGGTTTCAGCGTATGGGGCCGCGGGTTCGGTGAATACATCCGCCAGGAACCGCGCGGGATCAGCAACGGTTACCGAGCGACCGTATGGGGAACCGCGCTTGGCGGCGATATCCCGGTGTATAACGACAGGGTCCGCCTGGGCCTTAGCGGAGGATACGCGCAGAGCGGCATAAATTCGAAGGATAACAGCGGCAAGACCGATATCGACAGCTACCAGGGCACTCTCTATGCAGGATACCTGGACGGGCAGAACCCGTACTATTTGAACGGCGCGTTCTCGTTCGCCTATAACGATTACAAGGGTTCGAGGCATGTGGCGGCCGGGACGATAATGCGGACCGCCGACGCGGACTACGACGGCCAGCAGTACTCGGTCCTCCTTGACGGCGGGTATACCTTCAGGGCGGGCGAGTTCCGCATGACGCCTGTTGCATCCCTGCAATATACGCGCCTTCATCTCGAAGGATACACGGAGACCGGCGCCGACGCATTAAACCTCGTCGTCAATGGCGAGAACTACGATATGCTTCAATCCGGCCTCGGCATGAAACTCGAGCGGACATTCGAAACGAAGACAGGCGCCATTATACCCGAAATACACGCCAGGTGGCTTTATGATTTCATAGGCGACAGGCAGGAGACGACCTCGGTATTCTCGGGCGGCGGCGGGTCATTCGCGACGCAGGGTTTCGACCCCGCGAAGAATTCCCTGAATGCGGGCGCAAAGCTGACCCTCGTCACAAGGAACGACTGGAGCATCGAGACGAACTACGACTTCGAATACAAGGAAGACTTTACCGCCCATACGGGATGGGCAGATATAAGGTACAGGTTCTGATGAAACTTTACCTTCGTCTGCTTAAATTCGTCAAACCGCACCTGCCGACGCTTATCTTCGCAAACCTGTGCATGATAATAAACAGCGTCGTTTTCGGCGTCGTCTCCACGACGGCCATCATGCCGGTAGTGAACAATATACTGCGCGGCGAACCGATGTCAATCCCGGAGAAGATGCCGCAGTGCGCGAAATCGGTCATCATCGCGATAAATTCCGTCCCGAGGCTCCCGTTGCTGGGCTGGCTCATAACCGGGATAATTGCGGCGTTCTTCCTCAGGGGCCTCTTCATGTTCCTCCAGTCATACCTAATGACGGACGTGAGCACAAAGGTCCTTACCGACCTCAGGGGAGTGGTCTACGACAAGCTCCTCGAGTTCTCCCTGGATTTCTATAACAAGTCGCATACCGGCGCCCTCGTCTCCCGCATCACCTATGATACGAGCATAATCCAGAACTCCATAACAGAGGGCATTACAAACCTCATATACCAGAGCTCCCAGGTCATAGTCTATATAGCCATGATATTCCTGCTGAGGACATGGTTCGGAATCGACTGGATATTGCTGGTGCTTATTTTCATCGTGCTGCCGCTTATATTGTACCCGATAATCAGGGTCGGGAAGAAATTGAGGAAGATCTCAAAACAGACCCAGGAACAGATGGGTTCGGTGACCACGACGCTTATCGAGACGATAAGCGGCATGCGCATAGTTAAGGCATTCTCGATGGAAGAGGACGAGAGGAAAAAATTCTCGTCGCAGAACCGCGGCCTCTACAAGATGTTCATGAAGGCCGCGAAGAGGGAGAAGCTCCTCGACTGGGCGATAGAGTTCATAGGCATCTCGGTAGTCTCCTTCGCTTTGTGGCTCGGGGGAAAGAATATAATAGTAAGCAACGGGGACCCCGGCGGTTTCATAGCGTTCATAGTGGCCGCCTTCCTGCTCGCGAGGCCGTTAAGCCAGCTCGGAAAGATCAACTCGATAAACCAGAAGGCCCTCGGCGCCGCCGAAAGGATATTTGAGATACTCGACGCCAAGTCGACCGTATGCGAAAGACCCGATGCGGCCGCCATGGCCCCCTTCAAGGATAAGATAACGTTCGATAAGGTCAATTTTTCCTATGGCGAGGAGGCGATCCTCAAGGATATAAGGTTAGAGGCCAGGAAAGGCGAGATAGTGGCCATAGTCGGCCCGAGCGGAAGCGGAAAATCGACCATCGTCAACCTGATACCGCGCTTCTACGATGCCGTGGAAGGCCGCGTGCTTATCGACGGTACAGACGTGAAGGACGCGAGCTTCGCTTCACTTCGCTCGCAAATAGCCGTGGTTACCCAGGAGACGATCCTCTTCCATGAGACGATAAAGGCGAACATTGCCTACGGGCGAAGGGGCGCGTCCGATGAGGATATAATAAGGGCGGCGAAGATCGCCAATGCCCATGATTTCATATCCAAACTGCCTGCCGGATACGATACGATAGTCGGCGAGAGGGGCCACCGGCTTTCCGGCGGCGAGCGCCAGAGGATAGCCATAGCCAGGGCCGTGCTCAAGGATACCCCCATACTTATACTCGATGAGGCCACTTCCCAGCTGGACATGGAGTCCGAGGCGATCGTCCAGGACGCCATAGAGAAGCTCATGAAGGGGAAGACAGCCTTTGTGATAGCCCACAGGCTCTCAACCGTTAAATTTGCCACAAAAATAATCGTTTTGGAGAAGGGAAGGATAATAGAGACAGGCACCCACGAAGAATTACTCCGCAGGAACGGCCTCTACAAGCGCCTTTATGACCTCCAATTCCTCGAAGAAGGGGTTGGCGGGCCTAAATAAGGCTTGAAATAACCCCCCGATTGTGCTAAAATTGCCAAATTACAATAACATAAGGAGGAAGTCGAATTGGCAGCTACACAGACAATAAAACAGTTACTTGAAGCGGGAGTCCACTTCGGTCACCAGAAGAAGCGCTGGAACCCCAAGATGAAGAAATTCATCTTCGGAGAGAAGAACGGGATCTACATTATCGACCTGGAGAAGACGGAGAAGGCCCTCAACAAGGCCCTCGGTTTCCTCAGGGAGATATCTTCCAGGGGCGAAGTTGCCCTGTTTGTAGGCACGAAGAAGCAGGCGAAAGACGTCATCAAGGAGGAAGCCATCCGCTGCGGGATGTTCTATGTGACAGAACGCTGGCTGGGCGGCATGCTCACGAATTTTGCCACGATAAAGAAGTCGATAAAGAGGCATAAAGAGATAACAAAGATGCAGGAGGACGGCACTTTCGAGAAGCTCTCGAAGAAAGAGACCGCCAAGCTGGGCAGGGAACTCGCGAAGCTCAACCGCGACCTCGGAGGCGTGCTCGATATGGGCAAGATGCCGGCCGCGGTATTCATCGTGGACTCCAAGAAAGAAGAGATAGCCGTAGCCGAGGCCAATAAGCTCGGGATAGCGGTAGTCGGGCTCATCGACACCAACTGCGACCCGGACAAGATAACCTACCCGATACCCGGCAATGACGACGCTATCCGTTCCATAAAGCTCATCACGAACCTCGTTTCGAACGCGGTATCGGAAGGCCGCAAGGCTTACCTCGACGACAAGGCTGCGGAAGAAGCAAGACAGGCGGCTGAGGACGGCGAGGATAAGGTTGAAGTGGACGAAGATGCGGCAGAAGAGCTGAAGAAGAAGGTCCTCAAGGGAAAGAAGACCGAAGAGGCCGAACCTGCGGTAAAAAAGAAGAAGACAACAAAGGCTTAATATGGCAACCACGATAAAAGCAGAAGACGTAATGAAGCTCAGGGAATCCACCGGCGCCGGCGTAATGGCATGCAAGGATGCGCTTATGAAGTCCGGCGGCGACACGAAGAAGGCCATAGCGATACTCAAGGAGAAGGGGCTTAAGACCGCCGAACTGAAGTCGCTGCGCAAGGCGAAGGCGGGCACCATCCACTCCTATATACATCACGACTCGAGGATAGGCGTGCTCGTAGAAGTCAATTGCGAGACGGATTTCGTCGCGAGGACGGATGACTTCCAGAAACTGGTCAAGGACCTGGCGCTGCAGGTCGCGTCCACGAGCCCGAAATACATGAAGAAGGAAGACGCTCCGAAGGACTTAAGCGACGAGGAGATAAAGCAGCTCTGCCTTTTTGAGCAGGCGTTTGTCAAGGACCCGTCGCTCGTCATCAAAGATTACGTGACGCAGGTGATCGCCAAGACCGGCGAGAATATAGTCGTAAAGAGGTTCACGAGGTTCCAGCTAGGCGAAGAGGCGTAAATCCTAATGGCAAAGACGACCAAACCGCTGTTCAAGAGGGTACTCCTTAAGATAAGCGGCGAGTCGTTGAGCGGCGCCCACGGGATCGGTATAGAGCCTAGGGCCTGTTCCGAGATCGCCGAGAGGATCAAGGAAGTAAAGGACCTCGGCATAGAGATAGCCGTTGTTATAGGCGGTGGAAATATAATCCGCGGCGAGAAGTTCGCCACGAAAGGCATGGACCGCTCGACGGCGGATTATATGGGAATGCTTGCCACCGTGATAAACGGGATGGCTTTGCAGGATGCCCTCGAGAAGATCGGTTGTTTCACGAGGGTCATGACGGCAATCCAGATGGAACAGATCGCCGAGCCCTATATCAGGCGCAGGGCGATGCGCCATCTCGAGAAGGGCAGGGTCGTCATATTCGCGGCAGGGACAGGCAACCCGTATTTCACGACCGACACAGCCGCGGTGCTCAGGGCCATAGAAGTCGGCGCCGACGTGATACTGAAGGCCACGAAGGTCGACGGGATCTATTCGGCGGACCCGGTCATAGACAAGCATGCCA
>JBAYMW010000085.1:0-6859 GCA_041663405.1 Candidatus Omnitrophota bacterium | reverse complement strand
GTAGCGCTCGACCTCGTCCCTGACCAGGCGACGCTTGTGCCCGAGAGGAGGCAGGAGCTCACGACGGAGGGCGGCCTCGATTGCGTCAAATACGGAAAACAGATAACGTCGGTCACGGCTAAGCTGCAGGACCAGGGCACGGTCGTGAGCCTGTTCATCGACCCGTCAAACAGGCAGGTTAAGGCCGCGCACGATACGGGCGCGGAGTTTATCGAGCTGCATACCGGGGAATATTCCAACGCTGTCGGCGCGCGCGCGCGTAAGGCGGAATTGAGGAAACTCGAGGCCGCGACGGCGTATGCGGTCTCGCTGGGCCTGCGCGTCAACGCCGGCCACGGCCTCAACTACGTCAATGTCCGCGATGTCGCGGGGATAAAGGGCATGGAAGAGCTCAACATAGGCCATTCGATAATATCCCGCGCGGTCTTCGCCGGGCTCGATAAGGCCGTAAGGGAAATGATAGCGCTGATAAGATGATAGAAGGATTCGGGGTAGATATAGTAGAGGTAAAGAGGATAAAGGCCGCGGCGAAGAAGTTCGGCGCGCGGTTCCTCGATAGGATATACACGGAACGTGAGCTTGCCTATTGCAGGAGCAGGAGCGTCCCGGAACAGCACCTCGCCGCGCGCTTCGCCGCTAAGGAAGCCGTATACAAGGCGTTCGGAGGCGACGGCAAGAACCCTATCGCCTGGACCGACATCGAGATAATCAACGACAGGAGCGGCAAGCCGACGGTTGTGCTCAAGGGCACCGCGAAGAAGTTGATGTTGAAGCGCAGGGTAAAGAGGGCGGTAGTCAGCCTCTCCCACACAAAGAACTACGCTGTAGGCAACTGCATACTTCTCAAGAATGATTAAGCTCCCCAAGAGAAAATTAGACACGAACAAAGGCGATTACGGCCATGTCTTCATCATAGCCGGATCTCCCGGGTTTACCGGCGCGGCAGCTCTCTGTTCGCAGGCGGCGCTTTTATGCGGGAGCGGGCTCGCCACACTCGGCATAGCCAAGGGCCTCAATACGATATTGGCAAGGAAGCTGACAGAGGTAATGACGAAGCCCCTGCCGGAGACTTCCGCGGGTACCTTAAGCGAAAGGGCCTTCCCGCAGATAATGAAGTTCTCGTCAAAGGCGGATTGCGTCGCGATAGGCCCCGGGCTCTCGCGCGATCCCGGCACGCAGAAGCTGGTCAGGAAGCTCATCGTATCGCTCGAGAAGCCGATGGTCCTGGACGCGGACGGTTTGAACGCGATAGAGGGGCAAGCGCAGATGCTCAAGCGCGCGAAGGCGCCGGTAGTTGTGACTCCGCACCCGGGCGAGATGGCGCGGCTGTCCAAAGAAAGAGTTGCAAAAACCTTCGCGAATAAGTATAATGTGGTCTGCGTTTTGAAGGGCCACCGCACCGTTGTCGCCCGTCCTGACGGTAAGTCCTACGTCAACAAGACCGGAAATCCCGGGATGGCTAAAGGCGGAACGGGTGATGTGCTTACGGGCATGATCGCCTCGTTCGTAGGGCAGGGCATCGGGCCTTTCGAGGCGGCGTCGCTGGGCGTCTACCTGCACGGCATTGCAGGCGACCTCGCGGCGAAAGAGAAGGGCGAGGTAAGCATGCTCGCCTCGGACCTTTTAAATAAGATACCTGAAGCAATAAAATCGCTGAGCAAAAATAGATAGATATGCTGGCGTAGCTCAGTTGGTAGAGCGGCTGTTTTGTAAACAGCGGGTCGGGGGTTCAAATCCCTTCGCCAGCTCCATGATTCTCGCTATTAGTTGTAGCGAGGAGTAGGTAGTATTGATAATTTGGATTTTGGGCAGGTACCAAAGTGGTCAAATGGGCCAGACTGTAAATCTGGTGGCCTAGCCTTCGAAGGTTCGAACCCTTCCCTGCCCACCATTTCTTATTCCTTCCGTGTTTCGGGCGGGTGTAGTTCAATGGTAGAACGGCAGCCTTCCAAGCTGTTCACGGGAGTTCGATTCTCCTCACCCGCTCCATAACTTCCCCTAAACAGATGTAGTGAAGTACTTTGCGTTCAGCCGAGCTCAATTTTCGGTAAAATTGAGCCGGCGTTTTGAACGCAGAGTTTTTGTTTATGTTTTGAGCGAGGAGTTGGTTTTTCCGCGTATTTTACCCCCAAATTCCCCTTGAATTACCCAATTTAAGCCTTATAATGATATCAGGAAGCGAGCTTAGGAAACCGAATTCGCATAACATATGTTAGAGATATATAATATTAATAATTGAAAGGAATGCTATTGGACACAACAGGAATCGTCATCCTTATAATTATTTTTATTCCGATTAGCGCATTATCAATATTCATCGGATGTATATTTTCCCCCAATCTACGCAAAAAAGCAAAAAAGCATCCTATCTTATATTTGGCGTGGGCTATCGTGAGTATCGTAATTATTTATATTTTTATTTTATTGGGACGTCCTAGTAGGTACGATGTAACTGTAAAATGCATGAACAACCAAAAAGTGATTGGCCATGCATGCTATTTGTACAGCGAGAACAATAACGGCAAATGGCCTGCTCAGATGGCGGATTTAATACCAACCTACCTCGACAATCCAAGAGTTATTAATTGCCCACTCACAAATAAGCAATATATTTACATACAGCCTAGTCTATTTTCACCTGCAGATACAGCTGTTATAACCTGTACTCAGCATCGTACTCAACATGAACCAATGATTAGCGTGACGCTATATAAGGGTGGACACGTAAGGATAAAATATAAGTAAAAGAGAGGCATAAGTTCTCTAACATTTCACTCCAGCGGAGGCTCGCGTTGCTCACTCCCGCTGAGTTCAAACGTCAGATAGGTGAATAAAATGATTAAACGAATACTTATTATAATCCTTTGTTTCATTTCATCGCCATGCTTTGCAGCGGACAATCCCGTAACGGCCGATGATATGGCCTCATGGCTGGCTTTCGACAAACCCGTTACTTTTGAAATGAAAGAAGTTAAAAGTCGGGAGTTGCAGGAATGGGGGAAACTTATCTGGTGTTATGATTATTCAAGCAAGACTCAAACGCTTTCGTCTTATAGGATCGCGCTTTATGAAGGCGGAAGTCTTTTTGGCGATAAACGCGCAGAAATGGAGAAAAGGATTGAAGATGGACTTAAAGAAATGAAATCAATAGATTCGAATCGCAAAGAATCGGATGTGGATATACTGACAAGGCCGGACGGAAGAAAGGCGTTTTTCTTTTTAGGCGGTTTTGGTCCGGGTGGGGCGAGTTATCTCGCCTTCACCACGCTTCCTGGCAAAAAATATGATCTTCTGGTTATGCGCAATGTTGACTATGAAGATGATATGCTCCCTGATCAAAAACTAAAAAATCCGGCTAAGCCTACGAAGAAATTGACCGATATATTTGATAAAATAGAAAAAATGATCTGCAAGCGATACTATTGAATAATCCCCTGTTGCCTGAGAAAGGATTTAGCTTGAATATAAAATCAATAATCAGCGCAGCCATCATTTTATTATTTTCAAGTGGTGCTCACGCCTCCCCCTGGCCCTCCAACGTCTCCGACTCCGACCGCACCTACCTTAAAGAATTAATGAAAGACACCTGGCGCTACATAGATTTCTTCATCTCTCCCGAGACAGGTTTCCCTTACGACTCCAACCAGGCGAAAGATATCACGAACACCACGAACGTTGGCCTGTACCTGACCTCGGTCTGCATGGCCTACAAGCTCGGTTATATTACGGAAGATCATGCCGTCGCCCGCATAACTAAGATATTAGACAGCTTAGACACCTACGGCAACTGGGGCCGCCTCTATAATAACTGGCTCGACCCAGAGGGAAAGAAGAGAGAAGCAAAGCCGGGGCCCAACAACATTTCGGATTACAACAAACTGCCCGCGGGTCTCATTGTCGTCCGGCAGACGTTCCCAAAGCTCAACAAGCGCTGCACGGATTTTCTCAACGAGATACCCTGGGAGAAGTTTCACGAGGCCTCAACAGGCAAGATTTACTATGAATTTGACGTCTCCGGCAAGAGCATGCGCAACCCCGTCTATTTCTACCGCGGGGAGGACAAGATACTGGGGCATTTCCTGATGATAGCCTCAGGCAAGGTGCCCGCGTCGACTTGGGACAAACACGACCTCTCGGATGAGGACCGCTATGGTTATAAATACTACAAGCACGGCTGGCAGGGCGGGGGGCTGTTCATGCAGTTCATCTGCGATATGTTCCTCGATAATGAAGGCACGCTTCTCGGTAAGTCATCGGTTAATTTCACGTGGGCCCAGATCCTGCACGCGTCCAGGATAGGCGCGCCGGTATGGGGATGGTCGGCCTGCGTCTCCCCGAACGGGCCGTATCTCGGCATGGGAGGCCTTGTGGATGAGGTGGTCACGCCTCATGCCAGCGTCCTCGCCGTAAGTTTATTCCCGAGCGAGGTTGCGAGCAACCTCAGGCGGCTTGAGGCCTACGACCTCCGCACGCCTTTCATGGTCGATGGCAAGCCCGAGAATTTCGGCTTCCGCGACAGCGTCAACTGGAAGAACGGGCAGACCTGCGATAAATATCTCGTGCTCGACCAGGCGATGCTTTTCCTTTCGCTTGTGAACTATTGCGAGAACGGCCTGCTCTGGAAGACATTTGACAGTGATGAGATGGTTAAATATGGCAAAAGTGTGATAAGCGACTACCGCAACGCCGGCGAGCAGCGCGCAGCGCAGAGGGATTACATAGGAGGCCTTTCGGCGGACGAGATAGATACGTTCTGGATAGGAAAGAACATATGGGCGCGCTCGCTCTCATCCAAGGCGGCGCCCGCTATTAAGGAGAGATGGAAGGTCTCGGATAACCTCGGAAAAATTATCGCGCAAGGGGACGAAAGCGTAGATCTTCCAGCCCATGAGATAAAGATGATAAAGGAAGTAGAAGTTTCCACCGACAAGGCAGAATACGGCACGACGTGGACGTTCGAAGCGTCGCTGGAAAGGCCGGGCGCTGAGACGGTGACACGGACGGCGAAGATACGGTTCCCGTCATGCCTGATGCTTGAAGGCAAGTGGAAGTTGTCTACAGGGGACCGGCCCGAGATGGCGGCGATAGAATTTGACGACTCGCAGTGGGGGCTGGCTCCTGTGCCGCTTCGCTGGGAGGAGTCGTTATTGCCCGATTTCGACGGCACGGCATGGTACAGGTTCCATTTCGACCTTCCGAAGGAATTTCTGGAGCGCTGGGGCGAAGCACCACTGGCAGTGGGCCTCGGGGCGATAGATGACGCCGACGAGACATATTTGAACGGCCGGAAGATAGGGCAGGGCGGCGAGTTTCCTCCGGTCAAGAAAACAGCTTATGATCTGCCAAGGGTTTACCCGTTTGACAAGGGCCTCCTGCGGGAGCATAATATCCTTGCCGTGCGCGTCAGCGACTGGGGCGGCAATGGCGGAATATGGAAGGGGCCGGTGTTGATAGGCCCGGTAACCGAAGTAAATGAACTGATAGGAGCGGCAAAATGAAACACCTCATCAAAGTTTTACTGGTAGGCATGGTATTATCCTTAACTGCTTCCACAGCGTTTGCCTGGGAGAACGACCTCGAGCAGGCGATCACCAAGTCGAAAGCCAGCGGCAAGATGCTCTTCATTATGTTCGGCCGCGAGGCCTGCGGCAATTGCCAGCATCTCAAGAAGATGATAAAGAGCAATGACGTGGTTGTGAGGGTCAGCCAGTTCGTGATCGCTGACATCAATTGCGATAATGAGAAGCAGAGCAAAGCATTCTACAAGCGTTATTCGGTAAGCGGGAATATGCTGCCTTTCGTGGTAATAGCAAGATCTGACGGCTCGATGATAACCTCGCGGACGGGATACGCCGAAGCGGCGGAATACAATAAGTTCATCAAGGGCGCAAAGTAACATGACACAGGCACAGACTGACGCGTCGAGGGTCTTCCGGCACAGCAATTATCTTGTGCGCAAGAAGGTATTGACATTATTCGGCGGCGCGTTCCACATCTATGACCCCGAAGGCCGGGTCGCGTTCTATTCAAGGCAGAAGGCGTTCAAGCTGAAGGAAGATATTCGCGTATATACCGGCGAAGACATGCAGACCGAGGTGTTGACCATACTTGCGCGGAACATCATAGATATCTCGGCCACCTATGACGTCGTAGACCCGGTCAGCGGCGCCAAGGTCGGGGCCCTGAGGCGCAAGGGCATCAAGTCCATGTTAAGGGACGAGTGGATCATATTGGACAAGGAGGACAGGGAGATAGGGCTCATCCGCGAAGACAGCATGCTTCTCGCGGTGGTACGCCGTTTCTTCTCCAACCTGGTCCCGCAGAAATACCACGGGTACGTGGACGGCATATTAGCCTGCGTCTTCAACCAGAATTTCAATCCGTTCGTCATGAAGATACGTCTCGATTATTCGATGGATACGAGGAACCTGCTCGACAGGCGCCTCGGCATCGCGGCGGCCATCCTGCTCTGCGCGATCGAAGGCAAACAAAGCTAAAAGGAGGGGAGGCAGCATGTTTAATGAGGCGCCATTTCTTATGTATTGGCCTTTAGTGATTGCGGGCATAGTTATCCTTATAAGATGGAAATCGCTCAATAATAAGATAATATTCTTTTTCTCCGGGCTGGGCGTATGTTATGCCGTCCATATAATTGCCAGTTTAATTATGTATGCATTAAGCGTAGCATCATATCAATCCTTTAACAGGGACGTTAATGCGCTTCCTTATATTATTCAATAGTTGTGTTCATGAAGTTAGCAGCTATCGCGGTCTCGATAACCGGGGTTATACTGCTTTCCGGCCGTTTTATTAAGAAGAAGGTGTAATTTAAAAATAGATTTCCCGGAACTTTTTCCCG
>JBAYMW010000084.1:0-6875 GCA_041663405.1 Candidatus Omnitrophota bacterium | reverse complement strand
TCGCCAGGAGCGCTCAAAGGAACTGGATAAGATGATGGCGGGGTTGGTCAGGGTGGCCTCTGGAACACTTTCCAATTTCGGGATGCTTCCAAAGAATAGATTTATAACGCAAAAAGAGATATTGGTATTTGCAAACAAGGAAGCCTTAAGGCTTGGTTACGATATTGGATCAATGGATGTTTACCTTGACAGGTACAATGCCGAATGGAATAAGTTGATTCTAAATAACCCCTCTTACCTGGATTGCAACCCCGAATTGCGAGATAAGCTTAAGAACGGCTATTGGGCGGTGTATTATAGCCCCAAGAATTCACCCCAAAAAGGAGGAGATCCCTGGATTTTTGTGAATCCTAAAACCGGGGAAATAATGGGTCGCATAGGAGGCGAATAGCGGACACGTAGTATGGCCATAACTTTCTGTCAGTATGTTTTTAATGGTATAATTGGGCAAAAAAAGAGACATGGAATGAAAAACATCTTGTTACTCGTATCCTTACTATCGGTAGCTATGGCAACAAATATATCAGGAGCGTTTTGCTCTGAAAAGAAGCTCAAGCCCAGCGATGCCATCTTCGATGTCTTCACAAAAGAATTTCCAACCAACGAGAAAGAACTTGAAGGCTTTCTATTTTATACTTTTGCTCCCCTTATTGAGGATGGAAGATTCAGAGGTGCGACGGTAGAAGCCTGGGAGGAAAGGTATGAGCAATTCGCAAATTCTCTCATACAAAAATCCGAATCAAATATGCTTGATTCAAAATCGCTGGAAAAATGTTTAAAAAAAGTGCTAAAAGACGCTAAAGAACTTAATGAAGCATACTTGCCGATTGCGGCCTATTCTGCAAAAAAAGACCAAAAACCCGTGTGGATAATTGTGGTAGGGTGGGAAGGGACCGATGTCGAAAATGTGCCCCCATATAAATTATTACTGAGCCATATCAAAGTATTCGTTTATGATGTGACTACGATAGAGCTTGTGGGTTACACCACCTGTATGTAATGCGCCAATTTACCAATGGTAAGGCGGAAAGCAAAAGGGATTCATGGATAAGCCCCAGATAGAGTTAAATAAAATTAAGTCTAACAGTCGAAACATTCTCGTGATCGACGTAACAAGCTTGACCATATTATTTGTTTTATTTATGGTTTTTATCCGCGACAAATTTTTGCAAATATTTAGAGAGATGAACGCAGTTCCTACCACGTTATTTCATAAAATATTGTACGAGAATCCCCCAATCATACTTATTGCCGTATTCATTCTAATCATAGTTTTGTTTATTCTCAAAGAGAAAATAATAAAGAATAAAACTATAACGTATTTCATTAATAGTTTAGTGTTAATAGCGTTAATCGTATCTATTGTCTATTTTGGATTGTGCATATTTTTCTTGCCGCTATATGATGCCCCCATAACGTCACTAAAATAAGCGGAGAAGGCAAGGGAGACATTATGAAAGCTCTAAAAGCAATAAGGCTACCGATCCTAACCTCCCTATTTGTTTTTTTACTATGCCTTAATTCCTACGCCGGCGATGCCGAAGATATAATAAATGCTGCCGGGAAAGGCGACATCAAAACTGTCAAAGTACTCCTCGCCAAAGGCGCCGACGTTAATGCGAAAAAAGATGAGTTTGAAGGAACCGCCTTAATGGAAGCATCTTCAGGTGGTTATTTCGATATAGTACAAGCCCTCCTCGCCAAAGGTGCTGACGTGAATGCAAAAGACGTTAAGTATGGCATGACTGCCTTGATGTTAGCATCTGAACATGGCCATCTCGATGTAGTACAGGCACTCCTCGACAAAGGTGCCGACCTAAATGCGACTCGTGGGGACATGACTGCCTTGATGTGGGCATCTAAGGAAGGCCATCTCAAGATAGTCCAGATGCTCCTTGCCAAGGGTGCTGATGTGAACGCGAAAGATGAATATGACTGGACTGCCTTGCTGCTAGCATCTTTATATGGTAATTTCGATGTAATGAAAGCCCTTCTTGCCAAGGGTGCTGATGTGAATGCGAAAGATTGTAGTGGTCGGACAGTCTTGATAAAAACATCCCAGCAAGGTAATCTTGAAATGATCCAAGAGCTTCTTGCCAAGGGTGCTGATGTGAATGCGAAAGAAAATGGTGGCATGACTGCCTTGATGTGGGCATCTGAGGAAGGCTATCTTGATATAGTCAAGGTCCTCCTTGCCAAGGGTGCTGATGTAAACGCGAAGACTAGCAACGGCTGGACTGCTTTAAAAGCGGCGTCTATTAAAGATTATGCTGATTTAGACAAAAGAATTCTTGCTAAAGGTGTTGACCTTTTTGCAACGACTTCGTGTGGTAGCTCCATCTTAGATTTAGACAAAGCAAGAGCGCGCAGGGAAATAGCCAAACTACTCATCAAAGCCGGGGCGAAGGAATAAAACACATAGAAAATTCCCTACAAAACCGTACGATTCCTGTATAGCAAGCGGCTTGTATTATCGTAACTTATTTATTATAATGGCATTGGAAGATGAGACGTTATCAACCTCCACTCTCCGCCATTTGTTTTAGCAGGGTGCATGCCACCGGAAAGCCAGGTAGATGAAATATAAACACGCTTTATTTTTATATCCTTATCTTGAAAGTAGTTTGGGGATGTGCCTGTTCCCGCCCACAGGCCTGGAATACGTGGCCACGAGCGCTAAGGGCCATGTCGGTAAAGTAACGCTTGTCGATTTAAGATACGATAAAATACTGTGCGATACCGGCAAGCTGATGGATTTTATACGCAAGGATATCGACATAATATGCGTAAGCGTATCGTGGAACCGCCACGTGGAAGAGGTTTACGGCCTCCTGAATTCCATGCCGGACGGGATACCCTTGGTTGTGGGCGGGTATAAGGCGACGGAAGACGTCGACGATATATTTGAAAGATGCCCGAAAGTGGATATCATAGTGAGGGGGGAAGGCGAGGAGACGATCAAGGAGATAGCCAAAGGCGAGCCGCTCGAAAATATCCTCGGGATCTCTTACAGGGCCGGCGGGAAGGTGATCCACAATAAGAACAGGCCTTTACCGGATATTAATAACATAACGCCGCCGGACCGCGGGTTAAGACAGTACGAATATTCCATGATGTCAAACGGCATGAAAGTATCAAGCGCGACTTTCGATACGATCTTAAGCTCGAGGGGTTGTCCGTTCAAATGTAAATTCTGCACATTTAGCCTGAATCTTTTAGGGCAGAAAAGAGACTACGTGTCGCGCAGCGCGGAATCCGTAGTCGAGGAGATAGAGGGCATTTCCGCCGGTATCATACTTTTCAGCGACGACAACTTCTTTACTGAGCATAAGAGGGCCGAAAAGATATGCGACCTGATAATAGCCAAAAAGATAAAGAAGAGCTTTGTGGCGCAGACCAGGATCGATGTCGCGGAATATCCCGAGTTATTGAAAAAGATGGTTAAAGCGGGGTTTAAGGTGCTCTTATTGGGCATAGAGAGCCCGCATGACCGCATATTGGCCGCCCTTAATAAGGGCTTTGACCGGGCCACGATAAGAAAACGCTTATCGGTCTTAAGGAAAGTGCCGATCCTTTGCCATGGGTATTTCATTTACGGAAATCTTGGCGAGACCGAGGAAGAGATGCTTTATATATCAAAATTCGCCGAGGAGATAGGCCTCGATACCATCGCGTTCAGCAAGCTGAGAGTTGACAAATATTCGCCGCTGAGAGAGATCGTAAAGAATACGCCGGGCTATCACCTTACCTCCAGGGGAGACGTTTATTCAGACAAGTACAGCCACTCGTATTTGAAGAAAATACACAGGAAATTGAGGTATTCCTTCTATACCCCGCTTAAGGTGCTGAAGATCACCGTGAAGGTCCTGAGGGTAAGGCTTCTTACCTTTCGTGATATAATGTCGTTTGTGGTCATTGCACCTTTATCAATGAACAGGATCATCGCAAAAGAGATAAAGAAAAAGTGGAACACGTGACAGTACTCATCACAAAATATGCAATAACCGCTTTTGTAATTGTTGTCGTTTCGGAAGTGGCAAAGAGAAGCGACAAGTTCGGGGCGCTCATTTCATCGCTCCCTTTCGTAACCATCATGGTAATGATCTGGCTCTATATTGAGAAGCAGGGAGGCCGGAAGATAGGGAACCACGCATATTACACTTTCTGGTACGTGCTTCCTACGCTGCCGATGTTCCTCGTTATGCCGTGGCTCATGACAAAGGGAATGAATTTCTGGAGCGCTCTGGGCATCTGCGTGGTAGTTACCATTGTTTGCTTCGTGGTGACGGCGCTTGTAGCAAAGCGATTTGGCGTCAATTTGATCCCTTAATTAAGCCTTTTACCCTCCCTACGAGGAGATCCAGGGCATTCAACCCGGCCCTTTTTTCGTGCTTATCCTGTTGATTTCCCGTCGATAATAAGGTAATATAATCAAACGCGGAGAGGTGTGAGAGCGGTTGAATCAGCACGCTTGGAAGGCGTGTGAGCCCGAAAGGGCTCCCAGGGTTCGAATCCCTGCCTCTCCGCCATAAAAACAAAGAAAGAAGGAAGGATATGAAGAGCAAAAAGAAGGCAGGAAAACGAAAATATACGATAAACTGCAAGGAATGCACCGACCAGGACTGCTGCAGGATAGGCGCCTGGATAGACCTCGATGAGGCGAAGAAGATACTCGATCTCGGCCTCAAGGGCGACTTTTTCCACCTGGAGAAGGACAAGGATTTCCCTTCGGGATACTGCATAGGCACGAGCATTGAGGACGAACCCTGCACATTCCTCGATAAGGACGGGCTCTGCTCTGTCCATAAGGCCGATTACAGCCTGAAACCGAAGACCTGCATAGAATTCCCCTACGAAAATAATAAATTATCCAGCTATGTGGATGTCCTGTGCACCTTGCATAAATCCCGCAAAAAAAGCGAAAAGCACAAAAAAAAGAAAAAATAATGCGTATCAGCAAATGCTGGCTATTGGCGCTCGCCTTAGTCCTTTCGGCCCCGCAAACGCAGGCGGCCGAGAGCACCTATAAGTCCTGGACTATGCCCCGTTTCGGAAAGGGAGGCGGCTACGCGCATCCCCGCATATCCCGCGACGGTAACAGCATGGCAGCCGCCGCGGCAGCGCACAACCAGGAACTTTATTTTTACGTAAAGAACAGCGATAAGCCGCAATGGGTTTTTGAGGACGGCACGGAGATCAACCTCGGCCTCGCGATCTCCGGCGACGGCGAATATATCGCCGGGTCCGGCAGCAGGATAATGGCCTTCCATAGGTCCTCAAACAAGCCTTACTGGTCCTATAAGCCCGACTCGCCTTCGCATTTCTACGCCGTGGATATCTCTCCGGACGGCCAGTATCTCGCCGCATGCGGAATGAGGATATACGATAACAAGGGCGTACTGCTGCTGTTCGGGATACACGATGGAAAACTCCTTAAGGCCTGGGAGATCGACGGCATACCCAGGCATGTCGCCGTCTCGTACGGCGCGAAATATATCGCGGTTGGCACCGACAAAGGCGTCACGTATGTCGATTGCGCGAAACCCGCGCCGGCATGGAACTACGCGACGCCGGCGAAAGACGGGGTAAAGCCCGACAATGTCGTTTCCTTTTCGATGTCGGATGACGGTGAGCATCTCGCGGCGGCGACCTACCACGGCTTCCTGTACTCCTTTGGCAGCGAAAGCGGCACGCCGTTATGGAGCTTCAAGGTGAGGGATTTCCCCGATAGCGACGTTTCGGTATCGGGCGACGGGAAGAATATCGTCCTCGCGTCGGGCGGAGATTATACGGAATTCAACGGTTCAAGCAGCGAACCGTTGTGGAAGTTGAACTACGACGGCGCTTACGCGGACACCGGCATGTCGTCCGACGGGAAGTTTATCGCGATATCCGATTCGAACGCGCACCGCATCTATTTCTTCGACAGGGATTACGCGTCCGGCGACGGCCAGCGCCCATTCAGGATATACCCGTCCGTGTTCCCGTCTGAACTATCGCTGAGCGCCGACGGCGGCGATGTCATATTCGACGAGAAAGACCTCCAGTACAAGGAAGTTCCGCCGGGGCTTATCGTGGAGGTAAAAGACCTCGTCAGGATATACCAGGCCGGTTCGGTAGTGAACCTGCGCGCGCATCTGCCGAATCCCGGCAAGGAGAACATACTGAAACTGGATGTCAGGCTTACGGTGCTGCCGACCGAGGTGATGATGAGCGATATAGAGGAGATGCAGGGCAAGGAGAACGGCATAATATCCAAGATACGCACTATCTCCGAGGGCATCGGCAGCGTGACGGCATGGGAGATGCCGGTTGTCATCGACGCCCACAGCAGCAAGGACCTCGACCTAAAATTCACGATACCCCGCATGCTGGTGCCCAAGGTGGTCCAGGACACCAAGAACAAATGGGGCGACATCAAAAAATACGTGAACAGCGTCAGGAAATACGCGAACACCCGCCTGCCGAAGCCGGCCGCCGACGAACTCAACAGCCGGCTCATAGACCCGGCGCTGAAAGAGATAAAGAAGGCGGAAGAGGATGCGAAGAAGGCCTATATGCAGGGAGTGGAATCGGACGCGTCTTTGGCGGTGCCGATCCCGATGATGGCCTTCGGCATAGTGAGCATTTATGAGGACTCGACAGGGGCATTCCTCGACAGGGATACGTATATATTCTTCTATGTGATGTCGACGAAAGACCTTATACCCGAATAACAAAGGACGGTGGATATGGACGGCTCGCTTTTTGGGATACAGATAATGACCGCGCAGGAACTCGCGACGAAGGTAATGCAGTTTTTCCAGAAGTACACGCTGACGCTTATAGGGAGCGTCTTGATCGTCGCGTTCGGATTGCTTGCCGCCGTATTGATA
>JBAYMW010000083.1:0-7077 GCA_041663405.1 Candidatus Omnitrophota bacterium | reverse complement strand
GCGTCTGGTGCAGCACGTCGAAATGCGTTATGCCGTCGGCGACGCACCTGAGGATGTCGCGCTCGATCTCCGGCCAGAATTTTATCGTCAGGATCGCGCAATAATGGCGCACGTCAAACGTCTCGCAATAAGGATACCCGATCGATTCCATCACGAAGAACTTGTGGTCGTCCTCGTGCAGCCCCATATATTCCCTGTCATGGCCCGATTTCAGGCCGGACTCATAAAAGGTCCCGCCGAACTGCGTATAATATAATTCGTTGAAAGCGGCGGTCTTCAGCCACTCCGGGTACTTATCGCTGTCGATGACAGGAGCCATCCAATCGTCTACCTGCTTCTCCCACTCGGCGTAATCAGCGAGGGCCTGCTTCGCGATCGCGAAAGATTGCGAGGCATCGCGGCCGAAATATTCGGTATACTTCCTCCACCATTCCGTCCCGGTCTTGTGCGGGTCGCCGAATTTTACCACCGGGAAATCCCATGCGATGACTATCGGCACGGTCCTCGATTCTCCCGGCTCGAGCGACATCTCCACCGCTATCATAGCCTCAGAACCGGGGGCTTCCTTCGCCCAATCGACCGCCCTTATCACCTTGGCCCCTTCCGAGCTCTTTGCCGCTATGCACCATTCCGAACCCTGGGTCTCGGGGACGTTATCCGGGTGGTTTGCCTTCATGACAACGCCGAACATGTTGTTGTCGCCGGACTGGACGGCATGATTGCCGTAACCCTTGCGCGGAAGGCTCCCGCTGAACGGAGGCTGCTGCCACGTCAGCACGACCGTGGCCTCCGCGCTGTGTTTCGTGCGGTTCGAGACCTTGAACTGCCAGACCGCGACGGGATACGACGTCTCCTTGTAATTGTGCGGGATTATAGGCGAGAAGAATTTTTGGGATACGTCGAGGTCGAAGCAGCCGTACGTGACCCATCCCTTCGGCTGGAGCGCGTGATATTCCGCGTCTCCCTTCTTCAGTTTTTCCCATTTGGATCTCAGCAGCGGGCTCGTAGATAACGTGCGTATATTCTCTTCCTTAGCGCCGACCTTCTCCCTGAAATGGAACGCCGATGAGTCGAGCCACCACTGGTCGTAAGCCCCGGCCTTCAGCGACCACGGCCCGAACGAACCGGAGATGCTGTACATGAAGGAGCCCGCGCCGAAGCCGCCCAACGCGACCCCCCTGTCGGGGCAGCTGCTCGCCGTCCCCGAAGGTATGTCGCCCAGGGCCCTGTGCCATGCGCAGGCGGGTATCTCGAAGTGGTCCCTTTTTCTCCCCATTTATTCCAGCGTTTCTTCCTTCACTACTTTTATCTCGACCGGGCCTTTATATATGCCGCCGACCCTGCCCGAGTCGTAGACCCTGACAGCGATCACGTTCTCGGACTTGAAGTTTATCATCTTCAGCGGGATCGCGTACTCCCTCTGCTTCTCCCATACGGACTGGTGCTTAGGCGGGAAGAGCCCGCTCTGGCCGACCAGGTTCTTGTTGAGGAAAGTCATATCGCAATCATCGATCCCTCCGAACCTAAGCAGTATCTTCGCGCCATTCTCGCTCCAGAGATCCTTCTTTTCTTTCGGGAGCTTAAAGCTGTACCAATACCAGGCATATCCGTCGTAATTATCGAAGCCCTGGGCCTCCCATCCTGCCGGCACCGTGACCTGCTTCCATTCCTTGCCGACCGACTTAAGCTTGGACCACTTGAAATCATCGCCGGTCCGCAGGTACCATTTGCCGGACAGGTCGACCGAATCGATCACCTTCTTCGGCTTCGTGAAATTGCAGAGTTTCATCGCGGTCTTGATATTCTCGTTCTGCATGAACGTCTTCCAGACCTTCCCGGTCCTGTAATTCTCTATCATCAGGACTATAGGGCCCTGGTCTATGCCGATATACCTGTTCGAGACCCATTTCCTGTCCCAGTTGAACGAGTCGACAAAACCGTACTTGCCCCATATCTTGTCCCTGTAATTTGAATACATGAATTTCGCCGCCTTGATCGACAGCTCCGGCGTGAAGACTATCGAGGATATCGCCGCGGTCGGCGACACGGTGCCGTCGTTCTCGCCGTTAGGCGCGCCGTATGCCTTGTAACCGTCCGGGCCGTCGCAGGCGGTCAAGCCCCAGCAGTCCGGGCCGTACGATTTGCTGCGCGTCATGTTGTCTATGCACCATTGCCTGTTCGCGAGCGTCGCCTGCACGGAATTCTCCTGGTAATCCATGAACCTGTCTTCCTTGCCCTTGAAGTCGACAAAACAATGCGAATACTGGTGGGTGAAGAGCGCCGGCGGACCGCTGAACCTGTACTCCTTGTAGGTGTTCATGCCGCGGCTGAATGCGCCCCACGAGTCCGGGGACATCGGATGCGTCGTTGAGCCGATGCCCATGAAATACAGCACGAGATGCTCGGAAGTGTATCCCGACCACCTGTAGGGCAGGAATCCCTTCTCGGGGAACCATCCCATGCTCGGCGTCGTCCCGTTGTCCATCATCCACGCCCAATCGACCCTGTCGTAAAGCTCTTTCGCTAGTTTTTCTACCTCGGTGCCCTTGAAGTACTCCCCGGCATAAACGACGCCGGCCATCAGCAGCGTCGTATCTATGGACGAGAGCTCGCAGCCGCCCCAACGCTCCCCTGTCCTCATGTCCAGGAAGTGGTAATAGAAGCCATGGACGCATTCCGCCTTGTCCCTGAAGAACTTCAGGGTCGTGATGATCCTCTGCTCGACCTTATCTTTCGGCAGCCATCCGCGGTCGACCGCGACGCACAGCGCGGGAAGGCCGAAGCCGACCGACGCGATGCTGGCCATGGGCGCGTTATCCGCCATGAAGGCCGTGCAATTATCCTTTATGAGGCCGTTCTCCGGATTCGCTTCTTCCCAGAAGAACATGCAGGCGGAATGCTCGACCAGATCCAGGAACTGGTCGTCCGTCATCGTGGAAGGTTCCGGCGATTCCCATTTAATGACCGGCTGCCTCTCTACCCCGGCCCTCTCTCCGCCCAAAGCGAGGCCGTCGACATATATGGTCCCCGTGAACGGCTCACCGTAATCGTTGCGGAAAGTGATGGAAAAATTATCCATACTGAACCAGTTCTTTATAGATTTGAAATCCGCCAATGGTATGGAAACCTTCTGCCACTGCGTTGTGATCCCTCCGGGAAGAAGGTCCTTTATATCCATCTTGTCCTCAAAATACGAGCTGTCCTTCATCCCGACCTTGAACTCTTCCCCGCCCTTCTCGCCTTTTACCCAGAAACTGACCTCGGAATATTTGCTCAGGTCCCTGCCTATCAGGCCGAACCAGAAGCCGGACTCCTGTTTATCCCCGCTTACGTTGTATTTGACCTGTACCGACTGGGCGCCCTCGAGGCGGGCCCCTTCGGAGGTATAGGCGTGTTTCGCGACACCCTTGTTATTATCCCATGTCCCCTGCATCGCGCTCGGGACGAGCAGGTTTGCACCCGCCGTCTCCTGCGCGAAGCTGAAATTCCCCGATAAAACCAAAACAGCCGAACACACAAGCCCCAGGATCGTCCTATTGCTTACCATCCGCCCCTCCTATGTTCTCCCCCACACGTAAGACAATGTAAAAAGCAGCCCGAACAGAAAATGCACCGCCACCGTAAGCGCGTTCGCCGGCAACAGCTCCTTTATCTTATCGTAATGCGTCCTTGCGGTCTTTATCGCTATCGCGGCCAACGGAAAAGTCGCCGCAGTAATAAGGGACAATCCCGGAAATATCCCCGATGCAACGCCGGCTGCCACCGCCAGATATGCTGATATCATGAACAACGCATAATACCCGGCAGCCTTCTTCTTCCCGATAGATACCACGGTGTTATTCTTCCCGGATATCCTGTCTGCCTCATAATCGGGAAACTCGTTTATATACAGGACAAGCGCGATCAGTATGGCCACAGGCACAGAGGCCCAGAACGGCTCCCACGCCAGGCGGCGCGCCTGTACATAATACGAACCCAAAACCATCAACGGGCCGAAACCTATGCCCGTTGCCAGCTCACCGAACCTCGTATAACCCATCTTCATGGGCGATGCCGTATAAAAGAACGCCAGGAATATGCCTATCGCACCTATGACTATAAGCATATATCCTTTTGTCAAAAATACAAGGTAAAATCCTATGGCTGCGGTCGCCGCAAAACACAGGAGCCCTGCCGCCAGCACCTCCGCCGGTTTCAGCAGCCCTTTCGTGATCACTCCGCTGCCCCCGCTGAAGGGCGTCGGGGTCTTGTTGACCACGTCGGTGCCGCTCTTAAAATCATAATAGTCGTTCGTCAGGTTAAGCCCGGCCTGCGCCAGCACCGCGCCTGACATAGCGATCCAGAAGAGCCCCCAGTCGATGAGGCCCGTGCCGTTCCACGCGACCGCGGCGCCCAACGCGACCGGCACCACTGCCGCCGTAAAAAACTGGGGCCTTGGCGCGGCCAGCCACACCAATATTTTATTCATATGATAGACGTCACTTTACGGCCGTGTATATCCCTGCGGCGCCGAAGCCTACCGGCTCGTATCCGCATTCCCTGAAACCCGCCTTCAGGAACATAGCTTTGACTTCCTTGGCCGTGTAAAAACCCGATATCGAATCCCCGAGATATTTGAACGGGGATGTCTTTCCGTATATTATGAACCCTATGACGGGCAGCGCGCATTTAAGGTATATCCTGTGCAGTATGGCCCTGATCCGTCCTTCGGGGCGCGTCAAGTCCAGCGCTATCATCGTTCCGCCCGCCTTCAATACCCTGCACGATTCCGCGAATACCCTATCAAGGTCCTTCGACATATTGCGCAACGCGAAACCGCACGTGATCGCGTCGAATGTCCCGCCGCCGTACGGCATATCTGCGGCGTCCCCTTCGGTCCAGGTTATCCGTCCGTCAACTCCTCTCGCGCGCGCCTTCCTCTTCCCGATCTCCATCATCTCAGGGCAAAAATCCAGCGCTACTATGCGGCTATGCATGTCCCTGGACGCAATCTCGATGGCGAGGTCTCCCGTGCCGGCGCAGAGGTCGAGCACGCACGAACCGGTTTTCATGGCGCTTAGCGCCAAATCGGCCGCCCTCCTCCTCCATCCCCGGTCCATTCCTATGCTGGCAAGCGCGTTGAACAGGTCATAACGCCCGGCAAGAAATGAGAAGATCCCGCGGACACGCATATCGACAGGACCGGAAGCGGCCATATCAGGCAGGGTCGGAGCCCTTCTCCTCACAAACAGCGAAGACATACAGAAGGTCCGACAGCCTGTTAATGTAGGCGGTTATGCAAGGATCTATATCCATCTTTGTTCCGAGCTCGACTACGGAGCATTCCGCACGGCGCGCGACCGCCCTGGCGATATGCAGGACGGCTGAGCTTTCATTCACCCCGGGGACTATGAACCCCGAAGGCATCCTTATCTTTTCCTCGACCGCGTCGCCGAATTGCTCAAGCATCCTGACGTCGCAATCCTTTACCGAGAAGCCCGCCCGGACACCGCCGGATGATATATAACCTATTATCCTGAAAAGGTCCCTCTGGATAAGCCCGATCTTCTTCCTGACCGAGGGGTCCTTTACCTTTACCTTCGCTAAACCGAGGAACGATATGAGCTCGTCCAATATGCCCTGGGATTTTACCCTTAGGTCGCATTTGGATACGGGCCTGCCGCCGCATAATTTCGTCCTGCCTTTATCCCCGCTCCTTGTCGTTATCTTCATTATTTCACGCGGTATTTGGCGGTCACGGTCGTCCTTATCCCCCCGCGCGCGTTGAAATCACCCGTCACTACGCACCATTTGGGCTTGCACGCGGACACTACGTCCTTGAGGATCTTATTGGTGACATTCTCGTAGAAAATACCCATGTTCCGGTAGCCGACGATGTAATATTTCAGCGACTTCAATTCTATGCACGACTTGCCCGGCATGTACCTTATCGTTATCGTGCCGAAATCCGGGAGCCCCGTCTTCGGGCAGACCGAGGTATATTCGGGGATCTCTATATTTATCTCGTAACCTTTATGCAGGTTCGGGAAGACCTCTATCTTATATTTATTTTTCATGGGATCACCTTAAGGGCCTCCTTTAGCCCGCCAGAAAGAAACCTGAGACTCTGAAATATATCAAAAGCGTGATGACATCGCATGTGGCCAATACTATCGGCCCCGAGGATAAGGCGGGATCGATCTTCATGAAACGGAAGATGAACGGCAGGAATGAACCGATGACTCCCGACAGTATGATCGAGATCGACATCGATATCGCGAGCGCGGCCCCGAGGTTCGCGTTCTCCTGCCAGAGGCTCGCTGCTCCCCCTACGAACATACCGCATATGAGGCCGACTATGACACCCACGAATATCTCCTTTTGCAGCAGCCAGCTGACGTCCTTGAAAGACGCCCTGCCTAAGGCCATATTCCTGACCACTATCGTAGAGGACTGCATTCCGGTGCTCTCCGAGAGACCGAGGACTATCGGTATGAACAACGCGAGCGCAATGACCGATTTCATCTCGTGTTCGAACCAACCTAGTATGAACGCGCATGTGAGGCCGCTCACTATGCTTACCGCGAGCCAGGGAAGCCTCATCCGGACTATGCGCGGTATAGACCGGCTCGTTATCTCGTCGACGCCGGTACCGACTATCTTCGCGATATCGTCTTCGGCCTCAAGTTCGGCAATATCGACCATCTCATCGGCCGTTATTATGCCGACGAGCATCTGGTCGTTGTTCACGACGGGGATCGCAAGGAACCTGTGCTTTATGAAATGTTTTACCGCCTCTTCCTGGCCCATCTCCGCATGGACCTTCACCACGTTCTTGAGCATTATATCTTTCACGAGGACGCCGGGCGCGTGGCTAAGAAGGTCCCTCATCTGGACTACGCCTACGAGATGGCCGTTCGGGTCTACGACATATATATAGGAAGGCTTCGAGACCTTTTCCAGGGATGCGGTCCTGAAATGTTTTATCGTCTCATCTATGCTGAAATGTTCGGGGACGGCCAGGAATTCGTTCTTCATTATCGAGCCGACCGTCTCGCCCTTTACCCTTTTTCTGTTCATGCACCACCTTGTTGTTGG
>JBAYMW010000082.1:0-7157 GCA_041663405.1 Candidatus Omnitrophota bacterium | reverse complement strand
TTGCACGAAAGGTTCGCGATAGAGGCGGCGCAGCGCTATTATGATGAGCTTGGCAGGTGCGTCTTCTGCGATATAATAAAGAACGAACTCGCGGAGAAGGAGCGGCTCGTTATGCAGAACGAAAAGTTCGTCGCGTTCGTCCCGTACGCGGCGATGCTGCCTTATGAGGTCTGCATAATCCCGCTCAAGCACGCCACGACCTTCGCGGACCTGCAGCCGCAGGATATCGAGCCGCTCGCGCAGATACTCCGCGACGTGCTCGCGAAATTCTATCACGGCATGAACAATCCGGACCTGAATTATATCGTACGCACGGTCCCGCATCATTCCGCGGGCGAACCGTATTACCACTGGCATATACAGGTCCTGCCGCGCCTTACGACGCCGGCGGGTTTTGAGATCGGTTCGGGCATCACGGTAAACGTGGCTCTTCCGGAGGAATCCGCGAAATTCTTGAGGGAGTTCAAACTATGATGAAAGAAGCCGCAGCAGCCTTGTGTATTGCCATCGTATCATGCCTCTGCCTTCCGGCGCGGGCGGAATGCGCGCAAAAAAAAGCGTCGCCCACCCCCGAATTGAAGGGATGGCACCTCCTCTGGAACGACGAGTTCTCCGGCGAAAGCATCGATAAGAAAAAATGGTATGTCGAGGACGCCGCGCTGGTCAAGAACAACGAGCTCCAGTATTATACGCCGAAGAACGCCTATATCAAGAACGACAAGCTGGTATTAAAGAGCGATAAGGAGACCATGGGCGGGCGCGCTTATACGTCCGGCCTCGTGGAGACGAAGGGCAGGTTCGCATTCCAGTACGGCAGGGTCGAGGTGCGCGCGAAGCTTCCCGGCACCAAGGGCATGTGGCCGGCGCACTGGATGATGCCGGATAAAGGAGGATGGCCTCCCGAGATAGACATCATGGAGCTCGTGGGCAGCAAGCCGAACATCATACACATGACAAACCATTATGGGGTCTATCCGGGCAACAGGTACGACACAAAGATATTCGCGGGCCCGGACTACACGAAGGATTTCCATGTATACGCGCTCGAATGGGACGAGGGCGAGCTGCGCTGGTTCATTGACGGGGTCCAGAGGTCTTCGTGGGCAAGGAATGTCCCGAAGGAGCCGTTCTATATAATTCTCAACACGGCCGTCGGCGGCATAATGCCCGGCAATCCCGACGCGACCACGGTGTTCCCGCAGTACCACGAGATAGACTACGTCAGGGTTTACGCGAAAGAGATACCGGGAACGTTTTTCCTTACGACATCCGCGGAGAACGGCAGGATAACCGTCGACCCGCGCCTGCCGAGGTATAATAAGGGCGAGAAGGTCAAGCTTACCGCCTTGCCGAAGATCGGTTATAAGTTTGCCGGCTGGACGGGAGATCCGTCGCTCGGCGCGGATAATCCCGCCAGGGTCTCCATGAACAAGCATAAGAATGTATCCGCCGTTTTCGCCGAGGATCCGTCCGCGCCAAAGATCATCTCCCGCGGAAAGGAAGCCGCTGCTTCCACATTCGAGAGCGAGGCGATGCCCGCAAAGTACGTGACCGACGGCGACATGAACAGCAGGTGGTCGTCCGAGTTCTTCGATCCGCAGTGGGTATCTATAGACCTGGGTAAGCCCTGTATCATCGAAGCCGTAAGGCTTGAATGGGAGGCCGCGGCCGCAAAGGCATTCAAACTGCAGGTGTCCGACAATGCCAAGGAATGGAGCACCTTTTACTCGACCGGCAACGCGGCGGGAGGTACAGAGGAGATAACGGGATTGAACACGGTCGGCAGGTTCGTCCGCATGTACGGGACCGACCGCAAGACAAAGTACGGTTATTCGCTCTATGAGTTCGAAATATTCGGAAAGGAAATGCCGCAATGAGATACCTGATAATTTACGCGCACCCCAATCCTAAGAGTTTCAACCACGCGATAAGGGAGAAGGTCGAAGCTAAACTGAAAAGGGAAGGCAAGCAATATGACGTGCGGGACCTTTACGAGCTCGGGTTCGACCCGGTATTGAAAGGCAGCGACTTTGCCGGGTTCAAGCAGGGCAAGCCCCCCGAGGACATCAAAAGGGAGCAGGACTTCATAAAGAATTCCGATACGCTTATATTCATCCATCCGATCTGGTGGTTCGGCCAGCCTGCAATCCTGAAAGGCTATATAGACAGGGTGCTCTCATTCGGTTTCGCCTATACGGCCGGCGGGAAAGGCCTCGTGGGCCTGCTGAACGGCAAGAGGGCAATAATCCTCAACACGACGGGCGGGGCGGAGGAGGATTATGATAAGAACGGCATAAAGGATGCAATCGGAAAGACGACGGACACAGGCACCTTCGGAGTGTGCGGGATCGAGGTCAAACTGCACAAATTTTTCCATGCAGTGCCTGCGGTATCGAACGATATCCGCGAGAAGATGCTGCAGGAGATAGACGGCTTATCTATTTGAGAGTTTTACGATGTCTTCCGAGGTAACTACGTTAAGGTTGGCGGCCGCGTAGGCTACCATTCCCTCATATGCCTTCCATATCTTATCCTGTTCCTGTCTTGAACGCATCTTCCCCGGGTCCGGAAGGTTCAGGTCGTATGGGGAAGGGGCAGGCGTCCTGAACTGCTTATCCGAGAAGTAATATGCCTTCCAGGTCTCGGCGCCGAAATGGTAAAAATTGTTCTCATGGATAAGGGCGGTTATAAAAGGAGCTCTCGGATATTTCCATGCCGCGAGCTCTTCCTTGAGCTTTGCCACAGGGTCGAACTTGTCCGCGTCCTCCCTCATGAGCCTGTTCCACCAGAACGAGTCGTCTTTTTCCCCGGCCAGTTTCCATCTTGTAATGCTGAAATCACTCGGCCTTACCAGCAGGCCGTTCTTGTACTGGAAAGGATCGTCTGCCGGAGTGCCCTCCTCGTGGTATAGGACCTCCATCTTCGCGCCCATGGATTTATAAATATCCTCGCATGCGGTCCTTATCCTTTGATCCGAGACCTGCGGCGAAGCGACGACCGGCGGCCGCCCGAAAATTTTTGCGACGTAAGAATAACCGCCCGGCCTGGATTTGTCTATTCCGCCCGTCTCCAGGTCGAGGCCGTAGGTCTCATAATCGAGCAAAGTCCTTTTTAAGGATGCGTCGTCGAGTATCTGCAATGGCCCGCAGAAACCGCTGTAGATGGGGCAGGGAGGACGGATATGGTAGCTTATCGTCATCCCGCTCTCCTTGACCTTCCTGATCACATCGGGCCGCTTGTCCGCGTATGCCTTGACCGACGGCGCCGTGAAATAGAAATCACCGCGCACCTTGTATTTATTGAAGATGTCAACGAGCCTGTTGATGGTATCCGCACTTTCATTGACATTGACCCAGTCGTGGACGTTCACCGCGAAGGTCATATAACCTTTTCCTGCCGAAGCGCGCGGGTCGACGCCGGGATTCGCCGTCTCCCATGCGATATATTTCTCACCCATCTCGGAGAATGTCGCCCACCGGACTTTCCCTTCGCGTACGAGCGGTTCTATGACCTGCGAAAGCCAGTCATCGAACAGCTTCATGCCGTTCGGGCCCTTGAGCTCGCCCGGATGCAGTGTTATGTGGAAGACGTTAACTCGGTCTTTCCTTGCCGCGAGCAGTGAACGTTCGAGGCCGTCGGTAAGGTAATCGAGGAATGAGGCGGTGCCGCCCTGCTTGCGCTCCTTGAAATCAGCGCTCGCAAATATGCCGTCGGGAAGGTAGACGATCCTGCCTTTCGGGTCGTGCTTAGAGAATCCGGCCAAATCCCCGTCAGAAGGTTCCCCTGCGGGACGCCACGGATTTATTGCCAGAAGGGAGGCATCGGCCTCCTGTTTTTTCGGGTTCTTATAGTCGCTCATGAACTGCAGGCCCGCGGCGGCCGCGGCCTCAAGTACGTGCGGGTAGACATTTCCGCCGCTCCAGTAACGCACGTCCCCGGCGCCGGCTTTCTGCAGCCAATCGATCTCTTCCTTCATGACTGCGGTCCACTCGGAAGGGGGGAGGGTATCGCAATTCCTGCCCAGATGCGCGTCCTCATGAAAATGCAGGGCTATCTCATGGCCTCTCGCGCGCAGTTCCGCAAGTATCCTTTCGTTATTTTTATAGCAGGAGCTGGTGAATGCGGTCTGCGCCTGCACGGTCATCTTGCCGCCGTGCCTTTCGACTATCCGCGCCATCTCATCTATGTTCTTCGCGTGTAGTTTAAGGAATTCGATATTGTTGTAATCCTGCTTTTTCTTTCCGCCGACCGTCGCGCCGAACGGCTCGATGTGGATACCCACACAAAATAATATAGGGGCATCGGCGCTCCCGGCATCTGCACGGATCATCCTGGAAAGGTTCTGGGCAGCCGGAAGGAGGGGGGATAGGATAAATGCGGATACAGCGGAAACTGCAAGAAAAACAGGGAACCAGTGCTTAAACATTATGTCCTCCTTTGATTTGGCCGGATCATGATTCATTGTAAGTCCTCGCTGAAAGTACGTCAATCCGAATTTTCTTGACAAGCAGGGCTCCCGGATATATACTACCTATTGAGTGAGTGCTCACTCAATAGGAGAGACAATGCCGCAAGCAGCAGTGCAACAGACAGATACCAGGCGTAAGATAATAGATGCCGTCATGGTTGTCGCCGCTAAGGAAGGTTTTGACCGCGCGACGACACAGCAGATATCCCGCCAGGCGGGCGTCTCCGAAGGCATAATATATCATTATTTCAGGAGTAAGGACGAATTATGCGCGAACATGGTCAGGGAGAAATCCGCCGAGCTCAGGGCGCATGTGGTCGACGGCATTTCGAATATCCCTTCTCCCGGCAAGAGGCTCGAAAGGCTTATTGACCTCCATGTAGAGATGGTGACCGGCCGCGGCGGGCTGTTCAGGGTGCTGTTCAGCAGGGCCGGCGGCGCGCCTGTAATTTTCAGGGAGGCGCTCAAGAACGGCATCCTGCCTTACGCGCAGATAATACAGGGGATAATAGAAGAAGGCATTGATGAGGGCGTCTTCAAGCCTGTTGACCCTAAGATAACCGCGCTGAACCTGATAGGCATGATGCAGATCACGCTTATTGCGATATTATTGGAGGAAGTTCCGTTCACGGCGAAGGAAGCGAAAGAGAATATCAAAAAGTTGTTCTTCGGAGGTATCCTGAAATGAAAAATAAGATAATAAGGTTGGTCGCGATCCTGGCAATTGCGGCGTTGGCCGCGGGCGTCATAGCTTTCCTGCTGCCGAAAAAACCCGCTAAGGGCACGTTCCAGACGACCGGCATAATCGAGGGGACAGAGGTCAACCTGAGCCCGAAGATAACCGAGCGCATCAAAGAGGTCAAGTTCCAGGAAGGCGATTATGTAAAGGCCGGCGAAACAGCCATACTTCTCGATCCCGAGAAGAAGACCGCCGAATATGAGCAGGCGCAGGCGAACCTTGATGTCGCGAAAGCGAGCCTCTTGAATGCGGCCGCGGACATAGAGAAAGCAAAAGTCAGGATCGTCGACACTAAGCGCGACTTGGAGAGGAATTCCAGGCTGCTCGAGAAGAAGCTCGTCGCGCAAAACGACGTCGATAAGGCGCAGACCGCATATGATACCGCCGTTGCCGACCTGAACAAGGCGGAGGCGCAGAAGTCCTATGCCGAGGCCGGCGTCAAGCAGTCGGAAGCGGCGCTGCGGGTCGCGAAGGTCAACCTTGACGATACGGTCATAAAATCCACTATATCGGGAGCCGTTACGTTAAGGGCTTACGAGCCCGGTGAGTTCGTGCCGGCCGGCTCCACAGTCCTGACCATAGTAGACCTGGAATATATCTGGCTGCGCGTCGACATGGAAGAGACGGCCGTATCCCATGTGAAGCTCGGTGATATCGTGAAGATCAAGGCCGACTCGTTACCGGAGAAAGTATTTACAGGCCGGGTCACCGAAATAAACAGCGAAGGCGAATTTGCTACCCAGCGCGACGTGAAGCGCGGGCGCCAGGACATAAAGACGTTCAGGGTCAAGGTCAAGATCGACGAGCCTAAAGGATTGTTGAAACAGGGCATGACAGCTACAGCCGCCTTCGGGGAATAATATGGCATATGCGGCAGAAGTAAAAAATATAGTAAAACAGTTCCCGTCCGTCAGGGCGGTCGATGACGTCAGTTTCTCCGTCAACGAAGGCGAGATCTTCGGCTTCCTCGGCCCGAACGGCGCGGGTAAGACTACGCTTATAAGGATATTGACATGCCTTATGAAGCCTACTTCGGGCCGTGCGAATATTAGGGGCACGGACGTCGTCAAACACCCGTCACTCGTCAGGCGCGAGATCGGCGTCGTCTCACAGGCGCTTACCAGCGACCTCGACCTGACGGCATACGAGAACCTGGATATATACGGCAAATATTTCGATATGCCGAAGAAGGAACGAAAGCAGAGCATAGATTATCTCCTCGATAAGGTCGACCTGAAGGACAGGGCAAAGGACCTTGTCGCGACATATTCCGGCGGAATGAGGCGCCGGCTCGAGATAGCGCGCGGGCTCATACATAAGCCGTATATCCTGTTCCTCGACGAGCCGACGATAGGCCTCGATCCGCAGTCGCGGCGCGTCATATGGGAATTGCTCCAGAAGATACGCGAGGATACGAAGCTGACGATATTTATCACGACCCATTACATGGACGAGGCCGATGTCCTCTGCGATAGGATCGGGATAGTCGATTACGGCAAGATCGTCGCGCTCGATTCGCCGGCCAACCTGAAGAGGAACATCGGCGGCTTCGACATCATCGAGGTCACATTGGGCAATGCCGGGCCGGAAGTCATGGAAAAACTGAAAGCGATAAGCTTCATCAAGAAAATTACCGAGAAGGACGAGAGCTTCCGGATATACGTCGAGGACGCGGCAAGATCCATGCCGGCGCTCTTCGAGGAGTTCAAGAAGATGGGCGTCACGACGCAGTACCTTGCAATACACGAACAGACGCTCGAGGACGTCTTTATACATTACACGGGCAAGACGATACGGGAAACGGAAGCGCAGAAGGTCAGCTTCCTTATAGGCGCCGGAGCCCCGAGGCAGATGCCGGGAGGCAGGTTATGAGGGCGCTTGCGGTGACAGAGAGGGACTTAAAGAGGTTCATACGAAACCCGTTCGTCATAATAGCGAGCATATTCATGC
>JBAYMW010000081.1:0-7190 GCA_041663405.1 Candidatus Omnitrophota bacterium | reverse complement strand
TGGTGACGGTATTTGTTTCGGGCTGCGGTTATTCCACCCGCTCGCTCGCGTACGGCAAATCGACAAAGATATATATCAAGCCCTTCGAGAACCAGGTGGACTTGAACATCAATTCGGACCTTTCCGACAAGAACCCCTACAGGCTCTACCGCGCCGGCATGGAGGTTAAGGTCACGAATGCCGTGGTCAACAAGTTCATGGTGGACGGATACCTTAGTGTGGTATCGAATGAAGACCAGGCGGACCTGGTTATCCGCGGCGCGCTGATAAATTACAATAAGCAGCCCCTAAGGTACGACCAGCGCAGCGAGAACGTCGAAGAATACAGGGCGAATATAATAGTGAACATATCCCTTGAGGACGTAGTCAACGCCAAGACGGTCTGGACCGAACAGGGTTTTGTCGGTTACCAGGAGTATGCGCTGACAGGCCCGAAGGCCAAATCGGAAGAAACAGCGATAAATGAGGCCATCGAGGACCTGGCGAAAAGGATCGTTGAAAGGACCGTTGAGGATTGGTAGGGCCTTCAGATGCCCGGTTTAGTATATCTTTTTATTGGAAGAGAGAGCGCCCTTAAAGGGGAAGCCCTCGAAGAACTCAAGAAGCAGACCCTCTCCGGCGGCAACGCCGACCTGAATTACTCGATCTTCTATTCCGACCAATTTGACCCGCAGGGATTCCAGGACGCGGTCAATACCCAGCCGTTCCTGAGCCCGAAGCGTTTCGTGGTGATAAGGGATGCCGACAGGCTGCCCAAGGAAGCCAGGGAACCTGTCGCCAATTATGCGAAGGACGGCTACGAGAGCACCGTCCTTGTCATCACCGCAAACGTGACCCCGAAAGAAGCCGGCGAAGACCCTTTCCTGTCAGGACTGTCGAAATGCGCAAAGGTAAAGAACTTTTCGAGCCCGGAAGGCGAGGACCTGAAGCGCTACATAAACGAAAGGGCCTCGTTATATAATAAACAGATTAGCGGGGATTCGTTGGACCTCCTGATCGGCAAGATAGGCAATGATATCGGGTATATCCGGATGGCGGTGGAAAAGCTCGCGAATTATACCGGCGACAGGAAGGTAATAGAGAAGAAAGACGTCGAAACGCTTGTCGGAAGGTCGCTCGAAGAGAGCGTCTTCGATATGACCGATGCGATGTGCTCCGGCAATAAGGCCCATGCGCTCCGCATATTGTCGGGCCTGTTAAGGGATTCTACGAAGCCCGAGCTGGTAATAGGGGCTATAGGGGCATCGCTGAAGCGCAAAGCAAGGTCGATGGGACAGTCCCCGCGCGCGCGAGCCTGGCTGAAGGAATGTTTCTCATTCCTGTCGAAGGCAGACCGCGACGTGAAGACAAGGGACCTTGATAAGAAGGTTATCCTGGAATCTCTTGTGATAAGGCTAGCTGAGCTTAGCGAGCTTAGATAGGATGCGGGCTCTCTTGCGCGACACGGTGTTCCTGTGGAGGATACCCTTGGAACGGGCCCTGTCGAGCTTCGATACGAGAGAAAGTCCGAGCTTCTTTGCTTCGTCGTTCTTCTTGGCCGTAAGGGCCATTATGAACTTTTTGGCAAGGCTCTTTATTTCAGATTCGACCTTATCGTTCCTTGCGCGCCTTTTCTTGTCCTGGCGTATTCTTTTCTTGGCGTTTGGCAGATTTGGCAACTTTATATCTCCTTTTAAGTTACGGTTATGTAAAAATACCATATAAGGCGGAAAATGTCAACTCATAAATCGCTGGCAAAATCAGCCGGGGTAATAAGCCTCGGCATAGCGGCGAGCCGTTTGCTGGGCTTCGCCAGGGATATAATCATAGCCGCGGTCTTCGGGACCTCGGTGCCGCTGCAGGCGTTCGTCGTCGCCTTCAGGATACCGAACATGCTGCGAGACCTCGTCGGGGAGGGCGCCGCGAACGCGGCATTTGTCCCAGTGCTCAGTTCCTATGCGGTAAAAAAGACCAAGGAAGAGTTCTGGGGGCTCGCGCAGGCCCTGTTGAACGTGATGATAGTGGTCCTCGCCGCGATAACCGCGCTCGGAATGGCGTTTACCCCCGCGATAGTCGCTCTGATAGCGCCCGGTTTCATAAAAGATCCCGAGAAGTTCCGCATTACCGTTGAGCTGACGCGCTGGATGTTCCCATATATATTCCTTGTCGGGTTGACCGCCTATACCACGGGCATCCTCAATTCGCTTAAGCTCTTCGGAGCTTCGGCTTTCAGCCAGCCGCTCTGGAATATCGTGTTCATTGCCGCAGTATTATGGCTCTGCCCGGCCATGCAGGTGCCTGTCATGGGCCTCGCGATAGGCGTGCTGGCGGGAGGGGTATTGCAGCTGCTGGTCCAGGTGCCGCAGCTCGCCTCAAGGGGGCTCGCTTTCCCGCGGCTTGACAGGTATAAGCATCCGGGCGCGGCCGAAGTCGGCAGGCTGCTCGTCCCGAGGGTGCTGGGCGCGAGCATATACCAGGTAAATGTCTTCGTGAACACGATCCTCGCCTCTCTCTCGTCCATAGTGGGGGAAGGGGCCATCGCGGCCATATATTATTCGAACAGGCTCTGGATGCTCCCGCTCGCGATATTCGGGACGGCCTTCTCGCAGGCGATGCTGCCGACGATGTCCGAACATGCGGCAAGGGAGGATATAGATAAGTTCAAGCAGACGCTCTCGTTCTCGCTGCGCTCGGTCTTCTTCGTGACGATACCTTCTTCGGTGGGGCTTATAGTGCTCGCCGGCCCGATAGTGCGCGCGCTGTTCGAGCGCGGCTCCTTCGACAGCTATTCCACGGGGATAACCGCGAGCGCGCTTTTATTCTATTCCATAGGGCTTTTCGCGTATGCCGGCGTCAAGATACTCGTCTCGGCGTTCTACTCCCTCAAAGATACGAGGACGCCGGTAAAGACCGCCGCCATCGCGCTTGTGATAAATCTTGTCCTTAATATCGCGTTGATGTTCCCCCTTAAGGTCGGAGGCCTGGCGTTGGCCACTTCAATCGCGAGCATAGCGAACTTCTTCATCCTGTTCGCGCTGTTGGAGAAGAAGATAGGGCCTCTCGGCGCCGGGCCGGTGATCGATTCCTTTATCCGCGTGTCAGCGGCCTCAGCCGCTATGGCGGCCGTGCTCATGCTGCTCGACGTAAACCTCGCCATGCGCCCGGTAGCCAAGATCGCGGTAATTATTCCGGCAGGCATGATAGCCTTCTTTGCCGCCTGCGTTGTCCTCAGGGTGGAAGAACTTAAGGGTGCGGCCAGATGGATCTCAAGGAAAAAGTAAGCGGCCTTCCGGCCCAACCGGGCGTCTATATCTTCAGGGACGATGCCGGGAAAGTATTGTATGTCGGCAAAGCATCCTCGCTGCGCAACAGGGTCCGCTCGTATTTCCAGCGCTCAAAGGACCACGTCCCGAGGATCGAAGCGCTTGTCGCGAAGGTCCGCGATATAGATTTCGTGACGACCGCCACGGAAGCCGAGGCGCTGCTCTACGAATCCAACCTGATAAAAGAATACCAGCCGAAATATAACGTCGAACTCCGCGACAGCAAGACATACCCGCTCATCAAGATAACTATGGCAGAAGATTTTCCCCGCGTCATGGCCGCGCGCGGCAAGAGGAGCGACGGCTCGATATATTTCGGGCCGTACACCGACGCGACGCTGCTGCATGAGGTGGTCAAGGCGATTCGCCGCATATTCATGTTCCGGACGTGTGCTTCCTTGCCTAAGAAAGCCTGCGTATACGACGACCTCGGGCTCTGCTCCGCGCCGTGCGAGGGGAAAATATCCAAAGAGGACTATGCCGACAGGATAAAAGAGGTGATACTCTTCATCGAGGGGAAAAAGGGCGAGCTTATCAGGCGGCTGTCCGGAAAGATGAAAGAATATTCCTCCCAAAAGCGGTTCGAGGAAGCGGCCGGAGTGCGCGACCAGATAGAAGCGCTCAGCACCGCCGTCAGCAGGAGGATGTCCGCCGCGTCAGGGGGCGCCGGCATGGCCGAGCTTGCCGGGGTCCTGGGGCTGAAGGCCATACCGAGGCATATCGAGGCGTTCGACATCTCGAACATCAAGGGTGAGAGCGCGTGCGGCTCGATGGTCGCGTTCAGGGACGGACGCCCGGACAAATCGAATTACAGGATGTTCAGGATAAAGGATATAAAGGGGCAGGACGATTACGCGATGATGCGCGAGATAGTCCGGCGCCGTTACAAGGGGGTCCTTAAGGAAGGCCGCGACCTTCCGGACCTGATATTGATTGACGGCGGACGGGGGCACCTTTCTTCCGCCGCGATCGAGACGCGGGCGCTCGGTTTAGGAAAGATCCCGATGATAGGGCTTGCAAAAGTCTTTGAGCACATATATACTTTGGATAGGACGCTGCCGATAGCGCTGCCGCCTTCATCGAAAGCGCTGCAGCTTATCCAGCGGGTCAGGGACGAGTCGCACAGGTTCGCGATAAGATACCACCATATATTAAGGCGAAAGGCGCTGGTAGGTGAAACGAAAAGGGAAAAAATCACTTCCTGCAAAAAAGGCCGTCCTGTTTGACGGCTGCACAACATTCGAGATATGCGTATACGAATGCATCATGAAGATACCCTCCGGCGAGACGCGCACATACGCGTGGGTCGCCGAAAAGATTGGCAATCCTAAAGCAACCCGCGCCGTAGCTCAGGCGCTCCACCGCAACCCATGGCCTCTTATTATACCTTGCCACCGTATCGTCGCCTCTGACGGCGATATCGGCGGCTACGCATACGGCCCATCACTGAAGAGGCTGTTACTGTCACTGGAAAAGGAAGGGAGTTTATGAAGAAGATCCTGGTCGTGGATGATGAGGTCGACTTCTCGTTCTTCCTCAAGAAGAGCCTGGAGACCGGCGGCGAGTTCCAGGTAGAAGCGTTCAATGACGCGAAGAATATCGTCGAGAAGGTAAGGCTTTTCGCGCCCGACCTGATTTTGCTCGACCTGATGATGCCGGATGTCGGCGGGTTCGAGGTCTGCGAGATGCTTAACAGGGACCCCGCCACGCAGGCCGTACCGATAGTGATAATTTCCGCGCTCGGAGGATATACCGACATCAAAAGGGCGTATAACCTCGGCGTGATCGGCTATCTCACAAAGCCGTTCGACCTGGAACAGGTCAAGAAAGAGATACAGAGGGCGCTCTCGTTCAAGGAGAAGGAATGAACCGGGGCAGGAATTGGATTAAATATCGGAAAAAGCGAAGTTCGTATATCACGCTATTACAGGCAAAATGCGAAACAAAGAAAGTTTTTTTGTGCTTGATTCGCCCGTTTTATGTCCTATAATGTTCAAAGGGAAGTACAAAAACCTACGAAAAGCGAATTCGTATAATATATGTTATGTGGGGAAATATAAATATAAAGGATAAAAAATGAAAAAAATTATTTCCATTATGGCATCGCTGCTTATCATAGCAAGTCTCGTTCATGTTTCTTACGCAAGCGATGCAGAAAACCTAATAAATGCTGCCCAAGAAGGCAATATCTCAACTGTCAACGTGCTTCTCAATAAAGGCGTAGATGTAAATGCAAAAAATATTGATGATTTTACCGCCTTAATGGCAGCTTCCTCGGAAGGCCATCTCGATATAGCGCAAGCACTTCTTGCTAAAGGCGCGAATGTGAATGCAAAAGATCATATTGGTCAGACCGCCTTGAAATTGGCATCTGCATTGGGTTATGTCGATATAGTGAAAGCCCTCCTTGCGAAAGGTGCCGACGTAAATGCTAAAGATAACAGAGGCAATACCGCCTTAATGCTGGCATCTATGAACGGCCATCTCGATATAGCGCAAGCACTTCTTGCTAAAGGCGCCGATGTGAACGCTAAATTTAAAGATGGTAGAACCGCTTTAGACGCAGCTAAAGCAAAAGGGCACAATGAAATAGTCCAGCTGCTCATTAAAGCTGGGGCAAAAGAGTAAATATAGGCACATAACATTTTACTTCAGCGGACCGCGCCAGGCATCTTTTAGCAGGGCTTGGCCGCTGAGTTCAAACGTTAGGCCACAAAATAAATAATATATGCCAATTTATCGCTAAATAAGGAGACAAGAATGCGAGATAAGCAAACCTTAATAAAGGCAATAATATTAGGGGCTATCGGCTTTTGGATTGCATTCAAAGGATACGGAGTAATCTTCTATTACGGATGGATATTTATCCTATTATTATTGATAGTTAGTTCAATACCCCCTAAAATCGAAAACCTAATAAAAAATATTACGATCAATTTCGTCATAATTGCCGTTTTATCTTTAAGCCTTACCGCTACCGGCCAGGGAATCCGCATGTTCCAGAAATGGCAAGTATGCAATAAACTAAATCCAGTTATTGCGGAATTAGAGAAATACAAAAAAGCAAAGGGCGAATATCCTTTGAGCCTAGATTCAATATCTAAACCTGGTAACCTAAAAATATTGGCAATAAGAGAACCCGAAGAGGACAATTCGGCCTCACTTTTTGCTCTAAATGAAAATGACGCAATAATTTATTTGTCCAAAAATACATGCGGAGCTTGTGTCCCCGTTACAAAAGTGCTTATATTCTCATTTACGCGTTTTTATGCTTACACTTATTCGAGCGCCGATTCAGCATGGAAATTAGAAAGAGTAATTTGGACATGGGTAGGGGCAAGCAGAAAGGTTCTTTAAAAGGTCAATATTTAATGGCCTAACATTTCACTCCAGCGGACGGCGCTGGCATCCTGTTTTTATGTCGCCGCCGCTGAGTTCAAACGTTAGGCGGAATATAATAATAAGGAAATATAATGAATATAATTAATGAAATATTTACAGGAAGCTTATTATTTATAATGATCGCGTTAATTATCATTGTAAACGTTGCTATTATTTATAAACTGGTATCGAAAACGGGTAACAATGGATGGCTTTGCCTCCTGTCTTTTATACCATTTGTAAATTTAATATTTTATCTCTACATGGCTTTTAGCGAATGGCCAGTAGAAAAAGAAATAAAAGAATTAAAGCAGAAACTTAATAATAAAGGCGCCTAACATTTCACTCCAGCGGACCGCGCCAGGTATCTTTTAGCAGGGCTTGGCCGCTGAGTTCAAACGTTCGACGGAGGATAATATGAAAATATTTATAGCAATCATTATATTCATTGCGTCTATGATGCCAGTGTTCTCAGCTTCCACGGATAAGCCGTCTGATCTAAAAATT
>JBAYMW010000080.1:0-7215 GCA_041663405.1 Candidatus Omnitrophota bacterium | reverse complement strand
GCGCTCTCCGTGAAACCCGGAGAGGTGTTCGGGCAGGTGGTAAAGGTCAATAACGGATATGCCGTCGTAAGGCTGGATTCGATAACGCCGATCGACGAGAAGAAATACGAGGAAGGGAAGGAAAAATTCAAGGAACTGCTGATAGCGCAGAAACAGTTCTATGCTTCGATGACCTGGTATAACGAGATCGAGAAGAAAGCCGATCTCGAGGTCATGATGAACCGGCCTAACCGATCTTCTCGCCCATAATATTCAGCGGCTGGAGGAACTCTATTTCAAGGAGCTTCCAGCCGTTCTTTTCTTTTATCATCTTCAGCAGGAATTTGTCCTTCTCCCCCTCGAACCCTTCCAACGCCGGACCGGGCTTGCTTTCCTTCGTCTTGAATATCATGAGTGCGGTCACTTCCGCTTGCGCGGCGTCCTTCGCTTCGTTTAGCTTAATATCCGCCTTCTCTATGTTGATGAAGATGTCCTCGTAATAGGCCAGGAAGGATTTCGTGCCGTATACGAGGGTCATCCTGTCATTGCCGTATTTGTCCTTATAGCCGTCCGCGACCATGTCGGAGAGGCCGATGATATCCTTCTTCTCGAGGCGGGATCTGCCCTGCATGATGAACTTGCGGACCTTCGCCTCCTCACCCCCGAAGATGTCCCGCGCGAGGTTGAAACCGAAATACGCGACCGACGAGATAACGACGGCCCAGATATATATCTTAATCCACGACCTGCCGCTGCGGCGGTCAGTAGAGCTTCTTTTTAGGCAGTTCATTGAACCTCCTGAAGAGTTCGAGGCATTCCTTGCGCATGAAACCCCGGACGATCCTTACCTTGCTCTTCCCGAGCGTTTTCAGCCGGCTGTCGGTTATCATCAGCTCGTTGAAACCAATCTTCTTCGCGTCCTTCGTGTCCGTCCCGAAGATCACCTTATCGATGCGTGCCCAGTGTATCGCGGAGAAGCACATCGGGCACGGCTCCGTCGTCGAATATATCTCGCAGCCCGACAGGTCGAACGTCTTAAGCTTGCGCGAAGCGATCCGTATGGCGTTCACCTCGGCGTGGCATGACGCGTCGTCCTTGAGCACCGTATTGCGCGCGGCCGCGAGGACCTTTCCGCCCTTGACTATGCACGCGCCGAACGGCCCGCCATCCATCTTCTTGAGGTTCTTCTTCGCTTCCGATATCGCGAGCAGCATGAATATCCTGTTCATCTCTTCTCCAATTCCCTTATCGCGTCCGCCGCGATCCAGTGTGCAGCCTTTGAGTCGATCTTATATATCTCTTTGGCAGCCCTCAGCGCGGATTTTTTCAGGCTTGAGTTGCGCTTGCCGATCTGGCGGAGGGCCCAGTTGACGGCCTTCTTCACATAATTGCGCTCGTCCCTGCATTCCCTTTTGATCACCGGAAAATACCTGATAAAAACCGCGTCCTTTGACTTCTTATCGTGCACGGCGAGGCAGGCCATCAGCGCGAAACCTGCGCGCTTGACATATTCTTCCTTCCTCCTGCTCCATTCGAACGTCTTCTTATGCGCAACGGCGGTATATGAGAAAAGGTTCGAGCAGACCTGGTCGCAGGTATCCCATGAATCAAAACCTTCTGCCCAGAGGTCCATCTGTTTAGGCGTGACGAGGGCGGGGTCATCGACCATTCCGGCAAGTATCCTCGCCTCATGTATCCCGGATGACCAGAGTATCTGCGCGACGGCGTGGTCCTTGCCCGTCTCTCCGGCTATCTTCCTTAATTCCGGTATGGGGACTCCGAGGGTATTGCTGGGATTGATGCCGAACCGCGCCATGCCTTCGACATTTTTAGGGTTCGAGAGGGACTTCAGCTTCTTTATGACGGCTTCTGCGCGGCAACGCGGCATATGCTTATTTCTTCAGGGATATGTCGACAAGCTTCGCCGAAACACCGGATATCGCGTTGAGTTTCCTTGCGAGGCCGGCCGTCTCTTTCTTCGCGCCGACGAGTTCAAGTATTATCAGGCCGGTATCGGAACAGTTGCCGACGGCGCCGTCGTGTATGCCGAGGCGCGTCTTGACCATGCATCCGTATTTCGTGAGGACCTTCTGGAACTCGACCGCCGACTTGCTCCTCGTGCGCAAAAGCGCTATCAATATGGACTTTTTCATCGTGTCTCCTTAGAACCCGGAAGGGTTCTGCTTGTTCCTCTCTTCGGACTGTATCTTATAGAGGTAGGCGTCGGCCTCCTCGATGCTCTCGAATACTTTCATGCTCGGCAGCGCCTTGACTATCTCGAAGACCTTCTTGACCTGCGGCTGGATATTGGTCATCATAAAAGTCCCTGAAACCTTGTCGAGCGTGCGCTGGACCTTGAATACTGTGTTCAGGCCCATGCTGCTGACATACTCGACGCCGTCCATGTCGAATATCACGACCTTGGCGCCGGCGTTAAGCAGCGGCGATACCCTGTCATCCAGTTCCTTATATGTATCGGAATCTATGGAGCCCTTCATCGTGAAGACGAATACGTCACCGGATTTCTTCTCGATACTGATATTAAGCGACATCTCTTCCTCCTGTTATTTCAGTCACCGAAACATGTGCCCAGCGCGCGGGCGGCCTGCACGAGGTAATTACCGGGCGGCACGAGGCGTTTTCCGTTCGCTACATCGCGCAGCGATACTTTTGTCAATTCGTTCTGTTTTATGCCGACCATGTAACCGAACGCGCCTTCATCTATGAAATCCATCGCTTTAGACCCGAGCTGCGTCGCGAGCACCCGGTCGAACGGCGTCGGGGAACCGCCCCTCTGCAGGTGGCCCAGGATCACTGCGCGGGTCTCGATGCAGGTAAGCTTCTCTATCTGGTCGCCGAGGACGAACCCTATGCCTCCGAGCCGGACGGCCTCGGTGCTCGCCTTCACGATCCTCTGGACTACGACATCGCCGCCTTTCGGCTTAGCTCCTTCGGCTACGACGACGATGCTGAACTTCTTGCCCTTGCCGTGCCTTTCCTTGATCTTCCTTACCACTTTATTTATATCGTACGGTATCTCGGGTATCAGGATTATGTCGCCGCCGCCCGCGACACCCGAATGCAGCGCTATCCATCCGGCGGTGCGGCCCATGACCTCGACTATCATCACGCGGTGGTGCGACTGCGCCGTAGTATGGACGCGGTCGATGCCTTCTGTCGCTATGGTCACCGCGGTGTCGAAACCGAACGTTATGTCCGTGCCGACTATATCGTTATCTATGGTCTTCGGTACGCCTACAATAGGGATGCCGTCCTCAAAAAGCCTGTACGCCATTGAAAGCGTCCCGTCGCCGCCTATCGCGACGAGCGCATCGGCCTTCATTTTCTTGAAATTATTGATCGCCTTCTTATGGTAATCCCTGAAGGTCAGCTTACAGCCCTTCCCTTTGATCGCATAACGGTAAGGGTTGGCTATATTGGAGGTGCCGAGTATCGTGCCGCCCATGGTGAGGATGCCCGATACGTCGCGGTTCTCGAGCTTCTTCACCCTGTTCTTTACGAGGCCCTCGTAACCGTCCTCGATGCCGATGACCTCCCCGCCCTCGCCCATCGCCTTCTTCGCGACGGCGCGTATGACGGCATTAAGCCCGGGGCAGTCCCCGCCTCCGGTGAGTATCGCTATCCTTCTCTTCTTCATATCATCTCCAAAGGTTTCAAAAATAGTCTATAAGCAAACCGCAAGTTAGTCAATCTCTTTTATCACGGCCAGCATCTCTTTTTTCGTGGCGGCAAAGCAGGCCTTCACGCGCAGCTGGCGCACGTTGTCGAGGCCCTTTGTATACCAGCTGAAGAATTTCCGGAACGCGGGCACGGCCCTCTTCGTCCCGAAACACGCTATCGAGGAGTTAAGGTGCCTTGTCATCGTCTTTATCACGACGGCCTTCGAAGGCCTGTCCACGACGGTGCCGTCCTTTAGGTATGCCTCTATCTCCCTGAATATCCACGGGTTTCCTAGTCCTCCGCGGGCTATCAGGATGCCGTCGCATCCGGTCTCGTCGAACATCTTCTTCGCCTGCGGGCCGGACAGGACATCGCCGCTGCCTATCACGGGCACCTTCACGGCGCCCTTCACTTCTTTTATTATTTTGTAATCAACGGTCCCGCTGTAGAGCTGGTTGCGCGTCCTGCCGTGAATAAAAATTGCGGATACCCCGGCGTCCTCGGCATAAAGCGCCGCTTCCCTCGCGTTTACCGTGTCCTTATCCCATCCCGCGCGTATCTTCACCGTGACGGGCCACCTCGATTCCCTGACGATTATCTTCAGGATGCGTTTTAATTTTTTCAGGTCCTTGAGCAGGGCGGCCCCCTCGCCTTTCGCGACGACCTTGCGCTCCGGGCAAGCCGCGTTAAAATCCAGGATATCGAATTTATGCTTATGGAGTTTTTCTATCGCGCGGTTGATGTACTCGGGCTCGTTGCCGACGATCTGGACGCCGAGAGGCCTGTCGGCCTTCACGGAGCCGAGAAGTTCCAGCGCCTTCACGTTGTTATAGCTTAACGAGCGGGCGTTGACCATCTCGGTGAACGCGAGTTCCGCGCCGAACTTGCGGTTCAGCATCCTGTACGGCAGGTCGCTTATTCCCGCCATCGGCGCGAGGATAAGCTTAGGAAAGCTTAATGTATTTTTTGGGGGCAAAATTATCCTCGAACGTCCATACGCACGCGACGCAATCCGTTATGCGGAAGACGGCGATCATGTCGAGCCCGAGCTCTTCCACCCACGGCTTCAGGAAAGGCCTCATCGCGACTATCTCGCGCTTCAGGCCGTCATCGTAGATGATGGCGACCTTCCCCGTCACCCTGATCTGCGTGTTCGTATTGCGGTCAAAGAAGCACGCCTCTACTAGCGGGTTGTCGCGGACCTGTTTGAAGAGGTCCTTATTGTTGCCCGTATGGAATATTATGCCGTTCTCGTCGGCGCGGTATGCCATCATTCCGCGCACATGCGGCTGGCCGTCTACCGATGTCGCGAGGTGGCACGTAAGGTTCGAATTGATCAGTTTTAGTATCTCTTCTTTTGTCATTTTTTCGTGGCCTTATACAGTTTAGATATTTCGTTCTTATCCAGGGCTTTGTCGTATATCCGCACTTCATCGACCCACCCCTTCCAATAGCGCGAAGGTGTGGTGGAATAACCGTTGCCTATGGCGACATTCCTGAAATCCAGCGACCGGCTCTTCCAGTATCCCGCGTTGTTCGGTATGTTCGGATGGACCGAAGAGCCGGGATCGGGATGGTTGACGGTAAATACCGGCTTTCCGTCAAAATACCCGTAGGCGGCCTTGTCATCCCAGGCGTAGGCCACGTGATGCCACTTCATCGGCTTCAACGAGGCCGTAAAGAGCCCGGCGCCGAGGCCAAGCGCCCCAATGCAAAATTTTCCGTCCGAACTCTCTTCGAACCTTATGCAGGAATCCCAGTTCGCGTAATCCGTAGAGAAAGGGTTTCGCCAGTTCTCGACCGTTTCTGCCTTCATCCAGAACGATATCGTCCCGGATGGGAAATATCCCATCTTTCCCGCGAGTATAAAATTATCGACGCCGTTAAAATAATATACCTTGCCCCTTTCCCTGTCGTCCGACAATACCGCCCCGAAAACGGTCCCGTCACGCCCGTTTCCGCTTTCATCGGCCACTTTCCTGTCCACGGAGGCGACGCGGTCGAAAGAATAATGGAGCGCCAGCCCTTTCCCTGCGGGAACAGGCACTATTGCCTGCTGCGTAACGGGCTTAGCGGCAGGCTTCTTTGCCGCCTGCGGATATCCCTTCATGGCATCCTTTATCGCGTTTACATCACACTGCGATGATGTCTGCGGCTTCTCCTGCAATGTGATGCATCCCGCGCACGTGAATAAGGCGGCCGCGGCCAACATAAACGTAATGGCTGGTCTATTCATTTTTCATCTTCCCATTATGCTTTCCGCTTCGCTGTTCCTGGCGTCATTCGCGTTAAGGACCTTGTCCACGCTCCTGCGGACCGCGGTGCTGTTCTGCCCCACCGCGCCAAGGGCCTCGATATTTACCGTCTCGGTCCGGCCCTGCACTCCCTTATCCACGGCAGACTGCTGCTCGTCGATCCACGACCCTGCTTTGCCGCAACCGGATAATACGATCACTGCGGCCGAGACCGCTGCCGCGATCGAAAGGTACCTGACCACGTATTCCAGTGATTTCTTCTTCGGGCCTTCACGTGCCTCCAGAGGATATCCGATAGGTATGACTGCCATGAACTCCCCCCTTGCTTCGCCGAATGATTCAAGCACTTTGTCTTTTATGAGGAATAATACTCCGAGCCAGACGCTTCCGAGCCCGAGCGAAGTCGCCGCGATCAGCAGGTTCTCGGCCGCCGCGGCGGAGCTCTGTATCTCCATAGTGCGGAAGAAATCGGCCGCCTTTTCCTTTTCAATGCTGAAAAGTTCGGTGCCGTGGGCAATAAGGGTCCCTGTATTCATTACAGCGATGACCACCGGGGCGCTCATGATGCTGCGCGCCGCCATGCGTAATATAGATGAGGAAGGTTTCGGAAAATTTGATGACTGTTCGGTGACTAGCTCGGCAAGCTGGCGTTTCCTGTCACCCTTCACGACGATAAATTTCCATGACTGCTGGTTATGCGCGGAGGGCGCCCTGTTCGCGGCGTCGAGGATGGCCTTGATAAGCGCGTCATCGACCGGCCTGTCCTGGAATTGGCGGACGCTGTGCCGGCCGTGGATAACCTTTAACGCTTCATTTAATCGGTGGTCTTCCATTTCACCAATGATTATACTCTATGCTTTTAGAAAGTCCAAGAGTGATTTTATTATGCTGAGAGGCGAAGGCGGGCATCCGGGTATATGCAGGTCGACCGGAAGGACCTCTTTCACGCCGCCGGCAACATAATACGAGCCCTTGAATGCGCCGCCATCGAGCGCGCAATCACCCAGGGTTATCACGAGCTTAGGTTCCGGCATCGCGTCATATGTCCTGCGCAGCGCGAGCGCCATATTCGCGGAGACGGGCCCGGTAACGAGCAGCGCGTCGGCATGCCTCGGGGACGCGACGAAATCGATACCGAACCTCTGTATGTCATAAATGGGATTTGTCGCGGCAATGATCTCCGACTCGCACGCCCCGCACGAGCCGGTATCGACCTCCCTTATATGGAAGGACCTGCCGAACCTCTTGTGTATGCGGGCCCTGAGTTCTTCTCCGAGCTTCTGCGCTTCCCTGTCGGGCG
>JBAYMW010000079.1:0-7297 GCA_041663405.1 Candidatus Omnitrophota bacterium | reverse complement strand
GTCGTAACGGCGGCGATACTTTCTTTCTTTATTTACATAATCATGGGGAACCCGTGGAAAACACCGGCCTCCGATGCGGCGGTCCGTGCCGGGCCCGGACTAAACGATATCGGGCGGGCGCTCTCGTCCTCATACGCGCTGCCTTTCGAGTTCATATCCCTTATATTGCTTGCGGCGCTCGTAGGCGCGATAGTGATAGGGAAGGTGAAAAAATTATGATACCCCAAAGCCATTTCCTTATATTAGGGGCGGTCCTCTTCGCGATAGGGCTCTACGGCGCGCTGACGCGCAGGACGGCGATCGGGATACTGATGTCGATAGAGCTGATATTAAACGCCGCAAATATAAACCTTATAACGTTCAATAAATTCCTCGGAGGCCCGGACGGCCTGGGGCAGGTATTCGCGCTGTTCGTGATGGCGATAGCCGCCGCTTCCGCGGTGATAGGGCTCGTACTGGTGATAGCCGTTTACAGGAACATGAAGACGATATTCACGGAAAACATGAATATAATGAAATGGTAAAATTCGCGCACCTTATACCGCTCTTCCCTTTTGCCGCCTTTGCGGTAAATATCCTTTTCGGGCGCAAGCTCAAAAAGGCGAGCGCGCTTGTTTCCATAGGCGCTTCCTTTGCCGCGCTCGCGATCGCAGTCATGACATATGCAGGGAACGCCTGCGGCGGCGAGGGTTCATATACCGTAGGCCGCTGGATCTCGTTCAACGGCTTCGCCCTCGATTTCGGCGTAATAATAGACCCCCTCTCGTGCATGATGCTGCTGGTCGTGACCGTCGTTGGCACCCTCATACAGATCTATTCGATAGGCTACATGCGTGACGATAAGCGGTACTCGAGGTTCTTCGCTTACATGTCCCTGTTCATGGGCTCGATGCTCGGCCTGCTCCTCTCGGACAATTTCGTGATGCTCTATATATTCTGGGAAGGTGTGGGGCTCTGCTCTTACCTGCTGATATCCTTCTGGTTCGAGCGCCCTGCCGCCGCCAAGGCAGGCATGAAAGCCTTTATAACCACGAGGATAGGCGATACGGGCCTTTTGATAGGGATACTGTTGTTATTCTTCACGACAAAGACCCTCTACTTCAAGGACCTCGCCGGACTCGGGATAAACGACGCGACGCTGACCGTGATCGCCCTTCTGATATTCTGCGGCGCGATAGGCAAATCGGCGCAGTTCCCGCTGCACGTATGGCTGCCCGACGCGATGGAGGGCCCGACGCCGGTTTCGGCCCTGATACATGCCGCTACGATGGTCGCCGCGGGCGTTTACCTCGTCGCGCGCACATACGGGCTCTTCCTCTCACAGCATACATCGCTCATCTTGGTCGCATACATAGGGGCGATAACCGCTCTCATGGCCGCGACTATCGCGACCTGCAATAACGACATTAAGAGGATTCTTGCGTATTCGACGATAAGCCAGCTCGGGCTCATGATGCTCGCGCTGGGCGTCGGCGGTTACGAAGGGGGCACGTTCCATCTTATGACGCATGCGTTCTTCAAGGCCCTGCTCTTCCTCTGCGCCGGCAGCGTCATACACGCGGTCCATACGCAGGACATATTCAAGATGGGCGGCCTGCTCGGGAAGATGAAGGCGACCGGCTGGACGCTCATAATAGGCGGCCTCGCGATAGCCGGCGTGCCGCCGTTCTCGGGCTTCTGGTCGAAGGACGAGATACTCTCCGAGATCCTTAAGGGCGGCCATCCGGTCCTGTTCGGCGTGGCTGCGCTCACAAGCCTGCTTACGGCATTCTATATGTTCCGCCTGATATTTGTCGTATTGTTCGGCAAGCCGCGCTCGGAACTGCACGCGCATGAGTCCCCTGCCGTAATGACGGTCCCGCTGTGCATCCTCGCGGCCTTCGCCATGTTTGCCGGGTTCTTCAGGCCGGTGAAATTCGAGTTCCTCACGATGGGTATCTCGATCGCGATATCCCTTACCGGCATAGGGGCCGCATACGCATTCTATATATTGAATAACAAACTGCTCCCGGCATCGCTGCGCTCGAGATTCGCGTTCCTTTATAGGCTTGTGTCCAATAAATACTATGTGGACGAGATATACGATGCGCTCATAATAAGGCCGTGCATGCGGTTCGCGGATATCGCCTCCGGGTTCGACTCGAAGGTCGTCGACGGCGCGGTTAACCTGACAGCGTACCTTTCCGTAATGGCCGGAAAGGTGCAGTCGTGGTTCGACCTGTACATCGTCGACGGGATAGTGAACATGACGGCGAATATCACGTGGCTTTGTTCCGCGATATTGCGCCGGTTCCAGACGGGTTTCGTGCAGAACTACATACTGATAGCGTTCTTCGGGCTTGCGATAATGATACTGATAAAATTAATAGGAGGTCGGTGATGCCTTTCCCTTTGTTGAGTTCGATAATCTTCCTGCCGCTGCTTGCGGGCCTGCTGATACTGTTCATACCCAAAGGCAGGACCGGGATGATCAAGGGCGTCGCTGCGGCGGCGACCGGGATAACGCTGCTGTTCGCAATATTTATGGTGATGGGCTTCGACTATAACAACACCCTGATGCAGTTCTCCGAGAAGCTCTCATGGATACCCCAGGTCAATATCAACTACCACCTCGGAGTGGACGGCATAAGCATAGGCCTCGTCTTCCTCACGGCCCTGCTCGGCTTCCTCGCGTGCATCGGCTCGTTCGGGATCAAGGAGCGCCAGAAGGAATACTATTTCCTGTACCTGCTGCTCAATACCGGGATGCTCGGTACGTTCCTGTCGCTGGACCTCTTCCTCTTCTACGTCTTCTGGGAACTCGTCCTCGTGCCGATGTATTTCCTGATAGGTATTTGGGGCGGCCCTCGCAGGGAATACGCCGCCATAAAGTTCTTCATATATACGCTGGCGGGATCGGTATTCATGCTGCTTTCGATACTGGCGCTCTATTTCACGTCACAGCCGCATACGTTCAATATGCTGGAGCTCGCCGCCGCCGGAAGCACCTTCGCCAAGAGTTTCCAGATCATGGTCTTCGTCGGGTTCTACCTCGGGTTCGCGATAAAGGTCCCTGTCTTCCCGTTCCATACGTGGTTGCCCGACGCGCATGTTGAGGCCCCTACGCCGATCAGCGTGCTGCTTGCGGGCGTCCTGCTTAAGATGGGCGGATACGGGTTCTTCAGGATAAGCTATCCGATACTGAAGGATGCTGCGATATATTTTGCCCTTCCCTTCGCGATACTCGGCCTCATAAATATCGTCTACGGCGCTTTTGTCGCGATGGCGCAGACGGACTTCAAGAAGATGGTCGCGTATTCCTCGGTCAGCCATATGGGATTTGTAATGTTAGGCCTCGCGAGCATGACCGTCACAGGTTTCAACGGGGCGCTGATGCAGATGTTCAACCACGGCATCATAACCGGCGGCATGTTCCTGCTGGTGGGCGTGCTCTATGACCGCGCCCACACGAGGGACCTCGATAAGTTCGGCGGCCTCGGCGCAAAGATGCCCGTATATGCCGGCGTCCTGATAGTCTTTACCCTCGCTTCCCTCGGCCTTCCGGGCTTGAGCGGTTTCGTCAGCGAGTTCATGTCGCTGATGGGCGGCTTCACAGCGTTCAGGCTTATCACGACGATATCTGTCCTGGGCATGGTAATAACCGCCGGCTACTTCCTGTATATGATACAGAGGGTCCTCCTCGGGCCGCTCAACACCGCATGGTCCGGGATCGCGGATATCAATAAGCGCGAGCTCTTCACCCTCGTGCCGCTGATGATAGTGGTCGTGGCCATCGGCGTATATCCGCTTATCATACTCAATTACCAGTCGCCGGCGATAACCGAACTCGTACGGCATATCGGAGGGCTGCTTCTTTGAGCGCTGCCGAAAGCATAAGATACTTCCTGCCGGAACTGATACTCGCGGGATCGGCCATCATCGTGCTGATAGCCGGCCTCTTCGCCGGCAAGAGGGCCGTGCTCGGGGCATTCTGCCTGGCGGCCATACTGCTTTCGATCTTCTGCATGCCGCACAGCTACGAGGCGGCGGGGCCGCTCTTCTCTAACATGCTGTTGAACGATACGTTCTCGGAATTCTTCAAAGAGATATCCCTGCTGGTCATCGGCCTCGTAATACTGATCTCTATCGGATACAAGGGTTTCTCCGACGAGGACGCGGGGGAATACTACTTCCTGCTGCTCGCCGCCGCCGTAGCGATGATGGTCGCGGCCTCCTCGAACAACCTCATGATGATATACATCTCCCTCGAGGCGATATCGCTGATATCGTACATGCTCACGGCTTTCCTCAAGCGGAACCGGTTCTCGAGCGAGGCGGCGCTGAAGTATTTCCTCTTCGGGGCCCTCGCGACCGGAGTGATGCTCTACGGCATATCCTTCATTTACGGCATCTTCGGGACAACGGACCTGTCTGTGATATCGGGCATGCTCGGGACCGCCGGGGCCAATTCGCTTGCCGCCGCGGTAGCGCTATTGCTGGTCTTCGCGGGGCTCAGCTTCAAATGCGCGCTCGTGCCGTTCCACATGTGGGTCCCGGACGCCTATCAGGGCGCCCCGACGCCGATAACCGCGTTCCTCTCCGCGGGGCCGAAAGCCATAGGCTTTGCGATACTGGTCAGGGTCTTCCTGAAGAATTTCTTCCCGCTCTTTACCGGCTGGGCGGATATCGCGCAGGCCGTGGCTATAATAACGATGACCGCCGGCAACATAATCGCGATAAACCAGGAAGACATCAAGCGCATGCTCGGTTATTCGTCTATAGCGCAGGCGGGCTATATCCTTATAGGTTTCGTCGTAGGCACGTCGCTCGGGATACAGGCGGTCATGTACTACCTGATCGCGTATGTGCTGATGAATATAGGCGCGTTCGGATGCGTGATACTAGTCTCGAACTCGATTAAGAGCGACCATATAGGGGAATATACGGGCCTCGCGAAACGGGAGCCGATCCTGGCTTTCATGCTCACGATCTTCCTTCTCTCATTGGCCGGGATACCGCCGCTTGCGGGGTTCTTCGGGAAGTTCCTCGTCTTCGCCTCCGCGATACAGTCTAAATATTACATGCTCGCCGTTGCCGGCATCGTGAACAGCGTGCTGGCGGTATATTATTACATGAAAGTCGTAAAATTCATGTACATGGGCGAACCGCGCATGGTGGCCGGGGAGCACAAGCCGCTCTCGGTCAAGCTTGCGCTCATAATAGCGCTGGCCGGTGTGCTGATATTAGGCCTCTTCCCCGTCCCGTTCCTGCGCTGGATAGGAAACTCCCTTCTGTAAAATGAGAACAAGGGAACTTGCATTAGCCATGCTCCTGGCCTTCACCCTGGCGGTTGTGCCGCGCTTTTATTCTGCGGCACATGCCGATACCGTCTACCTCAAGAATAAGGGCGTGCTGAAAGGCGTCATAAAAGCCGAGGACTCCCTTCACATTACCCTCGCTATAGGCACCGGCACGATGAAGATCTCCAGGGACCAGATCGAATCGATCGAAAAGGCCTCCGCAAAGGAGAACGCGGCCCTTGAAAGCAGCGCGCGCAAAAAAGCCATAGAGAGGGGCACGCTGGTCCCCGAGGCGTTCGAGGATACGTCGAAACAGCTGAAGGCGCTCGTATCCGCAAGAAAGGCCGCCGATGACGCCAAGGAGCGGCTCGATGAAGCTAAGGAGACCCTGACGGCCAAGAAGAAAAAATATAAGAACCTCAGGTCAAAGTTCGACGATATCAACAAAAAAGTGGGCGAGATGGACCCGCAGAGTGATGTCAGGAAATATAACCAGCGCATAACGGAGATGAACGCGCTGAATACGGAGGTTGCGGCCGTCGTGGAGGACCTGAACGCGCTGAGCCCGAAGATACCCGAATATGAGCGCGCGTACTGGAAGGCCATCACCGAGTACGGGAATGATGCGGGGAACTTCCGCCTCGCGTTCGAAAAGAAAGTGGCCGATATAAAAGAGCGCGGCATCAGCGACGAGGAATCCCTTTATGCCGGCATCGCCGGCAAGGCAATATCGGAGATCGAGAAAGGCCTTAACAGGGACTCGGTATCGCTGACAAAGACGTCCAACGGGATGACGGTGAAGGCAGTGCTTAACGGCAGCACTTCATGCCTGCTGGCAGTCGATACCGGGGCGTCGATGGTAGTCATATCCAAAGAGATGGCGAAGAAGATCGAGACGAACCCTAACGAGACGATCGAGGACGTGAATTTCACGCTCGCCGACGGCAGCATGACGAAGAGCGACGTCATAATAGTCAAAAGCATCAGGGTGGGCAATTCGACGGCCTATAACGTCCCTGTCGCGGTAGCGGATAATCCCCCGGGCCAGGGCATTGACGGCCTGCTGGGCATGTCTTTCCTTGGCAATTTCAATATCAAAATGGACGTCGCGAACGAAAAACTGGTTCTTGAATCCATAAAATGATATAATATGCAGAACGAAGAGAAAAAGAAGGCAGAATTCTACAAGTTGGCCAAGATTTGGGGTCTTCTCTCCTTTGTCCCCGTGGTTCTGGCCGCAAGCCCACTGGCGGGATACTTCTTTGGCGTTTATCTCGAAGGGAAGATCGGGTTCGCGCCTTACCTTTCGCTCGTTTTCATGGGGATCGGCTTTTATGCAGGCGTAATGGAAATAATAAAGATACTCAGGATAATACACAAAGATGACAGAGACTCACACGGCGCAACCTGAACTGCCGAACCTTGTAGGCTTCCTTGCGGAGAAACTCGAGGGGACGCCTTTTGCCCATTTCCTGCACCTCTACGAGAATATCATATATTCGCTGATGATCGTCGCGCTGGTCTCCCTGCTGGCCTTTTTCGCGTCGCGCAGGAGTTCCATGGTACCAGGCAGGCTCCAGCTCTTCATGGAGATCGTCGTCGGGGGGCTTGATGATTTCGTGTGCGGGATACTCGGGCCGAAAGGCAAGAGGTTCACTCCGTTCATTGGGACGCTCTTCATCTACATACTGCTTATGAACCTCATGGGCCTGGTCCCGTTCCTGAAATCCTCCACGTCGAGCCTGTCCACTACGGTTGCGCTGGCAGTATGCGTCTTCCTGTATGTGCAGTTCACGGCGATAAGGGAGAACGGCATAATCGGCTACGTGGACCACCTGATGGGCAACCCGAGAGGCGTAATAGCTTTCACGGTCTTCATACCGGTCCTTCTTTTTTTCATACATATAATATCGGAGCTCGTGAAGCCGTTAAGCCTCGCGCTCCGTCTCCGGAGCAACGTCTGGGCGGAAGACATGCTCCTGGCCGTATCGGCGCAATTCGGGATCGGGGGCGTCCCC
>JBAYMW010000078.1:0-7322 GCA_041663405.1 Candidatus Omnitrophota bacterium | reverse complement strand
TGCTCAGGGCCATAGAAGTCGGCGCCGACGTGATACTGAAGGCCACGAAGGTCGACGGGATCTATTCGGCGGACCCGGTCATAGACAAGCATGCCAAGAAATACGATAAGCTGAAGTATATTGAGGTTATAAGCCGCGGCCTTAAGGTCATGGATTCCACGGCGATAAGCCTTTGCATGGATAACCACCTTCCGATAGTAGTTTTTAACCTTAACGTCAAGGGAAACATAAAGCGTGCCTGCCTCGGAGAGAGGGTCGGCACGATCGTCTCATAAATAAGAAGGGGGCGGGGGACAGATGAGCACTTTCACGGGCAAGACCGTAGCGGAAATTTTACATGACGCGGAAGAGCATATGAATAAAAGCACCGATGTGCTCGCCCATGAATTTTCAACGGTCCGCACGGGCCGCGCGACCCCGTCGCTGGTCGACGGGATAAGGGTGGATTACTACGGGGCGCCCACGCCGCTGAAATCGCTTGCGGCGATCTCGACGCCCGACGCGAAGTGCATAGTCATACAGCCCTGGGACGCCGCGGCAAGCGCCGAGATAGAAAAGGCGATATTGAAGTCCGACCTCGGCATCACTCCCGTCAACGACGGGAAGCTTATACGGCTTGTGCTCCCGGACCTCTCAAAGGAACGCCGCGCGGAACTCGCGAAGGTGGTCAAGAAGATGACGGAAGACGGCAGGATCTCTATACGCAACGTCCGGCACGCAGCGATCGAGCATTTGAAGAAGATAGAGAAGGACAAGCTCATTACGGAAGACGACAAGTTCGGCTGCCAGGAAAAGATACAGAAACTGACCGACAAGTATATCGCGAAGGCCGAAGAGCTGCTTGCAGCCAAAGAAAAAGAGATAACAGAGATCTAGTCGTGAGCCGCTAGCTCATCCGGTAGAGCAACGGCCTTTTAAGCCGTGGGTGCTGAGTTCAAGTCTCAGGCGGCTCACCAATTTTTAGGGACGGTTCTTAAGCCAATCGGAGAAGTGTCCCCCTATGCTCGACCTAAAATTCATACGGGATAACCCGGAGAAGGTCAAGAAAGCCTGCGATGACCGCGGTAAGCCTGCGGATATCGACGGGCTTCTCGCGTTAGACGAGAGACGCCGCAAGTCCCTGAAGGAATCCGAGGATATAAAGCGCAACAAGAACATCGCTTCGGATGAGATCGCGCAGCTGGTCCGCGAAAAGAAGGATGCGAAGGCGAAGATCGCGGAGATGAAGGCGATCTCGGAGAGAGAGAAGGCCCTCGACGAGCAGGTGCGCTCGGCCGAGAAAGACATCCAGGCGGCGCTTTATAACATCCCTAATATCCCGCACGCGTCGATACCCGTAGGTAAGGACGCTTCGGCAAACAAGATTGTGAGGGGTTGGGGCGCCGAAAAAAAATTTGATTTCAAGCCGCGGAACCACATAGAACTTGGCGAGTACCTCGATATTTTGGACCTGCCGCGCGCCGCGAAGATAACGGGCAGCAACTTCCCGCTCTTCAAGGGCGACGGCGCGAAACTCGAGCGTTCTTTGATAAATTTCATGCTGGACCTCCACACGAAGGAGCACGGCTACAGGGAGATATTCCCGCCGTTTTTGGTGAACCGCGCCGCGATGACCGGCACGGGCCAGCTGCCGAAGTTCGAAGAGGACATGTACCGGCTGAAGGATGAGGACCTCTTCCTCGTGCCGACGGCGGAAGTCCCGCTTACGAACATGCACATGAACGAGATACTCAACGAAGAGGACCTGCCGGTCTATTACACCGCCTATACCGCGTGTTTCAGGCGTGAGGCCGGCTCCTACGGCAAGGATACAAAGGGCCTCATGAGGGTCCACCAGTTCGATAAGGTCGAATTGGTAAAGTTCGTAAAGCCGGAAACGTCTTATGACGAACTCGAAAAGCTCGTCGGCAACGCCGAGAAAGTCCTCCAGAAACTGGGTTTGCAGTACCGTGTCGTGATGCTCTCGACCGGCGACCTGAGTTTTTCCGCCGCGAAGTGTTACGATTTCGAAGCGTTCGCCCCGGGAGTCAACGCGTGGCTCGAGGTATCGAGCTGCTCGAACTTCGAGGATTTCCAGGCGCGCCGCGCGAACATCAAATACCGCATAAAAGAGACGGGAAAATCAGAATATGTCCACACACTTAACGGTTCGGGAGTCGCGATGGCCCGCACGGTCATAGCGATACTCGAGAACTACCAGAACAAGGACGGCAGCGTCACTATCCCCGAGGTCTTGAGGCCGTACATGGACGGACGGGACAGGATAGTACCCTTTAAAAAGTAATGGGCCGCATAGCTAAATTCGCCGTTTCGATCCTCGCGATACCATTCGTAATATCGTCCTCGTACGCGCTCTACCGCGAAATAGGCAAGATATACTCTTTGGACAGCAACCAGGGCTACTTCATCCTCGGCGCGGTCGTCTACCTTATAATACATACGGTCTTCTTCAAGCCGAACATCGTGTATATCTTCGGCCACGAGCTGACACACGCCATCGCGATGTTCATCTCCGCGGGCAAGGTCAAGAGTTTCAAGGTCTCGAAGAAGGGCGGGGAGGTGAAGGGCACGAAGTCGAACCTGTTTATCAGCCTCGCGCCGTATTTCTTCCCGACATATACGCTTATAATAATGCTCGCCTGGCACGTCGCGAGGCAGATATGGGAGATAAAGGATTACATCTCGCTGTTCCTCTTCTCCGTCGGGCTTACGCTGACGTTCCATTTCGTGATGACGGTCGAGTTCCTGAAGACGAAGCAGCCCGACCTCATCAAGAGCGGATATATGTTCTCGATAGTACTGATCTACCTTATAAATTTGAGCATCGCGGCACTGATACTGAATTTCGTATTCGCGGATTTTTCGTTCAAGAACTACGCTTATAACGCGTACGACCTCGGTAAAGAAATGTACTTGTGGCTCTGGAGGCAGATGTTCTCGCTGCGGGGCATATAGGTTCTGTGATATATTTGCGCAGGCACTCCTCGGGATATACCCTCGGAGTCCGCTTCACTACCACCAAAATTGAGTTCGCGGAGAGTTGGCAGAGCGGTTGAATGCGGCGGTCTTGAAAACCGTTGAGGACGCAAGTCTTCCGGAGGTTCGAATCCTCCACTCTCCGCCAGAAATCCGGCCGGCGTATAGAGCGAGGGAAGAAGAGACTAGCGCATGCTCCGTAAATATTTATCTTTACTGTTAATAGCGTTCTTTGTATTATCTTATAGTGCTTGCGCAGCCGGATCAAAAGGAGGCGTTAATATGAAACTTACATCTCCTGATTTCCCGGATAAGGGAAATTTGCCGAATAAGTTTACCGCCGACGGGCAGGGCGTGAATCCGGCGCTTGAAATAGAAGGTATCCCCGGAGGGGCGCAGAGCCTCGTCCTTATTATGGACGACCCTGACGCTGTGAGCGGTAATTTCACCCATTGGGTGGTATATGACATACCCGCGGCCGGTAAGATAAAGGAAAACAGCATACCGGGCAGCCAGGGCCTAAATTCGGCCGGGGAACTGGATTATGTCAGCCCGATGCCCCCGAGCGGGACGCACAGGTACATATTCAGGATCTATGCGCTCGATAAAAAGCTTGGCCTTCCCGAAGGCGCGAAGCGCAGGGAAGTAGAGCAGGCTATGCAGGGGCATATTTTGGGGCAGGCGGAGTTGGTGAGTTTGTATAAGAGAAGCAGGTAGGTTGGAGCTAGCGTAGACTCCTCGGAATATATCCTCGGAGTCCGCTTCACTACTACCAAAATTGAGTTCGCGGAGAGTTGGCAGAGTGGTCGAATGCGGCGGTCTCGAAAACCGTTATCGTCGTAAGACGATCGGAGGTTCGAATCCTCCACTCTCCGCCATTTGTTTTTATATTGTATTGGATAATAATCACTTATGACGCAACCTTTCGCAGTTCGGAGGGTTGCGTTTGTTGTTATATTGGCGCATTTGCCTCTGTTCGTCGTTAATAGCGCCTAAAATATACACAAATCGTACAATTAATATATAAATTATAAAATATATTTGGTGGTATAATTAAAGTCAATAAGAGCAAAGCTGTTGAATTCAAACGCTAGATTAATAAATAAAAATATGATGAACAAGCATATTATTTACATCGCAATAGCCGCATTATTATTCGGTAGCGTCTCTTATGCCAGAATAAGGGTCGTAGGCCCTGATGAATTAGAGGCGTATTCATATTCATTTCCTCGGGAAGCGTTACATAGAAATATATCAAATTTGGAGTTTATTAACCAAAGAGATACTCTGAGAGACCCCCCCGATAAGTACAAAGCGTCTCTTTATGTTAATCCTGGAGAATGTGAGGGAAAGACCGCATATATTGGTTTGGAAGAGATAGAATTATTAGCAACCGACGCAACAGGAAAAGATATCATTGTGCCAGTAATAATAAAGAGTGTATCAATGGATGAACATCATATTTTAGAGATAGGTTTTGAATATACTTTACCATCCGAATTAATCAAATCAACAAAATTGAATATTCATCTTGAAGTTAATAAGGGAGAAAATGTTTTATACACGTTGTATTTTAAAGACCTAATAAATGCAAAATTTTTTAGCACGGTTGCGTTTGTCAATATCGGAGGTCCCACAGTAACTAAGTGCTATAAATTAAGTTCATTTCGGCTTAACACATCCGGCATAAAAACCATCGATTTGCGGCTAACGCATGACATGGACGGGAAATTCTACAGCTATTGGATAACGCCGGTCTTAGATAAAGATCATTGTATTAAAAGCGCATCGGTTCAGATTAAATGCGACCCTATTAATCTGATGCTTCATAAACAGGATGAGGTAATAAGCGATGACAAGAAATCCATAGGGTTTGTATTCGGCCTCTCCGAAGAGTTTAAAAGAGATGCAAAAATAGCGGTATCACTTACGTTTGACGATAATAGCCGGATGGTTTTAAATCTTAGCGAAGAAACAGAGAAAACCCCGATAGAAGAGCATTATAAAGAACGGGGCGGAGTGCAAGAACGTGCTAAATTCAGAAGCGATATTTAGAAGGGGAAATATGAAATATAAAATAATCGCGGCAACATTAGCTGTATTGTCTTTATATGTTGTTTCTTTGTTCGCAGGGGAGGTTTTGGATTTATCATCACCCACAGCCTCACTTCTTTCATATAAAAAAGCTATCAAGGGAAAAAATTGGAATTTAGCCGAAAAATGCTATTCCGAAGAGTTTCGCAAAGCCTTCAAAGTTCCGATTCAAGATAGGCGGTTATTTGATTATTACACTACACTAGGATTTAGCTGTAAAACAGCAGGAATATTACCAATTGAAATTGTATCATCTGACATGAAAATACCCATGCCTCAAGATACTAATAAATTTACTTATGGGCTATCTCCGAACGGATCCTCGGAAGTTTCGGGAAGTAGCTACATCTATGAGGTTACTTTTCGAAAAGAATCTGATGGTTGGAAAATCGAAGGTTCGATGGTAAGCCACGAGGACTTCGACAAAAAATATAAAGAAGAAATACCGGCAGAATATCAAGGATCTGCAACAAAACAATGAAAAAAGTAATAACAATTATAATGTTATCGCTTTATATATCGACAAATAATAACGTCGTATTTCCTGCGGTGAAAACGGTTAAAGTCACCCCTTTAATATATTCTTACGATATTCCACAGAAAGAACTAGCCGATTTCGTTAATAGCGTTCATCTTGAGGTATATGGCTGCAGCAACGGAACTTTAAGCATGAAAATTAATAAGCAAAAGCCAATCGCCCCTACTGTTGAAATATTAATGCGCCTTGATGTTGTTGACTCTACCGGCGAATTCAAAATAACAATTTGTTCGTGGCCTTTCTTATTTTATGAAGATACGAATCAAGAGGTGATGCATTGTCCGATGTATTTCACTTTGGATCCTAGATTATGGGAGAAGGCTTACTTGGACGTGGGCTTATCTTTTTTGCATCCAGTAAGAAAGGATTATGAAACCTGGGGATACAGGATACCGCTTAGTTTACTTAAGGAACAGAAACCCGAATGATTAAAATAATTTCATTTCTAATCGCTCTCGGAATATCTATATCCATGACAATGCCGTCTGCAGCGGAAGATAATACCGAAGGTTACCATCTAAATGTCGATTGGACGCAAAAGGATGGAGGGGTATTTTATGAAACGCTTATTCTGAAGAATATGCAGCTCCGATTTTCTGAAAAAGAGAATAGCGTTCACTGCTTGAGTGAGTTAATAGACTATGATATTGACGTTGGTGCTGAAGGGGGCCTTTCTTCGTTTCGAGTTGTTCTTCGCGACCGGAGAGAGCAGAAATTCGTTGGGGAGGGGAAACAAGGATTTCACCCTCTTTTTAAACAGACTGTTTACTGGGACATGGACGGTGATACGGTATTTGATGCTATGTCAAATGCGGAAGGAAGTTATATACTATTAAACAATTATTGGATTAAAGTTAATAATGCCATTGACACTAAGACAAGATATGCTTTTAAGCACAGTTCCTGGGAAAAGCTTGCCCAAACCGACCAACAACTTAAGCCTGAGAAGTCGGTTACGAAACAGCTTGTTGTTGATTTGTTTCCCGCAGAGCGGGATTTCAGGCCACAACTAACCCTGCAACGTGCATTGAAGCTTGCCGAAAGTTATATCGAAAAGGAGGAAATTGATATTTCGTCGTACTATTTGCATGAAGCCAAATATATTTTGTATGGAAGCAAGGATAAACAAAATCCGTGTTGGTTCTTCTTGTGGGCTAATGAAAATGGTGCATTAGGAGATTACGTTGAGATTATTGTCTCGATAGATACGGGAAATATCAGGCGGCTTCCTTCGATGTGAGCAGCGCCGAATAATTTATTCCTATGGAATGCTCCAGGCATCCGTTATGTATGGTATAGTCGTTGAGTTAGGCGTAAGAAGAGGGAGGGGAAATGGCAGAAGATAAGGATTGCGGAAAGATAATAAAGTTATCATTGGTGCTCCAAATCATAACAACGTGCCTCATGGTTTAAACGTTACGCGAGGGAAGATATATGAAAATCAAAACAGAATTTAACCTGGTTATGTGCTTACTGGTTTCCGCCGTGGCGATTCAGATCCCCTGTTATGCGGAGGTTACCAAGCTCTCTGCTGAGCATCGCAAGGCGTTGCAGGATTTCTCGCGCTTCCATGAGATTCGCGCCACCAAGGATCTGCCTCCCGCAGTGGTTGCCCTTTGCGCCGACGAGAGCGGCAGACTCGCAGAGCCAGGCCAGAAGTGGGAGATTACGGATGTCATTACCGATGTTACTCTCCCGCGCAAGCGCCTCATTT
>JBAYMW010000077.1:0-7379 GCA_041663405.1 Candidatus Omnitrophota bacterium | reverse complement strand
TTCTCTCCCGGGCTGTCAAGCTGGGGCATGGGTATCATGCCGAAGCACCTGCTTGAAAACGAGGACCTCGGCAATACCAGGTATTCCAGGAACCCTATAGGTACGGGACCTTACCGTTTCAAGGAGTGGAAGACCGGGGAGAAGATAGTGCTCGTCTCAAATCCCGATTATTACGAAGGGCGGCCTTTCATCAACAGGTACATCTACAGGATAATCCCCGACCAGGCTACGACCTTCCTTGAATTGCAGACGCAGGGTGTCGACCAAGTAGGGCTTATCCCCCTGCAATATTCCCGCCAGACCGATACGCCTTTCTTCAAAAAATATTACAGGAAATATAAATATCCGTCCTTCGGATATTCGTACATGGGTTTTAACCTTAAGGACCCGAAATTCTCGGACGGCAGGGTGCGCCTCGCGCTGGATCATGCGATAAACAAGGAAGAGATTATCTCCGGAGTGCTTCTCGGGCTCGGACGCGTCTCGACAGGGCCGTTTACTCCGGAATCCTGGGCGTGCAATAAGGATGTCAGGCCGGTTCCTTACGATCCCATCAAGGCAAGGGCGTTGTTGAAAGAAGCGGGATGGGAAGACCATGACGGTAACGGCATCCTCGATAAGGACGGGCAGGAGTTCAGGTTCACGATAATGACGAACCAGGGCAACGATACGAGGAAGACAACCGCCGAGATCATACAGCGCAGGCTTAAGGACATCGGCGTGGCCGCCGAGGTCAGGATAATCGAATGGGCGACGTTCCTGTCGGAGTTCATCGATAAGGGTAAGTTTGAGGCCGTGATAATGGGATGGAGCCTATCGAGGGACCCTGACTGTTACGATATCTGGCACTCTTCAAAGACGCGCCCGGGCGAGTTCAATTTTATCGGCTACAAGAACGAAGAAGTCGATAAATTATTGCTGGAAGGCCGGAGGGAGTATGACCAGGATATAAGGCGGCAGATCTATAACAGGATAAACAGGCTCATATTCGACGACCATCCGTGTATTTTCTTGTATGTCCCCGACGCGCTGCCGATAGTGCACGCCAGGTTCAGGGGGATCGAGCCGGCGCCGGCGGGCATCGGATATAATTTCATTAAATGGTATGTCCCGAAGGAAGAGCAGAGATACGTGAGATGGTGAACTTTATTATTAGAAGGCTGATGGGAATGGTGCCGGTGCTTATCGGCATAACACTGATCACATTTTTTGTGATACACCTTTCCCCCGGAAAGCCGACACGGCTCCAGGCCGAGATGTCGCCGAAGATATCGCTCGAGGCGCGCGAAAAGCTCGATAAATTATACGGGCTCGATAAGCCCGTGCATGTCCAGTACTGGGAATGGGTCAAGAGGCTCTCGGTCATGGACCTCGGGAAGTCATTCGTTGATGAGAGGCCGGTATCGGAAAAGATCGGGGAGAGGATACCGATAACGATCGCGATCAACGTGCTGTCGTTGATATTGATATTCCTTGTTGCTGTCCCCATCGGGATAACCAGCGCGGTCCGGGAGGGCTCGGCGTATGACAGGATATCCACCGTCTTCGTGTTCATAGGATTTGCAATGCCGACATTCTGGCTTGCGTTGCTGCTGATGAGCCTCTTTGGTGTCAACCTCGGATGGCTGCCGATATCCGGGATAAAATCCATAGATTTTGAGGATTATAACCTGCTCGAGAAGTTATTAGACCTGATAAGGCATCTCGCGCTGCCGGTCTTCGTATCCGCGTTCGTGGGCCTTGCCGGGATATCCAGGTACATGAGGACGAGCATGCTGGAGATACTTAACAAGGATTTTGTAAGGACCGCCCGCGCAAAAGGCCTGCCCGAAAAACAGGTAATATATAAGCACGCGCTCAGGAACGCGCTGCTTCCGATCGTTACAATCATAGGGTTATCGGTCCCGGGCCTGATCGGAGGTAGCGTCATATTCGAGTCGATATACGCTATACCCGGCATGGGCAAGCTTTTCTATGACTCTGTCATGGCAAGGGATTACCCGGTGATAATGGGCGTGCTGTTCATCGGCGCGGTATTGACGCTCATAGGCAACCTTATAGCCGATGTTATGTACGCGTACGTGGATCCGAGGATAAGGGTGTCCGGAAGATGAGGAAATTTAACAGGCTCACGGTATTCGGGTTCGTAGTCGTAGCGGTAATGGCTTGTGCCGCGCTCTTCGCCCCGTTCATCACAAAACATGACCCCGGCGCCATTGACCTGCAAAACGGCCTTATGCCTCCGTCCGCCGGCCATATAATGGGGACCGATTCCTTAGGGCGGGATCTCTTTAGCAGGATGGTCTTCGGCGCGCGGATATCATTGAGCGTGGGTTTCGTCGCGGTCGGCATATCAGTGGTCGCCGGAGTGATATTCGGCTCCGTCGCGGGTTATTACGGGGGATGGATAGACAGCATTATATCGAGGTTCATAGACATAATGTTGTGCTTCCCGGCTTTTTTCCTCATATTAGCGACCATCGCGGTGTTGGGGCCGAGCATCTGGAACATCATGATAATAATAGGACTGACCAGCTGGATGGGGGTCGCGCGGTTGATCAGGGCCGAGATATTAAGCCTCAAGGAGAGGGAGTTCGTCGAAGCCGCTAGGGCGATCGGCGCGAGCGACTTCAGGATAATAACGCGCCACCTTATACCCAACGGCATAGGGCCGGTACTCGTCAGCGCCACTCTCGGGGTTGCCGGGGCCATCCTTACGGAGTCGGGGCTGAGCTTTTTGGGGCTCGGCGTCCAGCCGCCCGTACCGAGCTGGGGGAACATACTTACCGAGGCGAAATCGACCCTCGGAATAGCATGGTGGATAACGGTATTCCCGGGCCTTGCGATACTGATAACGGTCCTCGGTTATAACCTTCTCGGAGAAGGGTTGCGCGAGCATTTCAACCCTCACAGGAAACAATGAGAAAAGAGCCCTTGCTGGAGATAACGGGCCTGCGGCTGGATTTCAGGCAGGATGACAGGATAGTCGAAGCCGTCCGCGGCGTAGACCTGAAAGTATTTGAGGGAGAGATCCTCGGACTTGTCGGAGAATCAGGTTCCGGCAAATCGGTCACCGCGCTTTCGATAACCGGATTGCTCCCGAAAACGGCGTCAGTAAGGTCCGGGAAGATAATTTTCGACGGAATGGACCTGCTCGCATCCCCCGAGGAGGACCTGAGAAAGGTCAGGGGATCCAGGATATCTTACGTGTTCCAGGACCCGGCGTCATCGCTGAACCCGGTATTTACGATAGGCGACCAGCTCATCGAGACGGTAGTGCTCCACCAGAAGGCCGCCGGCCGCGGCCGCGCGTTCGATATAGCGGTGGAGTCGCTCAAGGACGTGGGTATGCCTTCGCCTAAGGAACTGATGTCCGCCTATCCTCACCAGCTATCGGGCGGGATGAGGCAGAGGGTCATGATAGCTATGGCGATCAGCTGCAGTCCGAAACTGCTGATAGCGGACGAGCCTACAACGGCCCTCGATGTGACCGTCCAGGCCCAGATATTAGAGCTGCTTTCGAAATTGAAGGAAGAGTTATCCCTTACGGTCATACTGATAACGCACGACCTGTCTATAGTATCGCAGGTCGCCGAGAAGACGGCGGTCATGCAGCAGGGCAGTATAGTGGAATACGGCGACACCGAGATGGTGTACAGGAAACCGTCGCATCCGTACACGAAGAAATTGATAGATTGTATCCCAAAAATAGGCGGCAGATAGAATGCAACCCCTGTTGTCGGTCGAGGATGTCAGGAAATATTTTCCGGTCGAGCGCGGCCTTGCGCGGAAGCTTGTAGGGACGGTCAGGGCGGTCGACGGTATCTCATTTAAAATAGAGGCGGGCAAGACCCTCGGCCTGGTCGGGGAATCCGGCTGCGGCAAGACGACGCTTTCCCGGATACTTCTTAATCTCCTGGTGCCGACAGGCGGAAAGGTCGTATTCGACGGGGTCGATATAACCGGCCTTTCTAGCGGCAGGATGCGCCCGCTCAGGAAGGGGCTCCAGGCCGTGTTCCAGGACCCGTATAACTCCCTCGACCCGAGGATGAAGGTGGGCGAGATACTTGCCGAACCGCTGCTTGTGCACCGCATCGGGAATGCGAAGGAAAGGAGGGAGAGGGTATCAGACCTGCTGTCGAAGGTCGGGTTGATGCCTGACCACGCGAGGCGGTTCCCGCACCAGTTCAGCGGAGGGGAGAGGCAGTGGATAGGTATTGCGAGGGCGCTGATGACAAGCCCGAAACTCGTTATATGCGATGAACCTGTATCATCCCTGGACCTTTCGATACAGGCGCAGATACTGGAACTGCTGAGGTCCGTACAGAAGGAATTCGGGCTGTCTTATCTTTTTATTTCCCACGACCTGCGGGTGATCGAGGCGGTATCGGACAATGTGCTCGTAATGTACCTCGGAAAGGCGTTTGAATATGCCTCTACGGCAGGCCTTTATTCGGCGCCGGTGCATCCGTATACGGAAGCGTTGTTCTCGGCGATCTCACTGGGCCCCGGAAGAAAAACGAAAAGGATATCCGTAAAAGGCGAACCTCCGTCCCCTATCTCTCCGCCGCCGGGATGCAAGTTCCACCCGCGCTGCCCATACGCTGAGCCGCAGTGCGGGGTAAAGGAGCCGTCATTGGAGGAGGTCAGGCCGGGGCATTTTGTCGCATGCCCTCCGAGGGTGTTGCATTTTAAGCGTCTATCTAATATAATATAGCCAAAAGAAGAAGGTGAGAAGATGCAAAATATATTGGGTAAGCTGGTGCCGTACGTCCTGACATTCGTGCCTATCTTTATGGCGGTCAACGCGTTCGGTAACATCCCGCTTTATCTGTCGATGTCGGAAGGCATGAAGGCCTCCGACCGCTCGAAGGTGATAAATAACAGCATTCTTGTCGCGAGCATTATCGCGATATTGTTCATGTTCCTCGGGAATATCATCCTGAAGTATATGAACGTCACGGTGCAGGACTTCAGGATCGCGGGCGGCATAATGCTCTTGGTCCTGTCGATACACCTGCTCCTGCCGGGCGAAGACAAGAGGGGCCATCCCAACGTGGACGTCGGGATATTCCCGCTCGGAACGCCGCTAATAACGGGGCCCGCAGTCCTTACGACGGTGCTTATATTAAGGGGTGCATACGGCTGGCTTCCGACGTCGGTGTCGATAATATTGAATATGCTGTTCATGTGGTTTGTCCTATTGAAGGCGGACCTCTTCATAAAAGTGCTCGGGAAGGGCGGTACGAGGGCGCTCGCAAAGGTATCGGACATATTCCTCGCGGCCATAGCCGTGATGATGATAAGGAACGGATTGCTCGAGATAATAATCGCGGTCTTCTTTAACCCGGCGGTGAAGAAATAATATGAAGAACGTTGTCGCTTTCATAATGGCGGGAGGAAAGGGCGAGAGGCTCTACCCGCTGACAAGGGACCGCACCAAGCCGGCCGTCCCTTTCGGCGGCATCTACAGGATAATCGATGTTACGCTGTCAAACTGCGTGAACTCGGATATCCGCAGGATACACGTCCTGCTGCAGTATAAGTGCAATTCGCTTATAAGGCACCTCAGGCTCGGATGGAATATCTTTGACGCGGAACTCGGGGAATATATCGATATCGTCCCGGCGCAGATGAGGACCGGCGACACCTGGTATATGGGCACCGCCGATTCGATTTACCAGAACCTGTATTTCATCGAGACCGAGAAGCCGGAATATGTGCTGATACTCGCGGGCGACCATATCTATAAGATGGACTATTCGGAGATGGTCGAATACCACAAGGCGAAGGGCGCCGATTGCACCGTCGCCGTGGTCGAGATGAATAAGGATGAATCCGGGCATTTCGGCATAGTCGAGGTCGACCGCAACGAGCGCATACTGGGTTTCGAAGAGAAACCGAAGGCCCCGAGGACGATACCCGGCGATCCGGGGCATGTTTACGCTTCTATGGGAATATATGTTTTCAGCACGAATGTGTTAAAAGAAGAGCTCGGTATAGACGCGCTGAAGGCCGACAGCAAACATGATTTCGGGAAGAACATACTTCCTTCGATGGTATCGAAGAAGGCGAAGGTCTTTGCGTACAATTTCAAGGATGAGAACAAGAAGGAAGCCAAGTACTGGCGCGATATAGGGACGCTCGACGCGTTCTATGACGCGAATATGGACCTGATAAACGTTACGCCGGTATTCAATCTTTACGATAACGATTGGCCGATAAGGACCTATATGGAGAAGTTCCCTCCGGCCAAGTTCGTCTTTGCCGGGGGCGATGACGGGATGCGCATCGGCGCAGCGCTGGATTCGATGGTCGCGAACGGATGTATAATCTCCGGCGGACGTGTCGAGCGCTCGATACTCTCGAATAACGTCAGGATAAACAGCTATTCGAGCGTGACCGATTCGATAATAATGGAAGGCGTGGATATAGGCAGGAACGCTAAGATCAGGCGCGCGATCGTGGATAAGGATGTGAAGATCCCGTCCGGGGCGGAGATAGGCTACGACCTGGAAGAAGATAAGAAGAGGTTCACGGTGACGGAGTCCGGGCTTGTAGTCGTAGCTAAAGGGACGGTCATCGAGAGATAGATGCGGACGGACGAGGTCTTTGCCATAAGGGACCTGTTGTTAAAGAGGTTCGGCAGGCTGAAGTTCAGGACGGAGAAAGATGCGGTAGGCGAGCTCGTAAAGACCATCCTCTCCCAGAACACTTCCGATATTACCTCGTTGCGCGCATTCGGGAACCTGAAACGCCGTTTCAAGGATTGGGAAAGCCTGAGAAGGTCGGGATTACCTTCGATAAAGCGCGAGATAAAGATAGCGGGCCTGTCGAATATAAAGGCGCCCAGGATAAAGGGCGCTTTAAATGAAATAGCGGAGCGCAGGGGTTCGTTAAGCCTCGGGTTCCTCAATAGGATGAGCCTGAGCGAGGGTTACAGGTTCCTAAGATCGATAAAAGGGATCGGGCCGAAGACAGCAGCCATTGTGTTATTATTCTCGTTTAGGAAGCCGATAATGCCCGTTGACACTCATATATTCAGGATAATGAAGAGGCTGGGCCTGATAGGGCCCAAAACGACAAGGGAGAAGGCCCAGGAGTACCTGACATCGGCCTCCCCGGAACACGCGATAAGGGAGTTTCACGTGCACCTGATAATGCTGGGCAGGGAGGTGTGCACTGCGCGGGAACCGAAATGCCAGTTGTGCAATTTGAAGGCGTTGTGCAAATATTACGGAGATAGGGATGGGAGACGGCGTTCTAAGGATAGGAAATAAGGAATTTAAGTCAAGGCTGCTTGTCGGCACCGGCAAGTATGCCGCTTTCGATATAATGGAGAAGGCCCTTGAGGCGTCCGGCGCGGAAGTCGTGACGGT
>JBAYMW010000076.1:0-7392 GCA_041663405.1 Candidatus Omnitrophota bacterium | reverse complement strand
TTCTTCCCGGTTACCTGCGCCCTGAAACCTACGCCCTGTATCTCGAGCTCTTTCTGGTAGCCCGAGGTAACCCCGATTATCATGTTATTTATCAGCGAACGGGTCAGGCCATGTATGGCGCCCGCGTTCTTCGTCGCCTTCTCTGCGTCAGGGGACACTATTATCTGCTCGCCGTTCACCTCAATCTTCATCGAAGGAAGGAAGCTCTGGCTCAGCTTGCCCTTCGGCCCTTCCACGAGAACGGTGTTACCATTCACGTTTACCTTGACACCCTTGATTATCTGTATCGGTTTCTTACCAACTCTTGACATTTTTCACCTTTAGTATATTTGTTACCAGATATAACAGAGCACTTCCCCGCCGACCCTGAGTTCGCGGGCTTCTTTGTTCGTCAACACGCCCTTAGGGGTCGTCACTACGGCCACGCCAAGGCCCCTTAATACGCGCGGCATCTTGTCCTGCTTCGTATAGACCCTCAAGCCGGGCCGTGATATCTTCTTCAGGTTCTTGATCACGCTGCGTCCGGAGACATACTTCAGGTAGACCTTTATCATGCGGGACGCCTCGAGGGGCTTGAAGTCGTTTATATATCCTTCCTTCTTCATGATCTCAAGGATATCCCTGTTCATTTTGGACTGGTCGACGTCGACGCTTTCCATCTTCGCGCGGGCCGCGTTCCTTATCTTCGTCAAAAAATCTGCTATCGGATCTGTCTTAGACATCTTTTTCCCTTATTTTTACCAGCTTGATTTCGTAACGCCCGGGATCTCGCCCTTCGAGGCTAATTCCCTGAAGCATATACGGCATAACTCGAACCTGCTCAGATACCCACCCGACCTGCCGCAAATACGGCACCTGTTATACTTCCTCGCGGAAAACTTGGCCGGCCTCTTCCATTTTTCTATTAACGATTTTTTAGCCATTTTCTAACCTTGCTTTTTAAAGGGCATACCGAGAAGACGGATGAGCTCACGCGCTTCATCGTCGGTCTTTGCGCTTGTGACAAATATGATGTCCATGCCCTGGACTTTAGCTACCCTGTCCGCCTCGATCTCCGGGAATATCGTCTGCTCGCGGAGGCCCATCGCGAAATTCCCGCCGCCGTCAAATGTATCGAAGGGTATTCCGCGGAAATCCTTGATCCTGGGCAGCGCGACATTCACGAGCCTGTCAACAAACTCATACATCCTCGCGCCGCGCAGCGTTACCTTGCAGCCTACGGTCGCGCCTTCCTTGATCTTGAAATTCGCGATGGCTTTCTTCGCGCGCGTCATGACCGGCTTCTGTCCGGTTATGGTCATAAGGTCTCCCATGACCGCCTCAAGTATCTTGATATCCTCGGCGCCCTCGCTGACTCCCATGTTGATGACCACCTTCTTCAGCTGAGGGACCTGGAATACATTTTTATATCCGAATTTCTTGGCCAGCTGCGGCACGATATCCTTCTTGTAGTGTTCAGCCAACCTGGGTGCTATAGTAGCCGTTTTCATCAGGCCAATGCCTCCTTGCACTTCCTACATATCCTGGTTTTCTTCCCGTCTTTTCCCGCCGCGCTGCCTACCCTGACCGGCTTATTGCACTTCGGGCAGACAGGCATCACGTTAGAGGCCGCTATCGGGCTCTCTATCTGTATTATGCCGCCCTGCGGGTTCTGCTGCGTCTTGCGGGCATGCTTCTTTACGAGATTACGCCCCTCCACTACGACCTTATCGGCGCCGGAAAGGACCCTCATCACGCGGCCGGTCTTGCCGTTATCTTTCCCCTTTATGATCATTACCGTATCGTTCTTCTTGATCCTCATCTATATGACCTCTGGAGCCAAAGAAACTATCTTTGAAAAACCCTTGTCGCGCAGTTCCCTTGCGACAGGGCCGAAGATCCTTGTGCCCTTCGGATTCTTCGCGTTATCGATTATGACTATCGCGTTGCTGTCGAACCTGAGGTACGAGCCGTCCGGCCGCCTGGTCGGCGACTTAAGCCTTACCACGACCGCCGTGGCGACCTCGCCCTTCTTCACCGCAGCGTCGGGAGTCGATTCCTTGATATGGACCTTAATTATGTCCCCGAGGTCCGCGACCACCTTGCTCTGGCGCCCGAGCACCTGTATCATGGCTGCCTTCTTGGCGCCGGTATTATCGGCTACAACTAATATCGAACGTAACTGTATCATTTCATGACCTCAACCAGTCTCCATCTCTTGCCTTTTGAGATAGGGCGGGTCTCCTCTATCCTGACCCTGTCGCCCGTCTTCGCCTTCTTCTCCTCATCGTGGACCTTGAACTTCGTCACGCGGCGCATCGTCCTTCCGTACGCGGCGTGCGTGGAAAAATGCTCCACCTTTACGACGATGGTCTTATCCATCTTGTCGCTGACCACGATCCCCAACCTCTCTTTCCTGCTGCCTCTCTCCTCGTTCATATCTTGATATCCTTCTCAGTCATTACTGTCATTATCCGCGCTATATCCTTCTTCATCTGGCGGATCTGGTCCGGCTTCTCCAGCTTGCCTATCTTCGCCTGCTGGTTAAGTTTGAACAGCGATTCCTGGAGCGCGTTGTATTTCGTCTTGATCTCGTCCGCCCCGAGGTTCCTTATCTCTTCTGGTTTTAATGGCATCTTATCATTCCCTGATTTTACGCGGCTACTTTGCTTCTAGCCACGAACTTTGTCCTTAATGGAAGCTTTGACGAAGCCAACCTCATAGCTTCTTTGGCGACGGACTCCGGAAGCCCTTCCACCTCAAAGAGTATCCTTCCGCGCTTTATTACTGCGACCCAATGGTCGGTCATGCCTTTTCCTTTACCCATCCTCGTTTCGGCCGGCTTCTTGCTTACAGGCTTGTCCGGGAATATCCTTATCCAGGCCTTTCCGCCCCCCTTAAGGTGGCGCGAGATGACGACCCTTGCCGCTTCTATCTGTGTATTCTTTATCCAGCCGTTCTCCAGGCACTGCAGGCCGTATTCGCCGAATGACATCGTCGAACCGGTCATCGCGACGCCCTTGCGCCTGCCTCTCTGCGACTTCCTGTATTTTACTCTTTTAGGGAATAACGCCATCTCGAATTTCGCTCCTTAAGTTTACTGCTTGGTTTCAGGATCCCGCGAAGCGGGTGTATTCTCGGTATCGTCCGAGGCAACCTTTTCGGGCTGCTTCTTGAAAAGAATATCGCCCTTGTAAACCCATGCCTTTACGCCTATCAGGCCGTATGTAGTCATGGCTTCCGCGAACCCGTAATCTATGTCCGCCCTGAATGTCTGCAGGGGGACCTTTCCTTCCTTGTATCCTTCGGTGCGCGACATCTCCGCGCCTCCGAGCCTTCCGGCGCACTTTACCTTTATGCCCAACGCGCCCGATGTCATCGCCTGCTGGACGGCTTTCTTCAACGCTCTCCTGAAGGCTATCCTCTTCTCGAGCTGGAACGCGATATTCTCGGCCACAAGCTGCGCGTCCGTAGAGGCGTTCTTGACTTCCTTGATCTCTATATATATCTCTTTCTTCGTCTTGCCCTGCAGGTCATCGCGGAGCCTGTCAATATCGGCGCCCTTCCTGCCGATTATGATGCCCGGCCTTGCAGTATGTATTATTACCTTCGCCTTGTTGCTCGCGCGCTCGATCTCTATCAGCGCGATGCCCGCGGCCGAAAAGTTCTTCTTTACGTATTTGCGGATGTCAAGATCCTCGATGATAAAATCGGCAAAGTCCTTCCTCTTCGCGAACCAACGCGAACGCCAGGTCTTGATATAACCCAACCTCATGGATATCGGATTTACTTTGTGACCCACTAACTCCTCCTATTTCTTTGCAGCTTTTGGTTTCGCTGTTACGCTTTTGGTTTTCGCCCCAAGTTCAATGATGATGTGGGTGGTCCTCTTCCTTATCATCGTGGCCCTTCCCATGGCCGCGGCCCTGAACCTTCTCGCCATCGGGCCGTCATCGGCCGTTATCTTCTCGACAAAAAGCTCATCCTGCTTGATCTTGCCCCCCTGTTTCGCGGAAGCAATAGCCGATTTAAGCGCGCGGACAAGGTATACGCCGGCCTTCTTGTCGGTATTCTCCAATATGGCCATCGCCGAATCCACGTCCTTGCCCCTGACGAGGTCCATAACCTTACGCATCTTGTAAGGGGACATTTTGATATATTTCGCTACAACTCTTCCGACTGGTGACATCTCTTATATTTATCCTCTTTTTAGGTAGTCGTGGCCGCTTCTTTTGCCTTCATGCCACCGTGTTTCCTGAACGTCCTGGTCGGGGCAAACTCACCGAGCTTGTGCCCTACCATGTTCTCGGTCACGAAGACCGGTATAAATTTATTCCCGTTATGGACCAGGAACGTGGCGCCGATGAATTCCGGCACAACGGTCGACCTGCGGGACCAGGTCTTTATGGGCTTCTTATCGCCCTTCAGCTTCTCGACCTTCTTCAGCAGTTTCTCTTCAACATACGGGCCCTTTTTCGACGAACGCCCCATTCTATTAGCTCCTCCGCTTGATTATAAGCCTGTCGGAATACTTACCGGCTCTTCTGGTCCTGTAACCCTTTGTCGGAACGCCCCAGGGCGTGACCGGATGGGGATTACCCTGCCCGGACTTGCCTTCGCCGCCGCCGTGCGGATGGTCATGCGGGTTCATGACAACACCTCTGACCGACGGACGGACACCCATCCACCTTTTCCTGCCGGCCTTACCTATCGATATCGTGCCGTGATCGACGTTCCCTACCTGTCCGAGCGTAGCGTAGCATCCGAGGCGGATAAGCCTTATCTCGCCTGACGGCAGTTTAATATTGGCGTGGTCGCCTTCCTTTGCCATCAACTGTGCGCTCGTGCCTGCGGAACGGACTATCTTTGCGCCCATGCCCTCAGCAAGCTCGATATTATGTATGAACGAACCTACGGGAATATTCTTTATCGGCAGCGCGTTGCCGGCCTTAATTTCAGCATCGGGCCCGGACATCACCTTATCGCCGACTTTAAGGTCAACGGGCGCAATTATATACCTGCGCTCCTTGTCCTCATATTCGAGCAAAGCCAGGAACGCCGACCTGCCCGGGTCGTATTCCAGCGCTATAACCGCCGCCGGAATGCCGGTCTTATTGCGCTTGAAGTCGACTATCCTTACCATCCTCTTATGTCCGCCGCCCTGGTGGCGTACGCAAACATGGCCAAGGTTATTGCGGCCGGACCTGCTCTTTTTCGGTACGAGCAGCGCTTTCTCCGGCTCCTTTTTCGTAAGCCCCGAGAAGTCCGTAGATGTCATCCACCTTCTAGATTTCGTATATGGTTTGTATGTCTTTAGCATTTTTTCTGCCTTATGTTGTCACGTCTATCTTGTCGCCTGCGCGCAAGGTGACTACCGCCTTCTTCCAGTCGGGAGTCTTGCCCGGCTTGAAGCGCACCCTGCGCCACTTGCCGGACATTATCATCGTGTTGACGTCCTTGACCTTTACCTTATATGCCTGTTCGATCGCCTTCTTTATCTCCGTCTTGTTGGCGCCCTTATCGACCTCGAAGATATATTTGTTGAAGGGTATCATCTGCGAACCTTTTTCCGAATGCAGCAGGCTCTTCAATATCTTGTATTTCTGTATCATTTCTTCACCAGTAGTTTGGTCAGCGCTTCAAGCGCCTTTTGGGTTATCACGACTTTTTTCTGCTTAAGTATCTCGTACGCGTTGAGCGTCTTGTAATCCCTCAGGATCAACGACCTTATATTCCTCGACGCCCTTACCACGGACTCATCCTTCTTTTCGAGCACGATCATCGGCTTCTTTTCCGCCTTGATCTTCCCGAGGACAGCCACGAATTCCTTCGTCTTGGCCTTTTCAAGCTTCAGGTCGTCAAGCACGATCATATCGTTATCGTTGATCTTGGCGTTGAGGCTCGAGACCAACCCGAGCTTCTTGACCGACTTGGGGACCGAGTATGAATAATCCCTCGGGTGCGGCCCGAATATCTTTCCGCCGCCCTTCCACAAAGGCGACCTGTTCGTGCCGGCGCGGGCGCGGCCCGTGCCCTTCTGCTTCCACGGCTTCTTGCCGCCGCCGCGGACCTCGGAACGGGTCTTCGTATCGGCGGTACCCTGCCTCTGGTTCGCCTCATACATCCTTATCACCTGGTGGAGTATCGCCTCGTTGACCTTCCCGTCGAAAACCTTCTTATCGAGTTCGAACTTCCCTACGGATTGTCCTTTTATGTTATATATCTCTAACTCAGCCATTATTTCTTAGCCTCTTTCTTCCCGCCCGATTCCTTCTTTGACTTCTCTTTCTTTTCCTTCATTATGACCAACTGCGGGATCTTGGCCTTGGCGAGTTTCTTTGCCTTCCTGATTATCAAAAGAGAATTATCAGGCCCCGGGACCGAGCCTTCCAGCACTATTATGTTGTTCTCAAGGTCTACCTTTACGACTTCAAGGTTCTGGGTGGTGACCGTATCCCCGCCCATCCTGCCGGGCAGATGATGACCCCTGATGACCCTTCCCGGTGTCGTGGTCGAACCTATGGAACCGGGCCTCCTGTGCGACGTCGAACCGTGAGTCTCTTTGCCGCCCTTCCAGTGCCATCTCTTCATGCCGCCCTGGAAACCTTTTCCTATCGACGTGCCGGTAACATCAACGGCATCCCCGGCCGCGAATATATCGGCCTTGAACTCCTGCCCTACTTCATACTTCTGGTCGGCGGTAGTCCTGATCTCTTTAACAAATCTCTTCGGGGTTATCTTCAGTTTCTTGAACTTCCCGAGCTCGGGCTTGGTTACACCCTTTTCTTTCCTGTCGCAGAAACCTATCTGGACCGCCTCATAGCCGTCCTTTGCCTTGGTCTTGACCTGGAGCACGGTGCACGGACCTGCCTCCACGACGGTGACGGGTATGACCCTTCCGTCATCCCTGAAGACCTGCGTCATCCCTTTTTTTCTTCCCAATATTCCTAAAGCCATTTTGACATTACCTTGCTGTTATTATACTTTCGTTATTTTATTTCGACATCCACGCCGGCCGGAAGATCGAGCTTCTTCAGCGCATCGATCGTCTTCGATGTCGGCTCGACTATGTCGAGTATGCGTTTGTGCGTCTTCAACTGGAACTGCTCGCGCGACTTCTTGTCGATATGCGGCGAACGCAGTACCGTGAATACCTCCCTGTCCGTTGGAAGCGGTATCGGTCCCAGGACCTTTGCCCCTGTCCTCTTTGCCGTCTCGACTATTTCAGCTGCGGACTGATCGAGCACCCTGTGATCGTAAGCCCTCAGCTTTATTCTTATCTTTGCTTTCTGCGCGGTGGTAGTCATATGATTAAGCTATTACCTCTGATACTGCGCCGGCGCCTACGGTATGGCCGCCTTCGCGTATGGCGAAGCGCAGGCCTTTCTCGAGGGCTACCGGGATTATGAGTTC
>JBAYMW010000075.1:0-7469 GCA_041663405.1 Candidatus Omnitrophota bacterium | reverse complement strand
TTTCATTTGATGTCGCGCTCCACGCCGGTACGCTGGCTGCGGTGGTAGTGTACTTCCGGAGGGATTGGCTGGGCATTATCAGGAGCCGCATGATATGGTATATCGCGGCCGCGAGCGTGCCCGGGGCGCTGATAGGAAAATTACTCGAAGATAAGGCCGAAACCGCTTTCAGGTCGCCGCTGCTCATAGCCTTAACGATGAGCGTATTTGCCGCGATATTTTACCTGGTCGACAGGTTCGTCCGGAAGGCGAGGAGCCTCAAGTCGCTTAACCTGCTGGATGCGATCGTGATCGGCCTCTCGCAGGCGCTCGCGATAATACCGGGCGTGTCGAGGTCCGGCATAACGATGGCCTCCGGGATGGGGATGAGATTCGACAGGGAATCGGCGGCGAAGTTCTCGTTCCTGTTGTCCGCGCCGATAATATTCGGCGCTACCGCGTTGAAGATCAAGGATATAGGGGGCATGGCCGCGGAAGGGCAGGGTTGGGCGCTTCTCGCCGGGTTCACGGTATCGGCGGTAACGGGTTTTCTCGCGATCGGGGGCCTCCTCGGATTTGTGAAGAAACATTCATTCAATGCGTTCGTCATTTACAGGTTCATATTCAGCGCCGTCATTTTGGCGGTATTCCTACTGAGAAAGTAGGGAATAAAAGGAGCCAGCAGAGATGAAGAAACCGGGTTTTGACAACGAAAAGTACCTGAGGGAACAGACGGCGGCCATACTCGAAAGGGTGGACAAATTCGGCAACAAGCTGTACCTTGAGTTCGGCGGAAAACTGCTCTACGATTATCACGCGTCGAGGGTGCTTCCCGGCTTCGACCCGAACGTTAAGATGCGGCTGTTCCAGAAGCTGAAGGACAGGGCGGATATAATACTCTGCATATACGCCGGCGATATAGAGAGGAAGAAGGTGAGGGCGGATTTCGGTATCACATACGATGTCGACGCGATGAAGCTCATCGACGACCTCAGGGACTGGGGCATAGAAGTGCTGGCGGTCGTGATCACGCGTTTCGATAACCAGCCCGCGGCGAAGATATTCAAGAATAAGCTTGAGAGGCGCGGCATCAAGGTCTATACGCACAGTTTCACGAAGGGATACCCGACCGATGTCGACCTCATCGTGAGCGACCAGGGATACGGCGCTAACGAATACATTAAGACCAAGAACCCGCTGGTGATCGTGACCGGCCCCGGGCCCGGCAGCGGAAAACTCGCGACGTGCCTCTCGCAGATCTACCACGACCATAAGAAAGGGATCAATTCGGGCTACGCGAAGTTCGAGACGTTCCCGATATGGAGCATTCCGCTTAAGCATCCGGTCAACATAGCTTATGAGGCGGCGACCGCCGACATCAAGGACTTCAACATGATAGACCCGTTCCATCTGGCTGCGCATAACGAGCAGACCGTGAATTACAACCGCGATGTCGAGGTCTTCCCCGTCATCAGGAGGATATTGGAAAAGATAATGGGGGAAAGGGCCGTATACAAATCCCCCACGGATATGGGCGTAAATCGCGCGGGCTTCGGCATAATTGACGACGAGGCGGTCAAGGAAGCCTCGAAGCAGGAGATAATCAGGAGATTTTTCAGGTGTTCATGCGAATACGCGATGGGATTCGTGGATAAGGAGACCGAGAAGAGGGTGCAGCAGCTCATGGAGGAGGTCGGCGTAAAGGCCGAGGACAGGAACGTCGTCCTCCCGGCGAGGAGGGCCGCCGACGAATGCCAGCAGAAGAACAAGGGCAATAACGGCGTATTCTGCGGCGCGGCGATTGAGCTCGCGGACGGGACGATAATTACCGGCAAGAATTCGCCGCTGATGCACGCGACCTCCAGCCTCGTCTTCAATTCGATAAAGAAACTGGCCGGGATACCGGATAAGCTCCACCTGCTGTCGCCGAACATCATAGACTCTATAAAGAACCTGAAGAAGAACGTGCTGGGGTATAAGACCGTCAGCCTTGACCTTGAGGAGGCGCTTATAGCGCTTAGCATAAGCGCGACAGCTAACCCGGCCGCGCAGGAGGCCATGGAAAAGCTTCAGGAACTTCACGGGTGCGAGGTGCACCTTACGCATATTCCCACGCCCGGCGATGAGGCGGGGCTCAGGAAGCTCGGCGTCAACCTTACAAGCGAGCCGAATTTCGCCACAAAGGCACTTTTTGAATCTTGATCTTAACCGGCGCATAATCCAACAGGGGGAAGAATGAGCGGTTTATTCGGCGTTGTTTCGAAGGGCGATTGCGCGGAGACTCTCTTTTACGGGACCGATTACCATTCGCATCTTGGGACGGAATTCGGCGGCATGGCGGTCCTCGGGGAGGGCTTCACGCGCCAGATCCACAGCATCAACCAGAACCAGTTCAAGTCAAAATTCCTGGACGACTACAGGCGGATGAAAGGCAACAAGGGGATCGGCGTCATCAGTTCTTATGATGAGCAGCCCATATACCTGAACTCGAAATACGGGCCTTTCTGCCTTGTCACATACGGCCTCATAGAGAATGCCGAAGAGCTGGTGAAGGAGATGCTCGCGAAGGGCGTCTCTTTCAGCGAGGTCACGAAAGGCAACGTAAACGTGACCGAGCTTATCGCGAAGATGATCGTCCAGGGCGATACGCTGATCGACGGCATACAGAAGATGTGGGCGAAGATAGAGGGTTCCTGCTCGCTGATGCTGCTGAACAAGGAAGGCGTGCTCGCGGCGCGCGACAGGCTGGGTTATACGCCCATAATAATCGGCAAGCGCATGGATGCCTGGGCGGCCGCGACCGAGACGGCGGCATTCCCGAACCTCGATTTCCAGACCGTCAAATATCTCGAGCCCGGAGAGATAGTCCTTCTCAACGAGGATGGGATGGTGCAGAGGAAGGCCGGCGGAAAGACTAACCAGATCTGCGCGTTCCTGTGGATATATTCCGGGTTCCCGGCGTCGGATTATGAGGGCATAAATACCGAGATAGTCAGGGAGAGGTGCGGCAGGTGCCTCGCGAAGCATGATAAGGATATCGAGGTCGATGTGGTATCCGGGGTCCCGGACTCCGGCTCCGCGCACGCGCTCGGTTACGCGATGGAGTCGAAGAAGCCTTTCAGGAGGCCCCTCGTAAAATACTCCCCGGGATACGGCAGGAGCTATACGCCCACCTCCCAGAAGACCCGCGACCTTATAGCGAGGATGAAGCTCGTCCCGATAAAGGAGATAATCAACGGCAGCAGGATCGTGCTCTGCGAGGATTCGATAGTCAGGGGCACGCAGCTGAAGAATTTTACGGTGAACAAGCTGTGGGACAACGGCGCAAAGGAGGTCCATGTCCGCCCGGCATGCCCCCCGCTGATGTTCCCGTGCAGGTATTGCCTCTCGACGCGAAGCATCAGCGAGCTCGCGGCGCGCAAGGCGATAAAGGAGCTCGAAGGCAGCGATATAGATGACATCTCGGAATATATCGACCCGAAGACCGATAAATATAAGGCGATGATCGAATGGATCCGCAAGGACCTCGGCGTCACTACGCTCAGGTACCAGCTGCTCGAAGACATGGTCAAGGCGATAGGGCTGCCTAAAGAGCGGCTCTGCCTCTACTGCTGGACAGGGGAATCCGTTAAATGAAGACGAAGGCGATACAGAACATCGAAAAGAAGATGGAAGGGCTGGACGAGAGCTCGCTGCGTTACCGCGTGCTGCAAAATGTGATGCAGTTCAAGACCTCCTGGATAGAGCTGGGCCAGTCGCTTTATTCGGTATGGAAAGACAAGCTCTACAGGGACTGGGGATACCTTACGTTCGAGGCCTATACGGCCAAGGAGATAGGCGTAAGGAAGGACACCGCGATGAAGCTGCTGCGTTCTTATTCTTTCCTCGAAAAGGAGGAGCCTCAGTACCTTAAGAAAGACAACGAAGACCCTTCGGACGCCGCGAGCATCCCGGGCTACGAGGCGGTGAACCTGCTTCGCATGGCAAAGAACAAGAAAGAGATAGATGAGGACGGTTACGAATCCCTGAAGAAGAACGTTTTCGAGAAGGGCAAGGATTTCCGCGAGGTCAAAAAGGACCTCACCGCCCTGATCAGGCAGAGGGAAGACCTCGACCCGCAGGAGGCCAGGAACAGGAGGAAGTCCTCCGCGATAAGGAGGGTCGTCTCGACGTTAAAAGGCCTGAAGAACGATATCGAGATGGCGAAACTGCTTCCCGCGTCAACAATAAAGGACATAAAGGACCTTATCGACAAGCTTGAATCGGAGATCAGCGAATGAAAAAAGCCCTCGTGATAGCATCGGTCATCCTTTCCTTCGCATCCGCGCTCGAAGCCGGGGAGGCGCCCCAAAGCATTACGACCCGCCACAAGTGTTCGGATACCAAGGGAAGGATATTATGGGAAGCCGCCGTCACGATCACTCCCGTAGCCGGCGAGAACGGCGCCTATATGCTCCTGGAGGAAGGTAAGGGCCAGTATTTCGGTTTTGAGGGTGAGACCTCATGCAGGTCCGAGATGAAGTTCACGAGCGATAAGGACGGCATAAGGCCCGCCTGGATGAAGAGGACTGTCCTTTCGGGCGCTGGTAACGCGCTGCTGGAAGAGTCCCAGGATTTCGGCAGGGGCGGCGACACCGTCCGCTGCGTTATCAGGGACCCTGTCAAGAATTCCGAGAAGAACCTGTCATTCAATTATAAGGGCGGCGCCATAAACAAGCTGCTTACCGGGCTTTATATAAGGGCCATGCTTGAGGCGGGGGAGCGGCAGAGGACAGTCAATATCGTGAACGACGAACCCGCCATGTACCGGCTCACGATGAAGGTGGTCGGCAGGGAAATGATTAAGGTCAACGGGTCGGAACATGAGGCGTTCAAGGTGTGTATAGACCCTAATATAGGCCTGTTGAGCCCGGCGAAGGTCTTTATCCCTAAGAATTATTCCTGGTTTTCGTGTGAACCCCCGCACAGATGGCTCAAGTTCAAGGGCCTCGAGACCTCGATAAGCTCACCGGTCGTAGAGATAACGACCATGGATGACTGAAGACATGAACAGGTCGATACCCGTCAGGTTCAGGGAGGAATACAAGGGCGAGCTGAAGCGCATATTTGACCAGCGCATAAACCTCTTTTGCTATATCGTGATCAGCGCTTTTTTTGTAGAGGTCGTGCTGGCCAGCTTCTGGTTCAGGAGGCTCCTGAGCTCGAAGGACCTGCCAGGCATCGCGGGCGGGACGATCCTCGCGGTCGGGATACTTTTTTCCGGGAAGCTCGCGAAGAGGACGCTTTTCCTGCATAAGGTCAGGGGCTTCCTGTTCAGCGTGTTCATCGTATCGATAGCGATACTTGCCGCGGCCGCCCATCCGGACGTGATAGCCAGCCTCGGCATAACCCTTATATTGATAGGGATGTTCGCGAGCGTATTGCTGCTGCCGTGGAACGTATTGGAGACCGCCGCGTTGGGCGTATATACGCTGGTCTGTTTCATCGGCGTATACGAGATGTCGGACGCCTATGTGAATTACGAGATATTCGGCATAAACATAACGCTGCTCATTACCGCGACCCTCATATGCATGGTAGTAAAGAAGAGCGAGGAGATAATGAGGCAGAAGGATTTCGTGCTCAAGGAAGAGATAGAAGAGAAGAACAGGATAATGGTAGACGAGCTCGAGCTCGCGAACAAGATACACAGCGGCCTGATGCCTAAATCCGTCAAGACGGACCTCGTGGATATAGCGGTTGACTACAAGCCGATGCTTTACATGGGCGGCGACTACGCGAGGTTCCATTTCATAGACAAGGACCAGCTTGTATTCATGATAGCGGACATAACGGGGCACGGCGTCTCTGCTGCGCTGCTCGTTAACAGGCTGCATACCGAGATCGAGGAACTGCTGCGCATGAAGACAGACCCGGGCGAGATGTTGAAGCGCCTCGACAGGTTCATAAAATCGGACTTTGGCAAGATGAGCATATTCCTGAGCGCGTTCGGCGGCATGCTGGATTTCAAGAGCAGGAAACTGATATATTCGAACTTCGGGCATCCGCCGCAGATACTCTTCAGGAAAACGGATAACAGGATAATATACATGGAATCGCAGACATTCCTGATGGGGATAGGCATGGAAGAGAGTAACGTATACCAGATGACCCTGGATTTTGAGAAGGGCGACAAGATATTCCTTTTTACCGACGGCATATTAGAGGCGAAAGACCCGTCAGGTGAGATGTTCGGCAGCAAGCGGTTCGAGGAATTCGTCCGGCAGAACGGCGTACTTGACGTGATGGACTTCAACGGGAAGCTGATGTCCACATTGCACGAGTTCCAAAAGGGCGTGCAGTGCGACGATATATTCCTGCTGTCTATACAGATAAAGTAGGGGGGCGGATTGAGGGGTTTTTTACTTACCTGGGTGATAAACATTGCGGCGATGATACTCGTCGTGAATATCGTCCCCGGGATACATTCGGAAGGCCGGCTCACGACAGTACTCGCGGCGCTTGTCCTTGGCCTGATAAACGCGACGCTGCGTCCGCTGGTGATTGCGCTGACGCTCCCGCTGACGATACTTTCTCTCGGGTTGTTCACGCTCTTCATGAACGGGTTCTTCTTTTACCTCGTCTCACGTATAGTGGAGGGTTTCGCCATAGCCGATTTCAGCGCGGCATTCTGGGGAGCGCTGTGTTTCAGCGTGATAAGTTTCATGTTGAACCTCCTGATCAGCCCGCAGGGAAAGTTCAAGGTATACCGTTTTGACGGGCGGCTGAAAGACAGTAATATAAAAGACAGGAATATAATAGATGTAGAGGCTGAAGTCGACAACGACGATAAGGAGGAAGAAGATGACCCGTCCCGGAAGTAGCCCGCTGCTGTTATACGGCAGGAACGCGGTGGTCGAACGGCTTAAGGCTAACATGAGGGGAGTCAGGAAGGTGATACTCTCGGATAAATTTGACGACCCCGTTGCGCTTGACCTGATAAAAGCCCGCCGCATCCCCGTACAGAGGCTCTCCGAAAAGGAGATGCTGAGGATGAAGAGGACGGAACGGCTCCAGGGGATAATCGCGGAGGTCGACCCTTTCAGGTATTCGTCGTTCGAAGAACTGGTAAGCAAGCCGGAAGGCGAGAAGCTTTCGTTCCTCCTGCTCGACGAGGTCACCGACCCGCAGAACCTCGGCGCGATAATAAGGATAGCCGCGTGCTTCGGCGGGTTCGGCGTAGTCATACCGGAACGCGGAGCATGCGACGTCAATGAGACGGTATTGAGCGTGGCCGCGGGCGGCGACAATTATGTCCCGATCTGCAGGATCAATAACCTCTCCAACGCGCTTATCCACGCGAAGGATGCCGGGTACTGGTGCGCAGGCGCGGTAGTCGACGGGGGAGAGGACCTTACGAAGGTGTCATTCCCGTTCCCCCTCTGCGTGGTCATGGGTTCGGAAGGCAAGGGCATCCATCACGGCGTAGAAAAACACCTGGAGCTGAAGGT
>JBAYMW010000074.1:0-7531 GCA_041663405.1 Candidatus Omnitrophota bacterium | reverse complement strand
CCGAATTTCCATTCAAGCTGCTTCTCCACCTTCATTATCAGTTCGGGGTCGTTCGATATCATCCCGACCACAAGCTTCACCGGTTTGTGCGACTTAACTGCCCCCATTTAACCCTCCTAAGATTAAAATGTTCATTTCCCTTTGCATGCCTTCACGCAGATACCGCAGATCGAATGGCCTATCCCCGGCCTGTTGGCAAAGGTCTTCAACAGTTCGCGGCAGGCCTCTACATCAAAATCCTTCGCATCTTTCCTTATCGCTTTTACCGGGCAGACGGGAACGCACGAGGCGCATGTGCCGCAGCCGGCCTTCAATGGTTTGTCGGCCTTGAGCGGCATGTCGGTCAGTACCGTAGCGTACCTGACTGCCGCGCCGAACTTCGGGTTCACGAGCAGGCTCGAACGCCCGATATAACCGTTGCCCGCCAAATACCCCACCTTCTTGTGGGATACGGCCCCGCGCATCCTTTCCCAATCCTCGACGAGGCTCGCCGGGACCGGAAACGCGGAATAACCGCAGTTCTGGATAAAATTAGAGACCTTCAGGGCAACTTCATCCGCGAGAGAGTTGACCCTCTTATAGTGGAAGGCATAGATCCTCGACGGCTGGTCGGTGACGGTCCCGACTATCCTGCCGGAGAGGCGGACGCCCAGCGAGACCCCGAAATCCAGCCCCTCGCAGGCGGACTTCGGCTCGATGCAGAACGTATCCTTTATAGCGGACACGTCCGCGACGCCGAATACGGCCGCGCCTTCGGCAGCGGCCATGGCTTTCAGTTTCTTGTAATTACTCAAAGAGTTTTTTGCCGGCATCCGATAATATCTCCAGGTCCTTGTAATCCGTCATGTCATAATGGAGCGGGGTCACCGAGATATAACCGTCCCGCACGGCGACCGCGTCGACCATCGCGTCGCCGGATACCGCCGCCTTATAACTGCACAGCCAGTAATACGTGCGCCTGTTCGGGTCCTCGCGCATGTCATAATCCTCTTTATAGAAAGTGGACATGCCCTGCCGCGTTATCTTCACGCCCTTTATCTTCGGCGCCGGCAGCGCGGGGACATTCACGTTCAGCAGTGTATTTACCGGCAGTTTCTTCCCAAGCATCATCTTCGCGAGCTTGCGCGCGAACTCCACGGCCGCCTCGTACTTCTCCCATTTGAAGGAGTTCAACGAGACCGCGAACGACGGCACGCCGAGTATCGCGCCCTCCGTCGCGCCGGAGACCGTCCCCGAGTACAGGACATTGACGCCGAGGTTCGGCCCGCGGTTGACCCCGGAAATTATCAGGTCCGGCTTCCTGTCCTTCATTATCGACATCATCGCGATCTTCACGCAGTCGGCCGGGGTCCCGGAGATCGCGTAACCGAAGAATTTCCCCTCGTGGCGCGCCTCATTGACCCTCAGCGGCACCGACAATGTTATCGCGTGCCCCTGCGCGGAGCGTTCGGCGTCGGGCGCGACCACCGTGACCTCGCCCAGCGTCTTTATCTTATTATATAAGGCGAGGATGCCCTGCGAATGTATCCCGTCATCGTTGGTCAGCAGTATCCGTTTCACTATTTTTCCGCCAGTTCGTATTCGAGGTTTCCCAGCCCTATCTGCGCGCCGTATTCCAGCTGCCTGGCCCAGTCTATCTTGGGCCATTCCCTTTTGAATGCGTCGGCCTTCGATGCGGCGTTTATCATGTCGGCCGCGGCTTTGTCTATGGCGACCGGGTCCGCCGACGCGAATATCCCGATATCGGGAGCGACCGCGGGGTCGTCCTTCGCGAGGCAATCGCATTCTTTCGTTATCTTGAACGCGTAACTAAGGAACAATATCTTGTCTTTCTTGTCGCTCATGACGCCGAGCGCGAACTCGGCCATCTTCTCCTGGACGTTTACGCTAGACTCGCCCCACGAAATATTTATCGCGTCGCTGCGGCACGCGACGAGGCAGTCCGCGCAGCCGATGCATTTCTTCTCGTCGATAAACGCCTTCTTATTTTCCATTACTATCGCGCCCGCAGGGCAATGGACCGCGCAGAGGCCGCATCCGATGCATTTGTCCTTGATGACTAACGGTTTTACCCCCGAATGCTGCATCAGTTTCCCGGCGCGCGTCGCGAAACCCATACCGAGGTTCTTGACCGCGCTCGCCAACCCGGTGACCATATGGCCGGTCACATGCGACATCACGATGACGGCATCGGCGTCCGCGCATCCGCGCGATATCTTGACCGACTTGAAATGGTTTCCCGCTATCTTGACCTCAAAATCCCCTCCGGAACGCAGCCCGTCCGCTATCATCACGGGCGCCCCGCATACATCGGGCGTGAAACCGTGTTCATACGCGAGGTTCAAGTGGTCGACCGCGTTCGTCCTCTGCCCGAGGTAGAGCGTATTTGAATCGGTAAAGAACGGCTTGGCCTTCAGGGCTCCGACTTCATCGGCGACGAACCTCGCGTGGCGCGCGTCGATATGGCCCGCGTTGCCTTTTTCCCCGAACGTCAGCTTCAACGCGACCAGGTCGTCCTTCTTTATTACTTGGCCAAGGCCCGCGCTTTTGAGCAGCCATTGCGTCTTGCCGCGAATCGACTCGAGGCTCTCATCCCTTCTTGCTTTTGCGAAAAATACTTTCGATCTCATTTGAGCTCTATCTCTTTCGCGGTCAATGTATCAAGGTCGACTATCGCGACCGTTGCCTTTCCGGTCGTCCATCCGCCGGTCTCGCCGGGATTGACGATGAGGCACGTGTCCACTTTCTTTATGTCGGGCTTATGTGTATGGCCGTGTATGAGCAGGTGCACCTCCTGCCTCGCTATCATGCCCATCAGGTCCTGGATATCCTCTATCTCGTGCGTTATTACCATCCTTATATTGGACAGGTCGTACCTGTAAGGGTGGTCGACTATCATGCCGTTCGATTTCATCGACAATGCCTTCCTGTCGCCGTCATTGTTCCCGAAGACGCCGAGCCATTTGCATTTAAGCTTTTCGAGCGGAGTGACCGCGAAGGGCGCGCAATAATCCCCCGCATGGACGACAAGGCTGCATCCCTCGGCATTGAAGAGGTCGACCGCCTTCTTTACCATCGGGACATTATCATGGGAATCCGACATCACGCCTATCTTCATTTATTCCTCCTGTTTGCCCTTATTTTCCGTCTAACATAATTACTGAGAGCATGCGGCCCGCGGCGTCCTTCTCTTTCCTGTACGAGAAGAACTCCGAATTCCTGCACGACGTGCAGATGCCGCAATCAAAGATGTTCTTGGAGCCGACGCCGCACGAAAGCAGCTGTTCGGCGTTCTCGCCCGCTATGTCAAAAAAATGCTTATGCGCCATTTTAACAACTGAATCCGGAAAATGCACCAGAAATTCGCTTTTGACCTCATAACAGCACTGCCTTAAGGCGGGGCCGAACTCCACGATAAGCTTCGACGGGTCGGATCTATAGGCCGACTTCATCATCTCAGCGACTGCCGGGGATATCCTCTCCTTAGTGCTGCGCCATCCCGCGTGCGCTATGCCGATCGCGGCGTGTTCCGGGTCATAAAAAAAGACCGGAAGGCAATCCGCGGTCCTGACCGACAGGGCTATGCCCTTCACGTTCGTCACGGCGGCATCCGCGCCGGGTATCTCCGCCGATATATCCGTCTTAGCGTCTATCTTCACGGCCTTACCGCCGTGGACCTGCTGCAGGCGCACGATCGGCCGCTTTTCTATACCCAGGCGCCTAAGGAAATCCCCGTGCGCCGTCATCCTGTCCGAGGTCGCCTGCACTGTCATTAGAACGGCACCCCCGCGCCGAAATGGAACCTGCCCTCGCGCTTTACTTCGTTCTTGTTCAGCGGATAGCCGTAGTCAAGCCTCGCGATGAACCGTTTGAACCTGAACCTGAGCCCTAAGCCGACCGAGTTTTGCAGGTCCTTCGGGATCTTCACCCTGTTGAGATGCTCCCAGTTGCCGCCGACATCATAGAAGAGCGCGCCGTTGAACCATCTGTATATCGGGAACCTCGTCTCGATGTTCCCGAGGATCATCGCGTTGCCCCAGAGCGGCAGGTTATTCTCGTCGCGCGGGCCTAATGAGCACGACTTATACCCGCGGACCGTATCCTCACCGCCGAGAGTGAACCTCTCGAAGAAAGGTATATCGGTGGACTCACCGTACTCCCCCATCCATCCCGCCTTGCCCCTGAATACAAATGTCACTTTTGGGTACGGCGTCGAGATATACCATCTCCCTTCGCCGACGGCCCTCATGAAATTATAACTGCCTCCGAGCGCTTTCGACGCGACGCCGAATGACCCGCGGTAATACGAACCGTCGACCGGGTAGAGTATATCGTCGAGCGTGTTCCTTTCCCATGTGAAAGCCAGGGTCGCAACTCCGGTCCTGCCCGTATGCCTTTTAAAATCTTCCGGCGCCCACTCGGCGACGTCGTGGACCTTTACGGTCTCGTATGAATATTTAACGAACCCGTGCGTGTTCTCCGTCAGCCGGCTTCCGTATATGAGGTCCCCCCCGAAGCCTTCCATCTTATAACGGCCGTCCTCGGAGGCCCGGCCGAAGACCTCGCTTCCTCCGAAACAGTTCGTGCCAAAAAGGTTGTTCGCGATGATGCCGCCCCTGCCGCCCTTATACCCGCCGCCAAAATACCCGTCCACGTCAAACTCGACCCTGTTAGGCAGCAGGCCGCGCGGGCTTATCAGGAATGACTGTATCGGGACGTCCGGATAATACGGGAGCCCGATATCCTTCGCTCTCTCCCTGTCGACGAATTCCGCGTAGAAGAACTGGAACGTCTTGGTCTTCACGTAGCCCATCTCGAAGAACGATATGAAATGCCCCGTCGGTATCCATATCAGTTTGGGCTTATCGAGCGCCTTCCATAATTTCAGCGTGTTCGCGTGCGGTATGCTCGTATCGAAATTCGCGTTTATCATCATGACGGGCCTGCCCTTTATCCTGTCCGCGAATGTCAACGGGTCTATCAGGCGGACTTTCCTGTCGAGTTCCTCGGCAGACCTTATGCCCTCCTCTTCGAGGCGCTCCTTGAAAAGGCGCGTCGCGAAACCGTTCCAGATAATATCCCCCATCCCGCCGCCGCCGAGCAATATGACCATCGACTTGACCCGGTCATCGACGCCGGCGAGCACCGGCACCGCGATGCCTCCGAGGCTTATGCCCATAGCGCCTATCTTCTGCCTGTCCGCGCGGGGCCTCGTCTCGACCCAGTCTATGCCGCGCCGCGCCTCTATGACTATCTGCCTGAAGAGCTGCACGATCGCGTCCTCGCCGTTCTCCTTCAGGTTCTCGGCGAGCCATTTCCGCCCGAAGCTGTAATTCTTCTGGTACGCGGTCTGGACCAGCAATACGCCGATCCCCCCTGAGGCGAGCGAGCGGCAGAATTCCCCTTCGATCTCGGGTATCCCGCCCGCTATATGGCTCAAGAATATGACGACCGGATATTTTTCCCGGCCTTTCGGCTCATAGAAATCCAGGTATACCGAATTATCCGGATAATCGGTCTTGACCGAGCATTGGTAGCTTAAGGAGAAGTGGGTGTATTCCCCAGCGCTCTCCTTTATCTCGACTTCGCAAGGGGGCGCGCCCTTCTCATAATCGTAGAAGCCCGCCGGGTCCATAACATAGTCCTGCGCAAATGCCGCGCACGGGAGCGCGAGCAGTATTATCGCTAAGAGTTTCTTCATTTATTCCTTTTCATCCATTTGCTGCCCTTGCCTGTCGTCCACTTGCTGCTGTCATCTTTACTCGATTCTTTCTTCGGGAATCCTAAAGGCTTCTCTCCCGCCGCCGGGCCCACAAGCGTGGCGACCATCTCGTAACCGCCCTTGTCCCTGGGGATCTTGGTCATCACGATCAATTTCTTCCCCCAGAACTCGCGTATGGGCATTATGACCTTCCCGTTCATCATCACCTGGTCGATCACGTTCTTTGGGGCGTATTCCATCGGGTTCGTTATGATTATAAGGTGGAACGGCGCGCGTTCGATCCAGCCGGCCTGGAGATTCCCTGTCTTGATTTTAATGTTGCCGTATCCGAGGGCTTCGAGCTTTTTTTCCGCCGCGGCCGTGAGTTTCTCGGAGACATCTACGCAATATATCTCCCTCGCGAGCCCTGAAAAGACAGCCGCCTGGTATCCCGCCTCCACCCCTATTATAAGGACCCTCTCGTCGCCCCTGAGCCCCGCCATCTTCGCGATAAGGGCCGTGAAATATGCCGGAGGCACCGCTTCGTCGTCGCCCACCGGAAGCGAGATGTCTTCGTACGCGTATTCCCTCATCCCTTCGGGGACGAATTTATGCCGCTCCGTCTTCCCGATAATGTCGAGTATCTTCTGGTCTTTTATCCCGCGGGTCATGACCTGGGTATCGACCATCATTTTGCGTTCGCGGGCATAGTCCGGCGCGTCAGCGAAGCATACGTTCGGCAGCAATGCCGCTGCCAGCATAATGGCGATAACGGTCTTCATATCGGCCCTGTTCAGTTCTTCGGGTTTTCCCCTGCCAGGAAGGCAGCGTAAGCGCGGGCTTTCGTGATCCTTTCCGAATAAAGAGGATGGCTCTTCAGGTATACGAGCCCTTTATCCAGAGGATTTTCCTTGTTCTCCTTTTGGAGCTTTTCAAGAAAATTCACCATTCCGTAAGGATCAAATCCCGCATTGTAGGCGTATTTAACGCCCAGCTTATCCGCCTCAAATTCGTCATCCCTCGAATATCCCAGCATCACAAGATTTAACGCGACGGCAGCGCCCTGCTGCACCTCTTTTTCGGTCTTCACGCTGGAAAAGACCAGCGCCGCGACAAGGGATGTGGCCATGTTCGCCTGCATCGCCTGGACCGAATGCCTCGCCGCAATGTGCCCCACCTCATGGGCTATGACCGCGGCCAGCTCGTCGTCATCCGCCCGCTCTATCAGCCCGCTGTTCACGTACACATAACCTCCGGGCGTCGAGAGCGCATTAGCGTCCTTATTATCCAATACCTTGAAAATGTATTTAACGTCCTGCCTGTCGCTCGCCTTCGCGATGCGCAGGCCTATCCTATTCACCCTCCCTATCAGCGCCTCGTTATGGGAGAGCTTGAAATTCGTCTCGACTTCCGTCGCCACCTGGTTGCCGATAGACACCTCCTGTTGGGTGCCTATCATTATGACCTGCTTCTTTCCGGTGGCCGGGTTCACCATCGTCGCGCAGCCCGAAAGGAAAAGCGGGAAGATCGCGGTCAGCGCAATATATCTTGTCAGATCTTTCATTTCACCTGCATATATCCGGCGCCCGGGTCGACCGGCTCGTCATCTATCCATAATTCGAAATGGAGGTGCGCGACCATGCACGGGTTCCACGCGTTGCCGGTCTTGCCTACCTCCCCTATTATATCACCTTTTTTGACCTTTTCGCCGCGAGAGTCGACAAAGGTCTTTGAAAGATGGCCGTATACCGTCCTTGTGCCGTCGACATGCTGTATCGTCACATATTTGCCCATTCCCCTGCTGCTCTTCGAGACCGCGAGGCCCGACTT
>JBAYMW010000073.1:0-7888 GCA_041663405.1 Candidatus Omnitrophota bacterium | reverse complement strand
GAGGACCATCCAGTCAAACTTGTTCGACAGGGCCATCAGCATATTGCCGCGGATCCTGGCCTGCAGGTTCTCCTCGGCAATGTTCGGCTTCGCGTCCTTGAATTCTTTCTTCAGTATCCTCATATACGACTGGTAGAGCACATTTATAGGCATCGTGAGGACCTTTATGCCGAGATGCTTGGCCACAGCCACGGCATCGAGCCGCGTCTCTTCCTTCGTATACATGGAGGGCATGGTGACCGCGGTTACATTGTCACTCCCGAGCGCGTCGGCCGCGATGCATGCGACCAGGGCGGAATCGATCCCTCCGCTGACGCCCAATACGGCTTTCTTGAACCCGTTCTTAGCGACATAGTCCCTGGTGCCGGTCACGAGCGCCTTATATATCTCTTCTATGCTGCCGAGCTTTTCGGTCCTGCGCGGCGGGAACGGCGGGCGTATCTTGACTTCGCATCTCTTAAGCGAGACTTCTTTGCTCCTGTAATCCCCGCCGGCTTTTTTCTTGGGGGCTTTCCTGTATTTCAGGTATTCCTCGACGTTAAGGTCGAAGAGGACGACATCCTCCTCGAATTGCTTTCCGCGCGCGAGTATGCCGCCCTTCCATCCTATTATCATGCTTCCTCCGTCGAAGACCAACTCGTCCTGGCCTCCGATGAGGTTATCGTAGAGTATGATAGACGCGGTCTCCTGGGCCCTCTTGATGAGCATACTTTCGCGGGCCTGGAGCTTGCCAGAGTAATAAGGCGAAGCGGATATATTTATCATGACCTGCGCACCCATATCCATCGCCTCAAAACTGGCCGGCCCGTTGCCTTCCCAGATATCCTCGCAGATGTTCAGGCCGATCTTCAGCCCTTCGAATTTAAATATGAAGGATTCGTTGCCGGGCACGAAATACCGTTTTTCGTCAAATATGCCGTAATTGGGCAGCATTATCTTATGATATATATGTATGAGCTCCTTGTTGCGGATCAGCGCGGCCGAATTATATAAGCCATCATTTCCTTTGTCAAGGCATCCGACAATAGCTATTATATTATCAGTCTTATGGACTATCTCATGCAGGGCTTTGGCCGCGTCATCGGCAAATTGGGGCTTCAAAAGCAGGTCTTCCGGGGGATAGCCGGTCAAAGCCAGCTCGGGGAGGATAACTATGTCGCAACCCAATGATCTAGCGTCACTTATGAACTTAATTATCTTTTCCTTGTTGCCTTGGAGGTCGCCCACGGTGGGGTTGACCTGGGCCATCGCAAATCGGATTGGGTCCATTTTCACCTCTCTAATTTAGCCTTTTATTATAGCAAAAAATCCTAAAAAAGCAAGAAAAGAAATTTTGTTGCTTTTGGGCCGCTATTGGGCTAAAATCATCAGGAAAGGGGTATCTATCCGTGAGAAAAATCCTTATATTATGCGCCGCGCTGTTATTTTTGTCCGCGAACCTGTGGGCCGACATCATAACGTTCAAATCCGGCAAAAAAGTCGACGGTAACATAAAATCTATTACGAACGAAGCGGTCACCGTGGAGATCTTCGGCGTCACCGAGATGACCTACGACCTCGCTGATGTCCGGGAGATCAACGGGCAGCTTGTCGGGCCCAAGCCTGGAGCCGTGCCGGAGCAGCCTGAAGAGGTAGAGCAACCGGTAACTGAGGCGCCAAAAATAGAGTTTTCGCAAAATGAAAAGGTGATACTGGGCGCCGGCGCAGCGGCCATGGTCATGACATTCCTCGGGGTGATCCTCCTTGCCGGTCTTGCTATTTACGTCTTCTGCTCGATATGCCTCCAGCTCATAGCCAAAAAAACCGGGACAGAGCCGGCTTGGCTCGCGTGGATACCTGTGGCAAACCTGTTTTTGTCTTGCAAGATCGGGGGATTGAGCTACTTATGGCTTTTGGCGTTCCTCGTGCCGTTCGTAAATGTTCTTGTGTCCATTTACATCTGGTATAAGATATCCGAGGCGAGGGGCAAACCGGGATTGCTGGCCTTACTGATGCTGGTTCCTGTAGTGAACTTCGTCTTTATGGGATATCTTGCCTTCTCTGGAAGTGAAACAGGGACGGTCCCGCCACCCGTTAAAGGTGAGGAGCCAGCAAGCCCTTTTCAGGACCATCCCTATAGGCCCCCTCTCGAATAACTGTCAGATATCGAAATAGAGGTAGAACTCATAAGGATGCGGACGCATCCTGACAGCGTCTATCTCCTTCTTCCTCTTGAACTCCAGCCAGACGTCTATTACGTCCTTCGTGAAGACCCCGCCCCTAAGCAGGTACTCGTGGTCCGCTTCCAGGGCATCGATAGCCCTGCGCAAGGATGACGGCACCGTCGGTATCTTGGCCATCTCCTCATCGCTTAATTCAAAGAGGTCTTTGTCGGTCGGCTTGCCCGGGTCTATCTTGTTTATGATGCCGTCCAAACCGGCCATGAGCATCGCGCTGAAGGCGATATAGCCGTTGCATGACGGGTCGGGCGGCCTGAACTCTATCCTCTTGGATTTCGGGCTGTCGCTGTACATCGGGATGCGTACGGCGGCCGAACGGTTACGGGCCGAGTAGACGAGGTTGACCGGCGCTTCATAGCCCGGGACAAGCCTCTTATACGAGTTCGTCGTCGGGGCGCAGAACGCCATGAGGCTGTTCGCGTGCTTCAAGAGGCCGCCTATATAATACTTCGCGGTCTGGCTCAGCAGCGCGTAGCCGTTCTTGTCGAAGAAGAGGTTAGTGCCGTTCTTCCAGAGGCTCTGGTGGCAGTGCATGCCCGAGCCGTTGTCCGCGAAGAGCGGTTTCGGCATGAACGTCGCGACCATGCCGGCCTTTTTGGCCATGTTCTTTATGATGTACTTGTACATCAAAAGGTTGTCGGCCATCTTTGTCAGTTTATCGAACTTGATGTCGATCTCGCACTGTCCGGCCGTGGCGACCTCATGATGATGGACTTCAATTTTTACGCCCGCTTCCCTCATCTTGAGGATTATGCGGCTCCTCAAGTCCTGGAGCGAATCGTGCGGCGGGACAGGGAAGTACCCTTCTTTATAGCGTATCTTGTATCCGAGGTTAGGTTCTTCTTTCTTCCCCGTATTCCAGTCGCCTTCAACTGAGTCGATGAAATAATAACCCGAATTCTCGTTCTGGTCGAAGCGGATGTCGTTAAAAATGAAGAACTCGGCTTCCGGCCCGAAGTATACCGAGTCGGCTATGCCGGTCTCCTTGAGGTACCTCTCCGCCTTCTTCGCGATATAGCGCGGATCGCGGCTGTACGGTTTGCGCGTCAGCGGGTCGTAGATGTCGCAGATGACGCTCAGGGTCGGGACCTCGCATACTGGGTCAATGACCGCTGTAGTCGGGTCCGGTATCATGATCATGTCGGATTCCTGGATCTTCTGGAAACCGCGTATCGAGGAACCGTCGAACCCGATGCCGTCGACCCAGATAGAGCGCGTTATATCATCCATCTCGAGCAGTTCAGAGGCGGGTATCGAGAAATGCTGCCATAGCCCCGGAAGGTCGTTGAACTTCAGGTCTATGATGTCGATCTTCTTGTCTTTGATCAGCTTCATCACGTCGCGCGCGGCCTTCTCATTGAACGAGCCGTTCGCCAACGGATTCTTCGTCTTAGCCTCGACTATTATTTCTTTTTCCTTCTTCCTTACCATGCTGGCTTCCTCCTTTTCGTTTATGCCAAAAGTATACCTGCCGAATGTTAAATCCATATTACGAACATGTTAATTCTTACCCTATCGCCGGGCCGCCTTTCTCTCCCGTGCTTATGCGGATGCATTCCTGCAGGTCGAGAACAAAAACTTTGCCGTCTCCTACATGGCCGGTCCGCGCGCCGCCGACGATCGCCTCGATAGCGGGCTTGACGAATTCGTCGTTAACGGCTATCTCGAGTTTTGTCTTCTTGAGCAGGCTTCCGGCCTCCTTGTGGCTCCTGTAGACCTCGGATATACCCTTCTGGCGCCCGCGGCCCATGACCGGGGTCACGGTCACGAGGTGTATCTGCTTCTCTTCGAGCTTTGCCATGACCTCATCCATCCGGTCAGGCTGTATTATCGCAACTATATACTTCATGGCGTCCTCCGATTAGTTTATTCCAGTACCGTATAACCCGCTTCACGGTGCTGGGTAAGGTCCAACCCTATGCGCTCATCCTGCTGCGAGGCCCTGGCTCCCATTACGGCGGTCAGTACTTTCAGCAGCACAAATGTTACGACGAACGAATAAACCGCCGTGACTATGACTGCCTTGAACTGTATGAAGAACTGCGCCGGGTTGCCGTAAAACAGCCCGTTAGCGCCGGCGGGATTAACGGCCTTTGTGGCCCACAAACCGGTCGCAAGCGCACCCCAAATGCCGCCGATACCGTGCACGCCGAACGCGTCGAGCGAATCATCGTAGCCGAATTTTACCTTCAGGATCGCAACGGCCATATAGCAGAAGACCGATACGCCTATGCCTATCCAGATCGCGCCCACCGCGTTAACGAAACCCGACGCAGGAGTTATCGCGACAAGCCCTCCGACCGCGCCCGTGATAATGCCGAGTACCGTCGAACGGGAATTAGTTATCCAGTCAAGCATCGCCCATGTTAGGCCCGCGGCCGCCGCGGCTATGTGGGTCACGACGAAAGCATTGGTCGCCAATGCGCCCGATCCTAAAGCGCTTCCGCCGTTGAAGCCGAACCAGCCGAACCACAGCAGGCCCGCGCCCAATACCGCGAAAGGCAGGTTATGCGGAGGCGATATCTTGTCGGGATAACCCTGGCGTTTTCCCAATACGAGCGCGCTCGCAAGCGCCGCGACACCGGCATTGATATGGACTACCGTGCCGCCCGCGAAATCTAGAGCACCGTCAGCCCTAAGGAAACCCCCGACTCCCCATACCCAATGGCAGACCGGATCGTATACGATCGTCGCCCACAAAAGCGAGAATACGCAGAAAGTGGAAAACTTCATCCTCTCGGCAAAGGCGCCCAATATCAGGGCAGGCGTAATAATAGCGAACATCGCCTGGAATATCATAAAAGCCTGGTGCGGGACAGTGGCGGCATAAGCGGGATTCGGCGTAAGCCCGACGTCTTTGAGGCCGAACCAGGCGAGGCTGCCAATAACTCCCTTGATGTCCGGCCCGAACGACAGCGAATAGCCGAACAACACCCATTGTATCGTGATAAGGCACATCAGCATGAAACACTGCATGAGTATCGAGAGCACATTCTTGCGGCGGACAAGGCCCCCGTAGAAGAACGCGAGCGCCGGCGTCATCATCAGCACGAGCGCGGCAGACGTGAGCAGCCACGCAGTATCACCGGTATCTATTGCCGCAACAGGCGCTGCGGCGCACGCTGCGGCAGGCGCGATCTCTTCCGCGGCTACTACCGTCGCTATCACGGTAAATAGCAGGAATGCCGCAAAGAACCAGAACGGGCTTTTCTTCAGATACTTTCCCATCGTTTACCTCCTCCGCTTATGTTTAACCACTTGTTACCACAACTGATAAAATATCGGCAAAAAAATTATATGCCGAGTTTTTTCATTACCATTTCCGCATAAACCCTGTTTATGTGGTCGGTCTTTAGCCATCTTTCAAGGGTAGACGGCTGAACGTCGACCTTCCTGGATAACTCATATAGAGTGTATCCGCGGTCAGCCTTCAGCCGTCTTATCTTATCTATCAGCTCCTTGTTGATCATTAAAGGACACTTTCGCCTCTTTCATTCGTCCTTATACGTATTGCGTCTTCGATGTTGTAGACGAATATCTTTCCGTCGCCGATATCCCCTGTCCTGCCGGCCTCCACTATACTCTTGATTATCTTCTCGGCCTCTGAATCCTTGACTACGATCTCCAGCTTTGTCTTAGGCAGGAACTCGACCTTGTATTTCTCGCCGCGCCATTGCTGGGTTGCGCCCTTTTGTTTCCCATGGCCTTGTATCTCGGTGATCATCAGCCCCGAATAACCCACCTTTTCCAGCGCTTCACGGACAAAGGTTATCCTTTCGGGGCGTATTATAGCTTCTATCTTTTTCATTATTGTCACGCCTCCTTATCTGGACAAAGGCGTTTCTGCGGCCTTGTCGAGTTTTACGCCGACATATCCCGGGACACCCATCTCCGGAACGTCCAACCCGTCCAGCTCGGCGCGGGCATCGGCCCTGTTCCCAACCATCTTGTCGATAAGCTTAAATACAACGAACGAGAGGAGCCCGACGTAGGCGATATTAGAGATCACACCTACACATTGGGCGAATAATTGCGAAGCGTCCCCATAGAACAGTCCTCGCACCGTTCCCGCGACACCGTTCCATCCGTCACCGTAAGTACCGTCCGCAAAAAGCCCAAGAGCAAGGCATCCCCACGCACCGTTGCATCCGTGAACGGCTATAGCGCCGACCGGATCATCAATCTTTAGCTTCCTCTCGACAAAGAACGCCGCCTCAACTACCAGCACTCCTGAAATAAGGCCGATTATGCATGCGCTTGCGGAATTGACAAAAGCGCATGGCGCTGTGATCGCCACAAGGCCCGCGAGCATACCGTTGCACATCATGCTCGGGTCCGGTTTCTTACCGCGCACAAACCACATCCAGAGCGTGGACATTACGGCGCCGGTGGCCGATGCAAGCATGGTGTTCACCGCCACAACGCTGATGCGCAGGTCCGTTCCCGCCAAAGTTGAACCCGGATTGAACCCGAACCATCCGAAGGCTAAAATAAACGTTCCTATAATAGCCATGGGTATATTATGCCCGGGAATGGCGTTAGGGCTGCCGTCGCGGTTGTATTTACCGATGCGCGGCCCAAGGATCCAGGCGCCGATAAAAGCGATAACGCCGCCGGTAAGGTGTACGACCGATGAGCCGGCAAAATCAACATGGCCGTGGCCGAGAGCAAAGTTCCTGCCCAACTGCGACAACCAGCCGCCGCCCCATACCCAGTTACCGTAAACCGGGTATATTATCGTGCCGACGAATATACCATAGATGAAGAAAGACGCGTATTTCCATCTCTCAGCCATCGAGCCGGTGGGTATGGTAGCGGTTGTATCCATAAAGACCATCTGGAAGAGGAATAACGCAAAAACCGCAACATCATAAACACCGGTCAGGAAGAACCCTTTTGTCCCGAAAAGACCGAAACTCTTTCCGAAGAGGTTTATCGTAAATTCCTGGTTCAATCCCGCAAAGCCTCCCATTGTGCCGATCGCACCCATACCCCCGAACATGAGGGCGAAACCGCAGACATAAAAACCAAGCATGCCCAACGGGTAGATCATGAAGTTCATCGCCATCGTGTGCGCGACATTCTTGGCGCGGGTCATGCCCGTCTCGACCATCGCGAAACCCGCCTGCATGAACATGACGAGGAAACCGGTTATCAGCACCCAGACCATGTTGATAGCCACGCGGTTATGGCCTACGGCATTTGCCAATTCCCCCATCGTCGGCTCCCCAATCTTCGCAGCCGGCACATCGATGGCCGTTCCGGTAGCGCTTCCGCCCGGATCTGTTTTTGGAATGATATCTTCAGCCAGCACAACCGCCGGTATAAGGAGGCTGACCAGCATAACTGTTATGAGCAGCTTACCGAACAATTTTGTAAACATCTTTGATCGCCTCCTTTCCTATTTCTTCTTGAACAGTTTGCTGAACACGTCGAAATCGACATCAAACTGTATCGTGACCGTGTCGGCATAGTTGCGGTTATTGTAGCGTTCATAACCTAAAAGCACGGCGACGTTGTCAGAGAACTTCCACGAACCGCCGAAATTCCACGAACCGTATGAGCTCTTCGTCCCCTGGTACTCGACGCAAAGCCATAATTTGTCCGAGATCTCTGGCATAGTCCTCTCCCACGCCCCGAAGAAACCGTCGTTGTCCTTCTCGCCGTTC
>JBAYMW010000072.1:0-7921 GCA_041663405.1 Candidatus Omnitrophota bacterium | reverse complement strand
TACCGGTCTCGACGTCGAGGGGCTGCCCCCATGACTGCAGTTTCTGTTCCGTCACCAAGATGTTCGGCCGCAAGTACCGTTTCAGGAGCGCCGAGAACGTGATGGGAGAGCTGGAATCCAACGGAAGGAAATCCATATTCTTCTGCGACGACAATTTCGCCGCGGCTCCGGGGCGCACCTATAAACTGCTCGACCTGCTGGTGAAGTATGATATAAAGAACTGGGCATGCCAGGTCCGCTGCGACGTCACTAAAGACGACCGCATGCTGGAACTCATGGCCAAGGCGGGCTGCAAGGCGGTTTGCGTCGGTTTCGAGTCGGTCAATGAGAAGACGCTGAAAGCCTACGACAAGAAACAGACCGTAGCCCAGATAATCGACGCGATACGCGCCTTCCATAAGAGGAATATCAAAGTGCACGGTATGTTCGTTCTCGGCGGCGACGACGATAACATGAAGACCGTTTGGGAGACGTTCAGGTTCGCGGTCAAACAGAAGATAGACACGATACAAATGATGATACTGACGCCGTTCCCCGGCACAAAGGTATATAAGGACCTCGAGGCTGAGAAGAGGATATTCACGAAGGACTGGAACCTTCACGACGGCCAGCATATAGTATTCAGGCCGAAACTGCTCACAGCCAGGGAGCTCCAGCTCGGAGTGCTGAGGGCTTATATGAGATATTATTCGCTTGCCAGGGCGTTCTACCTGCTTGCGGGCCTGCATTTCAGGAACGCGCTGCTGCGTTTCATGGGGCATTCGATCGTGAAGGAGTGGAAGCACAACAACAGGAAGTTATCGTGGTTGTCCTCGACGCCCGTTTAGGTGTATAATCCAACTTGGAGAAAATATAGATGAAGATAGGGATCATTGGGCTTCCGCAGACCGGTAAGAAGACGCTCTTCGAGCTGCTTACAGAGCACGAGATAACGGAGAAGGACCTCGCCTCGGGCAAGAACATAAAGAGCATCGCCGAGATAAAGGATCCCCGCTTCGATAAGCTTGTCGCGATGTATAACCCGAAGAAGCACGTCCGCGCGCGCATCGATATCGAACTGCTGCCGAAGATAGAGAAGGACGCGATCACGAAGGGCGATATATTCAAGGACATCGCCGAGACCGACGCGCTCTGCCATGTCGTAAGGCAGTTCGCGGACGACTCCGTCTACCATATAAGCGGGACGGTCGACCCGAAGCGCGATATCGACAGCGTCAACGCCGAGCTTATCCTGCACGACCTCATATTCGTGGAGAAACGCCTCGAGAGGGTCGAGCTGGAGCTGAGGAAATTGAAGGATGAGGCGAAGTCGAAGGAGAGGGATGTGCTGTTGAAGATAAAGGCGCACCTCGAAAAGGAGATCCCGCTGCGCCTGCTCGAACTGAAGCCCGAGGAGAAGAAGGCCATAGCGAGCTATCCGTTCGTGACGCTGAAGGAGATGATGCTCGCGGTAAACGTCTCCGAGGACGACCTGAAGAACAAGGAGTTCCTTGCCGGGCTGCAGAAGGCATATGAACCCCTTAAGATAGAAGTAATGCTCGTATCGGCCAAAGTCGAGTCGGAGATAGCCTCGCTCGAGACCGAGAAGGAAAAGCAGGAGTTCCTCGCGGCGCTCGGGATCGAAGAGCCGGCGGTGAATATGCTCACAAGGCTTTGCATAAAAGCCATGAACCTTATATCCTTTTTCACTGTCGGCGAGGACGAGGTCCGCCAGTGGACGATAAAGCGCGATTCGCCGGCGCCTGAAGCCGCGGGAGCGATACATTCCGACCTGCAGAAAGGCTTCATAAGGGCGGAACTCATAAAATTGTCCGATCTCTTCGGGCTCGGGAGCGAAGACAAGGTCAAGGAAGCGGGCAAGCTCTACCTGAAGGGAAAGGACTACATAGTCGAGGACGGAGACATCCTAAACATAAGGTTCAATGTCTAGGGACAAAAAGCCCCTTTTGTACGCCGCCGGGATAGTCTTGCTCGGCGTGTTAGCTTACCGGAGTTCCCTCTTCGGGAAATTCCTGCTCGATGACCTCACGCTGGTTGTCCTGAATTTCCATATAAGGGACCTCTCCGGCGCGGCGCAGCTCTTTACCGAGAACATCGGCGCCGGGATAGGGCAGGAAGTGAGCTCGGGTTTTTACCGTCCGCTGCAGATCCTCAGCTATGCCGTCGATTTCCGCCTCTGGAACTTAAGTTACACGGGATACCACCTCACGAACCTCGCCCTGCACATACTTACGGCGCTGAGCGTCTATTGGTTCGTAAAGCTCATATCGAAGAACGGCCCGCTTTCGTTCCTGGCGGGCGCGCTCTTCGCGGTCCACCCGGTGAATACCGAAGCGGTATCCTACATATCGGGCCGCGCCGATCCGCTCTGCGCGCTCTTCGTCTTCCTGTGCCTCATTTGCTATATAAAATACCTCGACAGGTCCGATATCAAGTATTACCTGCTTTTCCCGCTGTGCTACCTCTGCGCCCTGCTGTCGCGCGAGGGCGGGATGATACTCCTGGCCTTCATACCGCTTTACCATTATTCGTTCAGGCGCAGGCTGAGGCTCGCGGATATCGCACCGTTCGTGATAGTTACGGCGGTATATATATTGATGAGGTCGTTTGCCCTGAAGTCAATGCTGCCGCATTACCACAGCCCCGCCTCCGCGCTGCAGCGTGTCGCAGGGTCCTTCGCGGCGTTCTCCGATTATATCAGGATGCTGTTTTTGCCTTACAACCTCCATATGGAGTATGGCAGGAAGGTGTTCAATTTCAACGACCCGCAGGTTATCACGGGGCTGCTGCTGTTTGGGCTCTGTGCTTATTTCATCTTCAGCAGGAGGAACTCGAGGGGCCTCACGTTCTTTTCCGCAGCATGGTTCATTATCGGGCTGATACCCGTATCTAACATATTCCCGCTGGGCGCTTATATGGCCGAACATTGGCTCTACCTGCCGTCCGTAGGTTTCTTCATCCTGCTGTCATCGGCCGTCGCCTGTCTCTATCGGATAAAAAGGAACGCCGCGATCGCGCTGGCGGCTGTGGCGCTTCTCGGCTGCACGGCCGCGACCGCAAAACAGAACCGTTACTGGAGCGACCCGGAGGCGTTCTATAAGAGGACATTGGAGTATTCCCCCGACAGCGCGCGCATGCACACCTATCTCGACCTGTACTACCGGATGCGGCCCGATTCCCGTTGACGCGGGCACCGGCGTTTAGGTATCATAAGCAAAGGTACCGGAGGCCTTTGGCCGATGAAGATACGGACTAAATTAATCTTACTTTTTCTCGCGATAATGATGGCGGTCGCCGCCGCGATAGCGCTCGAACGCAACTTCGAGGTCAAGAGGCTCGCGGGGATCTTCGCTTTGGGCCGCGCGCGCGAAGAGATAGCGTTCGATAAGATCGTCGCCCTCAGGAACAACCGCCTTGAGGCCCTGGTCAAGGACTATACGTTCTGGGACGAGATGGTTGAATTCGTGAAGACCGGCGACAAAGAGTGGGCCTTGGAGAATATCGACGCTTCGCTGTCCGTCTTCAATGTCAACTCAATGTGGGTCCTCAGCAAAGATTACTCGAACGTATATTCCTTCTGGAATTTAGACGGGCCCATAGAGGGCCTCCCGCTCTCTAAAGGAGCCATTTCCCGACTCTTCAGGGATTCAAGGTTCTGCCATTTTTTTATCCGCGCGGGAAAAAATATAATGGAGATCCGCGGCGCGACGATACACCCGACCGCAGACAGCTTGAGGAAGACCGAGCCGCAGGGATACCTGTTCGCCGGTATCCTCTGGGACGAAAAGTCCCTCCGCGAACTGGCATCCCTGACAGGGACGGAGGTGAGGTTCGCGTCCGTGTATGAGAGGCAGGCCCCTGATAGTTCCGCAAATATAATGTCGGGCGAATCAAGATTCCTGAGGGAGCTTACGGGCTGGGACGGAAAGCCAATAACCAAGATCGCCGTCACTTTCAGGTCGGAGAGCATAAAGCATTATAACGTGACGGGCCAGACTATCATCTTCATTTTCGGCCTGCTTGCCTCGGTCTCGCTGCTTGTGTTTTTCATCTCGGTCGTCTACCTCGTATCGTCCCCGCTGAGACTCGTCTCGGAATCGCTAAAGAAGAGGGACCCGGCGCCGCTCGCGCCCCTCAGGAAGAATAGTGACGAGTTCGGCGAGATAACCAGGGTAATATGTGAATCATTCGAGCAGTCGGCCGCGCTGGAGGCCGCGAATATCAGGAGCCGGGAAGCCGAGATACAGGAGGAAGCGATCCTCGAGAATATTTCGGACCTTGCGTGGCTCAAGGACCTGAATAGCAGGTATATAGTGGTGAACGGGCCTTTCGCGAAGACATGCGGCAGGGCGCCCGCGGAGCTGATAGGGAGGACGGATTCCGATATCTGGCCGAAGGACGCCGCCGAAAGATATCTTGCGGACGACAAAGAGGTCATGTTCTCGAGAAAGCAGAAGATAATATGCGAGCCCCTCTTTTCGGCGGACGGCAATATGTCGTGGATGGAGACCGTAAAGACGCCCATGTTCAATGACAAGGGCGAGGTAATAGGCATCGCGGGCATATCGCGCGACATAACGGAGCGGAGAAAATCCGAAGAGGAGCTTAAGAAGGCCTATATCGACCTGAAGGAGACGCAGCACCGTCTCATACAGGCGGAAAAATTCTCGGCACTCGGCAAGTTCTCCACATCGTTCGCGCATGAGATAAAGAACCCCCTCGGGATCATCCTGAACGGGATAGAATACCTGGAGATGAAGCTGGGAACGAGCGACAACGACCTCAAGGGGGACCTCGACATCATAAAAAGGTCCACGCTCAGGGCGGACGACATCATAAAGAGGCTGCTGAAGTTCGCGCGCCCGTCCGATATCAAACTCGAGAGGATAAAACCGCAGGAGCTCGTAAACGACACGCTGCCGTTCTTCAAGTACTCCTCGCCGACCGGAGAGATAAAGATCAATACGGAGCTTTCCGTCGAGCCGATGGAGTTCATGGCCGATAAGAACCAGATGCAGCAGGCGATCATAAACATGGTAATGAACGCCGCGGAGGCCATGGCCAAGACCGGCGGGCAGGTGACGATAAAGGCCTACAGGGAAGAGCACTCGGAATTCTATTTCGCCAAGCCGGTATGCATTATCGAGATATCGGACAACGGCCCGGGCATCTCGGAAGCTAACATGTCTAAGCTTTTCGAGCCGTTCTTCACGACCAAGTCCGAGAAGGGGACCGGCCTGGGGCTATTCATAACGAAGTTGATTATTGACAACAATAAGGGTAATATATCAATAGACAGCAAGCTTGGGCGCGGAACTGTCGTAAAGATGATATTTCCGCTTTCCTAAATGGAGGGTGCCTGATGAAAAAGAAGATCCTTGTCATCGATGACGAAAAAGATTTCTGCCATTTCGTGAAGAAGGCCCTCGAAGCTACCGAGGAATTCAAGGTCACGGTCAGCAATGAAGGCGCGGAAGGAGTAAAGAAGGCCAAGGAGCTTTTGCCGGACCTGGTCATCCTCGACGTCATGATGCCGAAGATGGGCGGGTATGAGGTGGCGGCGGCGCTCCAGAAGGAAGAGGATACGAGGAAGATCCCGATCATCTTCCTTACCGCGGTCGTGACCGAACGCGAGGTCAAGGATGACGGATACCTGCTCGAGGGCAAGCGCTTCATCGCGAAACCGGTCAAGATACACGACCTCATGAACAGCATTAAGGCCGCTCTCACGGGCGACTGACCCGCGGACTCCCGCAGCCGATATTTTTAATGACAACAAGGTTAAGTTAGTGATATAATCCGATTGTTTGTGAAAAACGGAACAATGTCCAGATCAAAGAGATATATCCCCCAGGATACGGCAAGCCGGTTAAGCCTCTACCTTAGAAGCTTAAGGATGCTTGGAAAGAAGAGAGTGGACGTCGCCTCGTCCGAGGAGATCACGCGTTTCCTCAACGTCACGCCTGTCCAATTCCGGAAGGACCTTTCTTATTTCGGCGGCTTCGGCAAACGCGGCGTCGGCTACGATGTCGCGGGGCTCACGAGGGAGATAGAGAAGATCCTCGGGACCGACGCGGTATGGAAGATAGCGATAGTCGGCGCGGGCAAGCTCGGCTCAGCCCTGCTCGGATATTCGGGGTTCCACGAATTGAACCTCCGGATAGTGGCGGCATTCGACAGCAGCCCCGAAAGGATAGGCAAGGTGCGCCAGGGCGTGAGGATCGAAAACACCTCGCGCATGAAGGACATATTAAGGAAGAAGGGAATACGGATCGCGGTCCTTGCGGTCCCGGCGGATTTCGCCCAGAAGGTAGGCGAGGAACTCGCGTGCTGCGGAGTGAAGGCGGTCCTGAATTTCGCGCCGGTCAACCTGGTCCTGCCCGAGGGCGTATCGGTCTCCAACGTTGACATGGCTTCGGAACTCGAGAGCCTTATATACAAACTAAAAGGAGAACGCGCATGAAAGCGGTTTCGGAGAGGGAGGTCGACGCTGCGGCAGTCGACAGGATCATAGACAAGCACAGGGATTCCCCGGGCAACCTGCTCGGCATCATGGAAGAGGTCCAGGAGCTGAACAGGCATAATTTCCTCCCGCGCGGGACGCTGGAATATATCGCGGAGAGCCTTGAGCTGCCGTTCTCGAAAGTATACAGCGTCGCCACATTTTACGCGTTCTTCAACCTGAAACCCCAGGGGGAGCACTCGATAATCGTCTGCAGGGGCACCGCGTGCCACACGAAGGGCTCGAAGGCGCTGCTCGAGCACCTCGAAGGGTCCCTCGGCATAAAGGGCGCGTTCGACGAGGGCGAATCGTATTTCACGACGCCGGATAACAAGTTCACCGTAAGGACGGTCGCGTGTTTCGGCCAGTGCGCGCTGGCGCCCGTCGTCGTCGTGGACGACAAGATCCATGTGCATATGAACGAGAGCAAGCTCGCAAGGATAGTGAAGGAACTCAGCCGCGGAGGAAAGAAGAAATGAGGATATCCGACATAAAACACCTGGACATCTTGAGGGATAAGCGTTTCAAGGAGATATTCTCCGGACGCCCGCGCATCTCGGTCGGCATGGGCACATGCGGCATGGGCAACGGCGCCGAAGAAGTATATAAGGCGCTCGATAAGGAGATACGCAGGAAAAGGTCCGGCATATTGCTCGGAAAAGTGGGCTGCTTCGGCTTCTGCGCGAACGAGCCGCTCGTGAACGTCTACCTTCCCGGAAAACCGCTCGTGATATTGCAGAAGGTCACGCCTAAAGACGCCGCGAAGATAGTTGAGAAGACGCTGAAAGGCGAAATATGCAGGGAAAAGGCCCTCTGCAAGATCGAGGAATGGGACCACATAACAAGCAAGGCGGCTTACGGCCGCGGTTTCCCCGGCATACCGAGGTGGGACGAGGTGCCGTTCTTCAAGGGGCAGAAGAAGATCGTCCTGAGGGATTTCGGCCTGATCGACCCCGAGAACATAGAAGATTACATCGCTATAGGCGGATACCACGCGCTTTATAAGGCGGTCACCGAGATGAGCCCGGAAAAGGTCATCGAGGAGCTGAAGGTATCGAAATTGCGCGGCCGCGGCGGCGCGGGCTTCCCGACCTGGAGAAAATGGGATATCATGCGCAATATCAAGGCCGACAGGAAATACGTCGTCTGCAACGCCGATGAAGGCGATCCCGGCGCGTACATGAACCGCAATGAGATAGAGAGCGACCCGCATATGCTTATCGAAGGCATGGCGATCGCCGCGTACACGATGGGCACGGACACGGGCATCGTCTATATACGCGCGGAATACCCGCTTGCGGTCGAGAGGCTCAGGAAGGCGATCAAGGATGCCGAGGAGTACGGCCTGCTGGGCAAGAACATCCTCAATACCGGTTTCGATTTCGATATAAAGATAGTCGAGGGCGCCGGCGCGTTCGT
>JBAYMW010000071.1:0-7938 GCA_041663405.1 Candidatus Omnitrophota bacterium | reverse complement strand
TGATGGTATTATCGACCTCTCCACGCAGACCGTAGATGTAACGCTTAATGCTGCCGCGGACGCCCTGAACTTCGATTCGAATACGCTATCGATAGACGCGAGCGCAAACAGGGTGGGGATCGGGACCGCGAGCCCGCAATATAACCTCGATGTCGTGGAAACCGCGCGTATCAATAATACGGCAGGCTCGGCAAGCCTGCTATTAACAGGCACCGGCGATGTTTACGCATATTCCTACGTAGATTTACTTAACGATACAGGCAATAAGTCGTGGAATATCCAGCATCGTAAGGCTGCGGGTTTTGTCGATGATTTCATGATCGAAGAGTATGACGGGGCAGCCTACTACCAAAGGTTTATAATTAGGCCGGGCGGCATCGTCGGCATAGGCACTACCGATTTTGACGGCACACCCGCATTGGGATATCTTACGGTGAAAGGCACGACCAACGACGGCACGACCAATATCTTCGTCGGAAGGGACAGCGATGAGGCGAATGTCGCCTATCTTGATACAAACGGAAATTTCACGCTAAGCGGTTCGATCTCCGCGTCGGCAAGCTCGTTACCCGGCACGACCGCCAGCTCGTTCAATATCAATTCGGATACCAACGGAGTGATTCTCTCGGCGCCCGACGGCCGCACGAATGCCGGCACGTTCACTTTCCCGGATGTTGCCGCTGCAAGCAAGGTGCTTACAACGAATATGTCGGATGCTATCGTGGCCGTGACATTAAAGAGCGACGCGGTCAATGGGCTCAACTTCGATTCCAACACCCTGTCTATCGATGCGCAGAACAACAGGGTAGGGATAGGGATGGCGGCCCCGTTGCATGCGCTTGATATAGAGGGGACAGCCCGGGTAAAGAACTCGGGGGGAATAGGAACCCTGGTATTGGAAGGGACCGGAGATACTTACAAATATTCTGCGCTCAATTTATTCAACGATACGGGAAACAAACTGTGGGCTATCCAGCATCGCCAGATTGCGGGAGAGGTCAACAATTTTGCGATAGAAGAGTATGACGGAACAGATTATACCCGAAGGCTGTCGATAATTCCGGGCGGTTATGTGGGCATCCCGGACATGTCCCCCGTAGCACAGCTTGTTATCGGCGACGACACAGGCGCCTCGGTCTCAGGCGCGGGATCCGCGTATATCCAGAATAACCTGGAAGTCGACGGAACTCTATATGTGGGTGCTTCCACCATAACGGGCACGACCGCCGACACCTTCGAGGTCAACTCCGACGGCTTCGGGGCCGTGATCAGCACCACCAACCGTTCGACGGACGGCACATTCACGTTCCCGAACGTCGCGGGAGCGGCGCAGGTCCTGACAAATAACATGTCCGATGCCGCGGTTGCGGTCACTTTGAACGCGGCGGCGATAAACGGGCTTAGTTTTGATACCGACACTTTTTCTATTGATGCGCAGAACAACAAAGTTGGCATAGGCACCACATCCCCGAGCGAAAGGCTGACCGTAGACGGAGGAGCCAGCTACAGCGGATATATTGAGACAAAGTCCACGAACGCTAACTATTCGGGTATGCTTTTCCGTGATGCCGACGGTGTCCAGTGGGGTTTATATAAGAATGCAACGGCAGACCCGATGCTCCAGTTCGGAAGGTATACCGACGGGGTATGGCAGGCGGCCCCGCTCTCTTTTCTTAGGAACGGAGATGTGAATTTCGGAGACAGGTACGTCGGTATCGGTGATACCGACCCGGTCGCTTCTCTCGTCGTCGGCAGTGACGCCGGAGCGGCAGTCTCCGGCGCGGGCTCGGTATATGTACAGAACAACCTTGAGGTCGACGGTACGCTTACCGCGGCCACCGCAAATATATCGGGTACTACCGCCGATACATTTACCGTGAATTCCGACGGTACGGCCGCTTCTTCGGCCTTGGCCCTGGGCGCGGCAGGCACCACTGGCGGTTCGATCACCACAGGTGCGGGAAATCTCACGATAGATTCAGCAGGAGGTACGGTAGATATCAATGACGGCGTACTCGACTTGTCTACCCAGACTGTAGACGTCACGCTTAACGCAGCGGCGGATGCTTTGAACTTTGACTCGAATACGCTCTCGATAGACGCAAGCGCTAATAGGGTAGGTATCGGTACGGCCGCTCCGGATTTTTATTTAACGATAGCTCCGCCCGGTAATGCAGTGGCGGGCCTCGGGTTGTATTCCAGCGGCGCCGCGGGATCCAAGATCGATTTAGGCAAGAACGGTTCTACCTTTTCCGCTATATCATACAGCCTGGATGTTGCGGATGCGCTGGAATTCAGGACCGGCGGTACGACTACGGGGGACACCCGTATGGTCATCGATTCCGGCGGGAATGTAGGCATAGGCGTGACCGGCCCCGCAGCCGCCCTTGACGTGCAGACCGCCGTCACCGCGGCATCGGCCAACGCTTATGGCGCGCGCCTGCAGCAGACGCTGACCGCCTCGGCCAACAGCGACGCTCTTAACGCGCTATATATCAATCCGACCTTCGCCGACGGCGGCTTTACCGGCGTAAAGCATAACGGGATAGCATTCCCGGACGCGCAGGAAGTAAAGATCAATTTAGGGTATAACGCCGCGAAATCCAAATGGCTGGGTATAGACAGCAATTGGAGAATGGCCTTCTCCGATGATTCGGGATTCGCGTTCTATAACTCTAGCGACAATACAAGCTGGGGCACGGAGTGGATGCGCGTAGGCGGTACGATAGAGATGTACAGCGACCTGCTTGTCGGCACTTCCGGGACGAACAGGTGGCTTAAGATGCGCGGCAATATCCTTTTTGAGGAAGACGACGATTATATCGGTACCTATAACACCGGGATAATCACATTGGGCAACCTGCAGAGCACCGGCGTCGCGACCACGGTCAATTTCGGAAGGGCCGGAGGAATCGACGTTATGAACTTCAACAGGGGCGGCACGACGTATAATTTCCTGACGCTTAAGTCGGCGGGAACCGATGACATAACATTGGACCCGGCCGGCGGCGACGTCTCGGTGGACGGAAACTTAGCCACGACGAGCAACGGCAGCATCACGGCAGGCGGAAGCGGCGCGGTCCAGTGCGGCACGGGCGCGTTCAAGTCTTCCGACGGCACAGCGGGCCTTACCGGCACGTATAACATAGACGGTTCTGCCGCCGGCACGATCGCGACGATGCAATTCAAGAACGGCATATTAGTCGCTGTCACAACGCGATAAAGGAGAGGAAGATGAAGATGAAGAGCACGGTTGTAACGAATACGCTGTTGGCGGTGATCGCCGTTTTATTGCTTTTGAATCTATTTACGAAAGCGCCGGTGGCCAGGGTGGAAGCGGATACTTTCAAGCTCGATGACTGCATAACCGAAAAAGCGGGAGACAGGCCGGCAGGATATGTCCACGTCGTCACGCATTAAATATTTATCCGCGCTGCTGATGTTGGCCGCAGCCACGGCGTTTGCCGTTACCGACAGCTATCTCGAGGATTTCAGCGGGCGTAATCCCGGTGTCACGATAAACGGCCAGGACAACTGGGCCGTGACGCAGGGCGAGGATAATAACGCCATCGTAGACGACCAGACCACCCCTGACGGCACGGGGCGCAGCCTCAGGATAACCGATGCCTCGCCGACAGTCAGCGCCGGACGCCCCGCGGATTACGGCGGAGTATCCCCGACATGGGTAAGCTATGACGTGATGGCGGCGTCCGGCAATAAGCAGAGGGGAGTCCCGGCAACGGGCATCGCCGCGGTGACTTTCGATTATACGGGGAAGATACTAGCGAGCAGCGGCTCCGGCTGGGTCGATACAGGCCTTACTTACGAGACGGGCCAGTGGTATACCGTAACGCTGAAACTTGATTTTTCGGCACACAGTTACGACCTCTATATATCGCCGTATAACACGCCTAACGTCCAGTTCGTGCCCGTAAAGTCCGGTTTGCAGTTCATAAACACTTCGGTAAACAAACTCAGCAAATATAATTTCCACGGGGCGTATTCTTCCTCCGGAAGGGCCGATTCATACGTCGACGACATATCGATCTCATATATTTACAGGCTCGAATTCATAAATACCCCGCAGGTTATAGTGCAGAACGAGGTCTCCGGGCCCATTACCGTCCAGCTGCAGGACGCGGACTCGGCGCCCCAGACAGCGCTGGATGATTATACTCTTGAGCTTAAATCCACTTCTTCCGGCGGGAAATTCTCGCTGAAGAAGGACCCGTGGGTCAACGTGACCCAGGTGGTCATCTCAAAATTCAGCCAGGGCGTCACATTTTATTATAAGGATTCCGCGGTGGGCAGCCCCCTCATTTCGGCCGCCGAATATCCGGAGATCGGATGGGAGGACGCGCTGCAGCAGCAGCGGATCATGCAGAGGCTCGCGCATTTTACCGTCGCTTCGACGACGCCGCAGGCGGCGGGCGAGGATTTCAAGCTTACGATAACCGCGAAGGACGAAGACGGCAACGTCAACCTCGACTACTCCGGCACCGTGGTCCTGGAGGCGGATTATATCTCACCGTCGACCGGGACGAAGCAATTATCCAGGCAGGAGGCGTCCGGATTTTCCCGCGGCGTGCTTGAGCCGGTGCTGAGCTATCCCGACGCGGGCGTCATTGCGATAACCGTAAAGGATAAGGATGATCCCGAACTCAGCGGCACGTCGGGGTCCGTTGAGTTCATTCCGTCGTATTTCTCGATAAACGCCAAGGGCCCGCAGGCGGCGGGCAGGAGTTTCGATATTTCCGTCGAGGCGAAGAACCTGGCAGGCCAGCTCACCCCGAATTATAAGGGCGATATGAGGCTCTCGCCCGTCTTTGTAGATCCGGCAAGCGCCGGCGGCGCGTCTTTCCTGCCGGCTGCGATAAACGGCGATGTCTTCTCGTCCGGAAAAGCCGCCTTGCCTGTAAGTTATAACCGCTGGGGCACCGTTAAGATAAAAGCGGAGGACCAGAAGCATCCCGGCAAGTACGTTGAATCCGCGAATATCAAGTTCAACGCGGCCGCCCTCAAGGTGACGGTACCTGAGCCGCCGTCCGGAAGGGATTATTTCTATATCGGCGAGATCATCCAGGCCGAGATCGATGTTAATGATGCCGCGGGCGGCCCGATACCAAATTTCACCGGGCCGGTATCCATCACGGCAAGCTCCAACCTCGACCTGCCCGCTTCATATGATTTTTCGCCGCGAGACCAGGGCAAGCACATCCTCCCTGTTTCTGCAAAAGCGACCGGGAAGTATACGATAAGGGCGCGCGAAGCGCAGGGCAGCCTGTCCGCGGAAAGCTCGCAGTTTGAGGTAAGAAATGCTACAATTGTGGTGATAGACACGACCTCGCCCATAGGCACGGCCGAGGTCCTGATACAGCTCGTTGATGACCAGGGGCGCGTGATCACTTCGGAGAACAACCTGGAGATACTCATAACCCTGATAGAGGGCCTCGACAATCTGAGCGCTTCATCGATGTCGACCGTGACCCCGGTCAGGTTCATAAACGGGCAGATAAGGATACCGGTCTCCGATACCGAGGCCGAGGAAGTCGGAATAATACCGCAGACCGAGCTCGGCCTCAGGATAAAGGCGGGCAAGGTGACGTTCGGGCGCATAGCGAAATCCGGCATCGGCACACTCATGTGGAGAGAGATCAAGGAGAAGAAGGAAAAGAAATGATCGGAGAATCCCTTGTCGAGAAGGGCATAATAACCCGCAAGCAGCTGGACGAAGCGCTGCAGGACCTGAAGAGCTCCGGCGAGTTCCTCGGCCTTGTGCTGGCCAGGAAGAAGTATGCCCCGGAGAACCAGATAGCGAAAGCCCTCAGCGAGGAGCTCGGACTCGCGTTCATGGACCTGTCTAAATATTCCATTGAGGCCGCCGCGATAAAACTTGTGCCGGAATCGGTCTGCAGGAAGTATACGCTGATACCCGTCTACCAGGCCGGCCGCAACCTTACGGTCGCGATGGCTGACCCGACGGATGAAGCCGTGAAGGATGAGATCAAGGGCCTCACCAGGTTGAATGTCCGGCCGGTATTCTCTCCGGTCTCCGAGATAAGGAACCGGATAGAAAAGGAATACGCGGGCCCGGCGAAGCCCGCATATACGGCGCAGTCCCCGGCGCAGGCCGCCGCGCCGAAGAGGGAAGTCGAGGAACTCATCGAGGTCGCGAGCCTTGCGCCCGTCATACAGGTAGTGGACACTCTTATTACAAAGGCCGTTGAACTCGGAGCCAGCGATATACATCTCGAGCCTGACCAGGGCCATTTCTATTGCCGTTACCGCATAGACGGCATACTCCGGGAGATACCGGAATTGCCGAAGAAGTACGAGGCCGCGATAATATCGAGGATCAAGATAATGTCGAATATGGACATCGCGGAGAAGAGGCTGCCCCAGGACGGGAGGATCCAGGCGACCGTCGCCAACAAGAGCGTCGACCTTCGCGTCTCCACGTTCCCTACGCTGAGCGGTGAAAATGTCGTACTGAGGATACTCGACCGGAGCAGGGCATTTCTCGAGCTCGAAGGCCTCGGTTTCGCGCCGGACAACCTGAAGATCATGGAAAAAGCGATCAAGCGCCCGTTCGGCATGATCCTTGTAACGGGCCCGACCGGAAGCGGAAAGACGACGACCCTCTACGCCGCGCTGAACAAGGTCAATAACCTCGACAAGAACATCATGACGCTCGAGGACCCGGTTGAGTACGAGATACCGAGGATAAGGCAGTCGCAGGTAAACGCGAAGGCCGGGTTGACGTTCGCGGCGGGGCTTCGCTCGATGGTGCGCCAGGACCCCGACATCATAATGATCGGCGAGATACGCGACAAGGAGACCGCCGACATTGCGATACATGCCGCGCTTACGGGGCACCTTGTATTTTCGACCCTGCATACGAACGATTCCGCCTCCGCGGCGACGAGGCTGATAGATATCGGCGTCGAGCCGTTCCTCGTCGGGACGTCGGTGATCGCCATAGTCGCGCAGAGGCTGGTCAGGACGCTCTGCCCTAACTGCAGGAAACCGTACACGCCGGTCAAGGAGGAACTGGACCTGCTGGGCCTCGGGACCATCGAAGATAAGGCCGTCTTCTATAAGGAGGCCGGATGCCGCCGCTGTTTCGAGACCGGATACGCGGGGCGCACCGGCATTTTCGAGATCCTCGCGCTGGACGATAAGATGAAGGAGCTTATAAGCAAGAAAGTCTCCTCTACCCAGATCCACGAAGCCGCCGTCAACTCCGGCATGAAAACGCTTCGCGACGACGGCACCCTCAAGGTCAAGGCGGGGGCCACGACGGTCGCGGAAGTCCTAAGGGTCACAAAAGAAGCCTGATCCGTTCCCGCTACCAAAATCACGCCTGATTTGGTATAATTGCCGTTATGGCATTCCTGATAATCCTTATCGCAGTATTCCTCGCGATGAACGTCGGCGCGAACAATGCCGCGGCGGAGATGGAGGCGGCATACAGGACCGGCGCGCGTACGAGGAAGGAAGCCCTGACGCTTATCGCCGTATTCGTGATCCTCGGCGCTATAATCTCGGGACTTCCCGTCCTGAAGACCCTCAGCGAAGGGCTCGTCCCGGTCAGGACCTTCAAGTCCGTATTCTATGTCGTTTTTGTCGTTATGGCCGTCGCCGCCGCATTCGATTTCATCTCGAACATATTCAAGGTATCGATACCCACGACATACGCAATAGTATCTTCCTTCGCGGCCGTCGGAATATATTTCGAATGCCTGAACACCGAGAGGTTCGTGGATATCCTCGTATGGTGGTTCATCTCGCCCATAGCGGCTTTCGGCGTCGCGTTCATAGCAGGGAAGGTGCTGAATTTCAAACCGGTAAGCTATTTCCGTTTTCTTAAGGAAGGGCCTAAAGTCAAAATGGCCCTTGGGGCCCTTTTGACTTTCTCGGGCTGTTTTGTCGCGTTTG
>JBAYMW010000070.1:0-7955 GCA_041663405.1 Candidatus Omnitrophota bacterium | reverse complement strand
TCGAAAGTATGTGCCGCACAGACGACGATATAAAGGAAGCCGTCAGGCGGACGGTCATCCACGAGATAGCGCATTACTTCGGGATCTCGGACGAACACATGAAAAGGTCGGGGACATATTAGGGAGGGAAGATGAAAAAAATATCCGTAATTCAGGTTTTAAGCGTTATAATTGCTATAGCGGGCATCTCGATACCTGAGCATGCCGAGGCGCTCGATAACGTCATCCGGGAAGACGCCGGATATTACGCGGACCAGAAGAGCGCCGAAGGCGCGGTGACCTCGATAGACGGCGACGGCGGCGTCTTCACGATAAAGCCGTTCGATGTCTCACAGACAAACAGCGACGAACTCATATTCCGTGTCATGCCCGATACGCAGGTATATAAAGCGGGCAAGAGCATCGATTCGTCGGATATCCAGGTAAACGACGTCGTCGCGGTGGATTACCTTGATGACAAGGCGGGGCTTAAGGCAGTCACAGTAAACGTCCAATAGGAGCGGAAAGCGCCCATGCCGGCACCCGGAAAGAAAATACTTATAATAGACGACGAGATAGACCTCGCGAAGATAGCCAAGGAGCGGCTCGAGGCGTCAGGTTACACGGTCGTCTGGGCCTCGAACGGTTACGAGGGGCTCAAGATGGCCGCGAAGGAAGGCCCGGACCTCATCCTGCTCGATATACTCATGCCGAAGAAGGACGGTTTCGAGACGCTGTCGGCGCTGAAAGCGGATATGCTGACATGGGGGATACCCGTCATCATGCTCTCGGTCAAGACCGAATCGGACATGCTCTTCAAGGCGCGGGAACTCGGGGCGGCGGATTACTTCATAAAGACAGGGGATTGGAAGGACCTCATAAAATACATCGAAAGGTATATCGCATGAAGGCAGCCCGGTTGTTGATGATCGCAGTAGTGATAAATATGGCCTGTTCCTGCGCCGCTTTTGCCCGCGTGGTGGATAAGGACAGCGAGCTCGTGAACGCGGTGTTGACCGGGAATTTAGATAACGTGGAGAAGCACCTGAGGCGCGGCGCATTCGTCAACGCGAAGAGCCCCGACTCTAAACCGGTGCTCCTCATAGCTATAGAGAACGACCGCCCTGACATCGCCGAAGTGCTGATAGCGAAGGGCGCGAACGTTAATTTCGCGGACTCGGGCGGGAACACTCCCCTGATGATTGCTGCGAAGAGGGGCCAGGAGGGCATGGTCAAGCTGCTTTTATCCAAGGGCGCCAACCCGAACACGCAGCAGAGCAACATCAAATCCGTCTATGCCAGCGACAACAGGACCCCGATAATGTTCGCGGCGGAGGGCGGTAACCCCGGGATAGTTAAGATGCTGATAGCGAAGGGTGCGAATATAAATAAGAAGGGCCGCGACGGAAAGACTGCGCTTAAGATCGCGGAGGAAAAGAATTTTTCGGATATCGTGGATATACTGAAAAAAGCCGGAGCAAAATAAAAGGAGGGCGCGGATGAAAAGGATAATAGTTCACGTACTCATTCTGACCGCCGCGGCAGCCTGTTGTTTTTGGCCTGCGGACGCCAATGCCGCAAGCAAGGACGACCCGCTGTCAGTAATATTGACGCTCCAGGGGAAGATAAACTCAACTTTCGCGAAGATGGACGCCGAGGTTGCGGCCGCGGCGAAAGAGCTGGGTAAGACCGGCATAGAGGGCCCCGAGGCGAGGAAGATCATACGCAAGCTCGCGAAATCGAGCCGCTATGCCGTCGACTGCTCGACGGTCAGCATGAAAGGCGACCTGGTGATAGTGGAGCCCGAGGAGTACAGGAAATACGAGGGCAGGAATATAATCGGCCAGGACCAGGTCAACCTGCTGCGCAAGACAAAGCGGCCGGTCCTCGGAGATGTCTTCATGGCGGTCGAGGGTTTCTATGCCACGGCGCTGGAGCATCCGGTATTTTCAGACAAAGGCGAGATGATCGGTTCGATCAGCTTGCTCTTCAAGCCGGAATATTTATTCTCGTCGGTGTCGGAACCGGAGGTCAAGGGCCTTCCGGTCCATGTCTGGGTCATGCAGAAGGACAGCAGGGATATCTACGACGATGACCCGAAGCAGATCGGGAAATATATCCTCGAGGACCCGATGTATAAGTCGTTCCCGAGCGTGATAAGTTTCGTGAAGAAGATAGCCGCGGACCAGACGGGTTCGGGCTCTTATGATTTCTATGACATAGGGACGAAGGAGGTCATAAAGAAAGAAGCGGTATGGACGACGGTCGGCCTATACGGCGCGCAATGGCGCCTCGTCGTCACAAGGAGGGACGCGCTGCCGTCGGGCAACGCGGAACAGGACGCGTCCGTAAAGAGCGCTACGCAGGCGGCGGCGAGCATGCTGCAGGGAGTGTATGATAAGCACAAGAAAGGCGAGTTCACGCTTGAGCAGGCCAAGAAGCTCGGCGCGGACCTGCTGAGGCAGCTGCGTTACGGCGACGACGGCAGGGAATATTTCTGGGCCGACACGGCCGACGGCATGAACATCGTGCATGCGACCGATCCGGAGCTCGAGGGCAAGAACCGCTACGACGCCAATATAAACGGGGTATATTACATACGCGAGTTGATCGCGAACGGGAAGAAACCGGGCGGAGGCTTCTCGGTATACTGGTTCCATAAGCCGGGCGAAAATACGCCGGCTAAGAAGAGGGCTTACAGCCTGCTCTTCAAGCCGTTCGGCTGGGTCATAGGCACAGGCTATTATCTGGAGTGAAAAAAGTTTTTATGGTAAAATCCTGACATGACATTCAAAGACCTGATGGAAGAGATAAAGGGCATCGAATTCGATACCGTAAGGGTCGACAGCTATTACTATTTCGAGGCCGTAATACTAAGGGATAAGCTCCCTTCGCTGAAGGAGAAGCTCGATAAGGTCTTCGGCGAGCAGGTATGCCCCTCGAAGAAGAAGCTGTCCGCCGATATACAGCAGGCGATCGAGGACTTCGGCGGCATAAGGGACGACCAGGTGCTGTATTTCATCAAGGAGAAGGATTATTCTTATTTCGCGATGCTCTGGCCGTGGTCCGACGAATACCACATAACCGTGAAAGTGGGAAGAAAATGAGGAAGCTGCCTTTTTTTCTCGCGGCCGCAGCCCTTGTGTTGTCCGCAGCGCCCCTCTGCCATGCCGAAGGCCTGGGCACGCTTATGCAGGTCGGCAAGAGCATGGATGACGCCGACAGGACGCTGTCGAAGGAGACAGCCCAGTTCGAGAAGATAAAGGCGGATCTCGACAAGGGCGAAATAAAGAAGGGCATGGCGCAGAGCGAGGTCATCAAGCTATACGGAGACCCGCAGGTCGCGTTCAAGGATTCCCTCACGAAAAGGGACAAGTGGGTATACAAGCCGGGATCATCCAACTACTTCGAAGGAGTCAAGATATACGTTTTCTTCAACGATGAAGGCCTTATCGACGAGGCCCGGTATATAAATAAGTGAGGCCCTGCCATGATACTCGATAAACTCGTGAATGCCGAAAGGTACTACAACCTCCACGCGGGCTTCAAGAAAGCTTTCGAGTTCCTTTTCCGGAGCGATATCGCCGACCTGCCGGACGCGAGGTACGAGATAGACGGCGACCGCATCTACGCGACGGTATTTGACGGCCGGGGCAAGGGCCGCAAGTCCGCGAAGCTCGAAACTCACAGCAAATATATAGACATACATTATTCGATCTCGGGTTTTGACGAGATCGGCTGGAACCCCGTCCAGGAATGCTCCGCGAAAGACGGCGGGTACGACAGCAAGAAGGATTTCCAGTTGTTCTCCGACGTCCCGAAGATATGGATACCGCATGCCCCGGGGACGTTCATCGTCTTCTTCCCTGAAGACGCCCACGCGCCGATAACCGTAGCGAAAGACCTGCGTAAGGTCGTCGTAAAGGTGGCGGTCAAGTGGTAAGGGGCGCCTTAGGCGCTTTCATCTTAACAGGGTTTCTTTCTTTTTGCGCGGGCGAATCCTTCGCCGAACTGCATGAGGGGCTCACTTCCAAGAAGACCCTCCGTCCCGACGGGACAGTACAGAAAGTGGAAGTGACGGACCGGAGCGGCAGGAAGATATATGAGGCGTTCTACGGGCCCGACGGGAAACTGGCGCTTAACCCCGTCGATAATTGGTCGGCCAGGGAATGGATATACTCCGGCGGGAGGCTCGCGAAAGAGAAGATCTACGGGGAGGACGGTAAGGTGAAGGAGACGAAGGTCTTCAACAATTCAGGCGACCTGGTAGGAAAAAAATATTTCGGGGGCGAGGATAATATAGATGAGAACGAGGAATATAACACGCAGACCTTCCCGTACGGCACGGTCGATATGTATGAATAAGAGGCTCACGCTTGCCGCGCTCGTTGCACTCGTGCTCGCTGCGCTCGCGCTCACAGCGCCGGCTATCGTATCGGCCGCGAACAGGGAGATAAAGACCGCCGTAGGGCAGCTGACGGACATTGACTGGGCGGGCTCGAAGATAGTCGTCAGGTGGCTCAGCCAGGATGACAACACGTTCCATGATGTCGCGATAACAGTCCCGGATGACGCGAAGATCAGGACCGGCGCGGAAGAGATAAGCTTCTCGGAACTCGAGACGCCGGAAGACGTAACGGTGAAATATTATGAGGAACCCGACGGTACCGCCACGCTTATTAACCTCAGCGTGACAGCCCAGGATTGAACGGAGGAGAAATGCGCGTTCGTCTTTCAATTGCCGCTGTTGTAGTCTCGGCCGCCGTTATCGCCGGATGCACCCAGCCCGGCTCGAGAGAAGCCAAGAAGCTGATCGAGAAGGACTCCGGCAAGCTTATCGAGATGAGGATAGGCAACAGCATCCTTGTGGAGCTTCCCGGCAACCCGACCACGGGCTACACGTGGGAAGTCTCGTCCATAGACCCCTTAATACTGCATAAGTCAGGCGATTCCAAGTTCTCGACGAACTCGAACGTCATAGGTTCGCCGGGAAAGATGACGCTGCGTTTCAAGGTAGTAGGCGAAGGCAAGACGACGCTGGTGCTCGCATACCGCCGGTCATGGGAGAAGAACATCGCCCCGATAAAGACCTTCTCGGTAAATGTCATAGCCGTCAAATAATATGCCCGCTCCCGTGCTGACCATAACGCTTAACCCCGCCGTAGATAAGACCGTCAAGGGCGCCCGCGCAAAACTTAGCGCGGGAGGCAAGGGCATAAATGTCTCGCGCGCGCTGAAAGCGCTCGGCGTCGGCAGCGTCGCGACGGGATTCGCCGGAGGGGATACCGGAAAATTCATAAGGTCGGCCCTGAAAAAAGAGCGGATAGAAAGCCGTTTCATGGAGATCCGCGGCTCCACGAGGACTAACCTTACATATATAAGGCCGGGCGGAAAGGCGGCCCGCCGGATCGAAAAAGGCCCCGTTATTTCCGCGGCGGAATTCAGGCAATTCAAGAAAATTTTTACGGGGCTCCTGCGCGGTCGCAAATATGCCGTATTCTCAGGGGCTAACGCTAACGGGCTTCCGGCCTCCGCTTACCGGGAGCTCATCAGCATAGCGAAGAAGAACGGGGTAAAGGCGGTCCTCGACACAAGGGACGCCGCCCTGAAGGAAGGCCTCAAGGCGAAGCCCGATATAGTGAAACCGAATGTCGACGAGGCGCAGTATATTTACGGGAAGAGGCCGGTTTCCGTAATCGGGATAAAAGCCGCGCTGAAATGTTTCCGCGCGAAGGGCGCCGGGACGGCGCTGCTCACGCTCGGGGCGTCCGGGGCGGCCGCTTCCGACGGTAAACATGCGATATTTGTCCGTCCTCCGAAGGTCAGGGCGGCCAATGATGTCGGCTGCGGCGACGCGTTCCTTGCCGGTTTTATCGCGTACCGGCTTAAGGGCAAGGATCTTGGCGAGTCCGTGCGGGCGGCATCCGCGGCCGGAACCGCGAGCGCGGCCGGCCTTGTGCCGGGCTCGTTCAACAAAAAGGATTTTCTATGGATATATTCGGGAACAACAACCAACTCAGAGACGCTGTAAATTTCTTCGCATATGACACGATAAAGATATTCATCCTGCTTATCGTCATAATATTCATCGTATCGATAATACGTTCGTTCCTGCCTCCGGAGAAGATCAGGAAGATGCTCTCCAGGAAGGACAGGTATGCCGGCCACGTGTTGGCCGCCCTGCTGGGTATAGTGACGCCGTTCTGCACATGCAGCGCGATACCGCTCTTCCTTGGATTTATCGAGGCGGGCGTCCCCCTCGGAGTGACGTTCACGTTCCTTGTCGCGTCGCCGATGATAAATGAGGTCGCGCTTATCATGCTGTTCGGCATGTTCGGATGGAAGGTGGCGGTGCTGTATATAGCGAGCGGCATGCTCATCGCGGTGGTGTCGGGGCTCGTGATAGGCGCCCTGAAGCCGGAGCGGCTTCTTGAGGCCATCGAACCCAAAAGATCCGGGAACCCGCTTACCGAGAACGTCGAATTCAAGTGGGGCGACAGGATAAAATACGCAAAAACGTACGTCATCTTCATTGTTAAAAAGGTCTGGCTTTATATCCTGATCGGCGTCGGCGCCGGGGCATTCATACACGGCTATGTCCCGATGGATTTCCTCGCAAAATACGCCGGCAGCGACAAATGGTATGCGGTGCCGTTCGCGACGCTGATAGGCATACCGCTCTATTCGAACGCCGCCGGGATAATACCTCTCGTGAGCGCGCTGACGGAAAAAGGCGTCGCGATGGGCACGACGCTCGCCTTTATGATGGCCGTGACCGGGCTGTCCCTGCCGGAGTTCCTGATATTGCGCAGGGTAATGAAGGCGCGGCTGATACTGATGTTCGCGGGCATCGTCGGCCTGGGCATTATGATCACGGGATTTCTTTTCAATATAATATTGCGGTAGATTTGGAGTATAATCATATACAGATGTATAAGCTTGAAGAGCGCGATATAATCGAGACCTTCGTAAGGTCGGGCGGCCACGGCGGGCAGAACGTCAACAAGGTATCCACCTGCGTGCACCTGCGGCATATCCCGACAGGGATAGAGGTCAAATGCTCGCGGGAACGCTCGCAGGCCGCGAACCGCATGATCGCGCGGCATATCCTCGCGCTGAAGGTCGAGGAGAAGAAGCTCGGCCGGCAGTCTGAGATACGGCAGCGGATGGAGAAGATCCGCAGGCAGAAACGCAAACGCTCAAAGAGGGCCAAGGAAAAAATGCTCGCCAACAAAAAGATCCATTCGGAAAAGAAATCCCTTCGCAGGAAGCTCGCAGTCGTATCGATAGCGTTATTGCTGTTCATCCAGGCGGACGCCTTCGCCATTAACTGGCGCTCCAATTTCCAGGACGCGTTAAAGTCCGCAAAGGCGGGCGGCAGGCCGGTCATGGCCGATTTCTATACCGATTGGTGCGGCTGGTGCAAGAAGCTCGACAGCGACACGTATTCCAACCCAAAGGTCTCGTCGCTATCGGAGAAGTTCGTCTGCGTAAAGATAAATGCCGAAAAGGAGCCTTCCCTCGCGGCAAAATACGGCGTTTCGGGATATCCGACCATCCTGTTCCTCGACGGGGACGGGAAGGTCCTGAGCAGGATCCCCGGATTCCTTCCGGCGGACCAGTTCTATAACGAGATGAACAAGGTATTATTGACGATGCCGCAGCCCGAGAAAGCGGAAGAGGGCTCCGGCGGCGGTTTTGTCGTGCTCGAAGACAGGCCGAAGGGAAAAGACGGCAAGCCCCTGCCCCCGAAGACGGTGGGCCAGGAGTTCGTATATAACGGATATGTCGAAGCCAAAGGCGATGAGCTTATCGCGCAGGTGAATTACAAGGGAGAGACGTATTACGTGATGAAGGGGGAGGGTTTCGGCGGTTTTAAGGTCACCTCGGTCGACAAGGGCAAGGTAGTCCTGTCCGGCCCCGGCGGCGAGACCGTGCTGGAGTTCAGGAAGCCGGTCAGGTCGGGCGAACCTCTT
>JBAYMW010000069.1:0-8001 GCA_041663405.1 Candidatus Omnitrophota bacterium | reverse complement strand
CCTAATATGTCCCCGACCTTTTCATGTGTTCGTCCGAGATCCCGAAGTAATGCGCTATCTCGTGGATGACCGTCCGCCTGACGGCTTCCTTTATATCGTCGTCTGTGCGGCACATACTTTCGATGTTATTCTTGAATATCGTTATCTTGTCGGGCATTACATTGCTGTAATAATGCATCCTTTGCGACAGCGGCACGCCCTGGTAAAGGCCCAGCAGGGGCCCGGGCTTCCCGTCCTCTATCACGATATCTATGTTCTCGAGCTTCTTCTTGAACTCATCCGGCAGGCTCTCCGCCGCCTCAATGACGAGTTTCTCGAAAGCTCCCGCGTCCATTTATTTTACCTGGCGGGCGGGATGCAGCTTCTTCCACCTCTCGGCGTACAGGAAGAAGACGCCCGGCCCGAACGAAAGCAGCATGACCGATATCCCGAGCGCTATCCCGACAAATGTCGAGAATCCCGCGCAGCAGTAATCCCTGCTCCTCGCGAGTATATGCGTCGGGACCGCGACGAGCAATTCGAGGACGCTGCCCGCGAAAAGCACCTTGCATTGCCTTCCGATGAAAGTCCTCGGCTCAAGTTTCCTGCTCCACCTGTAGAATATGAGGGCCCATATAAGCCATACGATGATAAAGCCGGCTGCGCCGACCCCGATGACATTGCTCTCGAAAAACGCCTCTTTTATATCTGAAAATTTCATAAAGCCAAGGATGCCGGCCGTAATGTCGGGTTCCTTGTTGATCGTCTCGGAGATCGCGGCAACTACGCCTAATATAAGGAGGGCTGCCAGGAATGACGTGGTAATGACCGAAAAAAGCACGGGTTTCCTCGTAACGGGCCTCTTGCTTTCCACCTTAATAGAGACCCCCAGCAGGGCCGCCTGGCACAACAGCATTATCGCGAGCAGGATCCAATACCTCCAGGCCTCGAATACCTTTGATATCTCCTTCCAATCAAATCCGTCGGATCCCGAAGCGAAAGAAGCGATCATTACCGGCTGGGTCAGTATGACCAATATGGCGCCGTAAAGGAAGATTATGTATATCGCGAAACGTTTCATGCCTTCCCCCTGTTCTTGACCATCATGGCCAGGATATACGCGCATAATACAAGCGTTACGGCATTAGCGCAGATTATCGGGAGGTTGCTTATCACGATACCGTAGATGAGCCAGAGCAAAATGCCGGTGGTAAATATTATCCACATCGGCAGTGAAAGGTCGCGTGTCTGCCCGGTCCGGTGGATCTTATAGGCCTGCGGGAAGAGCGCCGCGGTGGTGCATGTTGCTGCGAGCATGCCGAGAATTGTTATGTGGTCCATGTTTTATTTTGTCTTTTTGTTTTACTGTTTCCAGTTCTTGCTGATAATTTTATTTGTATTTTATGTCATCTAAAAGATGAATTATCTCGAGAAATTTTGAGGCTTATTAATAATATCTAGATATTCTTTTTCATGTTCTTTTTTTGATATCTGTATCTTTGACATAATATTATCCCTATTTATCCTAAAACAAAATAAAAAGGCGTTAGGTGACTAACGCCTTTGGGGTTACCTATGTACCTAAATTACTCATTTTACACCTTCAACTTCCTACTCTTCGCCAAAACGCTTGTTTATTTTGCGGTTTACCTCAAAATAAACTGCGCTGGCTTCGGAGTAATTTTGCCTTAATCTAAAATACTAATGCAAAATTTATGGCGGCCGTGAGCCGCTTCACTACGATAAAGTATCTCTCTTTATACAAGGGGTATTATAGCCGTAATGCCCTATCATATCAAGCGATTTTCCAGCTCCGAGATAGCTTCCTCGCTTATTACCGACCGGCGAACCGATCGTTTAGGAAGGGACGTTAGAACTTGCATCTTATATCCGCCCACCCGGTATGTGAGGCGTAGTCTTCTTTGTACTCGAAATCGTAATTGGCGTCGAAGCTCCAGTTGCCTTTTGTGACCAGGGCCAGCCTTCCTCCGACGTTTAAGGCGTTGCGCGCGGGGCTGAAGCCGTTTGTGGCGAATGAGCCGCCTCCTCCTGCGAAGGTCGAGGTGGTGGCCTGTTTGTCTGTTATATAGTCATGAAGCCATCTTATGTGGACTTCCGGAACAAGGCTGCCGAAGCTGACCGGGAATGGCCTGTCGAATTTCATGCCCAGACCGGATTCCAGGAGGTCGTAATCCTGCGACGCGACAGAAAGATTTAAAGCGTCCGCGCCGGTCTCAGTATAGCCGCTCAAGTGGAGCCTTAAGTACTGGATCGAGGCGATGGGGGTTATATTTACGGTTTTGGTCTTAATGGTGTATCCCCCGTCTAACAGCACGGAGTACTGCTGGCCTTTGTAGCTCGCGTTGGCTATCCTCCTTACCGGGCCTATGTCTATGTTCCTGCCGCCGCGATAAGTATTATAAGCAAAGGAGAAAGTGCTGTTGAAGTAGTAAGGCCTGTCAGGGTCGAGATAAGCGGAATAAAAAGCCGCCTGGTAGCTGTTGATGTCGGTCGAACCTGAATTGTCCTTGGAGTTGATGCCGCTAAAGGCATAACCACCGCTTGCGCCCAGCCTGATCCTGTCATCTGATACGGGCAGGTCGCCGCCTAAAGCGGTGCCCCAGATGGTTGCGCTATAACCGTTACTCGGCCCCCTGGCATCCTGTTTGGCTGACTCGCCGAATCCCTTTCCCCATGCCTCGAACCCGTTTGAGCCTTTGCTGCCGGTAGAAACGCCCGTCCCGTCTGCGTGAAGCCGGGCAAAGAGCCCCTCTATCCTCTGTACTGTCGCGCCAAGGAACTGGGCTATCGCGGTATTACTTGTATTGGTCACGCCGCTGTCGACGACCGGGGTCATCGTCAGGAGAGACTGTCCGACAGCTGCCGCGTCCATCGAATCAAGCGTATCCAGGACGTTTTGCATATCGCCGGAAGGATTGGTAATATTATCGAGAACCTCTGCGGCAGCGGCTTCATTACTTGTCGTGGCATCACTTACGAATCCAAGGCCGGCTCCGGAACGGTTTACAGTCAGTATGAGGTCGCCATCTGCGCTCGAGGCCGAGAATGAATACTTGGGATTGCTTGATGTCACAGCCGGCGCTTTGACACCCGTCCCGCCAGCTCCGTCTACTACCTTTAAAGTCGCGTTATTAGGCAGGTAGCCTCCCACATTAACATGGACCGTACTTTCCGTATTTACGACGGCATTGGACGCTGAAGTTACATAACCGAAACTTGACGCCGAGTCAGCGTCAAGTGATAAAGTCGACCCCGCGTTCTGGGTATAGATACCGTTGACCGAAAGGTTCGTCTTGCCTATATCAAGGACTGCGTTATTGGTAAGCGCCCCTGTGCCGACGGCGTTTGAATTACTGACTTTTAATGTGCCCGCGTTGATCGTCGTCCCGCCGGAATAGGTGTTGGCGCCGCTAAGGATGACGGTGCCGGAGCCCGTCTTGGAAATAGCCTGGAGGTTGCCTGAGATGATCCCCCTTATGGCCAGTGTGCCGGCGCCGCCGAGGGTGCTATTTCCGCCGAGGGTTATATTGCCGCCAAGGGATGCGCCGGGACCTGTGCCGGTCACGGTCCCTCCGAGAAGTGTTACGTTTTGCGCGACCGTCACGTTGTTGATATCCAAAGTGCCTGCGGCGGTCACATTGACATTGGCGTTCAAACCCAGGCCCGAAACATTACTGACAGATAACGTTCCCGCGGTAACATTAGTGATCCCGGAAAAAGTATTCGCGCCGCCCAAAGAAAGGGTGCCGGTCCCCTCTTTTGTAAAGGTGCTGCCGCCGGTAATTATGCCATTGTAGGCCAATGTCGTGCCCGGGTCGGTAACAACGGTGCCGGATCCGGTCAAAGTGATGCCGCGCAAACTGCTGAGCGTCATGTCCGCAGTGCTTTCTAATTTTGCGTTATTATTAAAACTCAGCTGGTCAGCCGTGAAGGTGCTCGGCGCCGCGCCCAATCCCGAGTCTGAACCGATCGCTAATGTTCCGCCGGTGATCGCGGTCTTTCCGGTAAACGTGTTTGCGGCTGAAAGGGTGACCGTTCCGGCAGTAGTCTTGTCCAGGCCCTGGCTTCCCGCAAGTATTGTCGAAGATGATCCGCTGCGCGCGTCGATCGCGGCGTCGTTTACAGTCAATACGCCCGATCCGCTTATCGCGCCGCCATTAAGCACGAGCGTGCCAATAGTCTCATTCTTTCCGTTCTCATCGAAAGTCCCGCCGTTAAGGGTCACGCTGGCGCCATCCCATATCTGGCGGTTTTCATCGCCGGCCAATCGCAGCGTTCCGCCGTTGACGACCACGCGCGATGAGGCGGTGATACCCGGATCGCCTGTCACGGCCTTCGCAAGTACCAGCGTGCCGGCATCGACCGTGGTCGCAAGGCTGGTATTGTCCGTCCCGCCGCTTAATGTAAGTGTGCCCGCGCCTGTCTTATCAAGTATCTGGAAACCGGCGCCCGACGAGCCGACGACCGTTCCCGAAAGTGTAAGCGATGTGGCGACGTTTACGGTGCTTGTCCCCGTAACCTGGATGAGCCCGGAAATGCTGTTAGTCCCGGAACTCGATAACAGCATGCTTCCGCCGGCAAGCGTAATCGCTTCATCCCCTACGGCAAAAGTCCCGTTCAAATCCAGCGTCGCTGCGTTTGCAACGGAAGTCCCGCTCGCCGTATCGCCCAACGCGCCGGCGTTCATGATGGTCAATTTCCCGCCGCTGACCGTTGTCGCGCCGGAGTAGGAATTGTCCCCGGACAGGACAAGCGTGCCGGTCTCGGTCTTTTCCAGCGCGTAGCCGCTGCCGCTCAATACACCTGACAAAGTGATTGTCTTGCCGTCGGCCGCTGTCGCGGTAAGTGTTTTCCCGCTCGTTCCGGAAATATCCCCTGTTAAACTTAAATCGCCGGCATTCGCGTTGAGCGTCATATTGCCTGCCGCCGCCACATCGGCGGAAACGGTCTGGAGATTAGCGGAATCATTGCGGATGTAACCGCCGTCAGCAATACCCAAGGCATTTCCTTCGATATTGAATAACCCTGCCCCGCTCTCAAACGTCAAGGAAGCGTAGGATGTCCCTGCCGCCGCGTTATGGTTGACAGTCGTGTTTGTGGAACCGTTAAATAACACCTCGTCTCCTGCCACCGGCACTATCCCTTCAGACCAGTTGGCGCTGTTATCCCAGGCGTCGCTCGCGCTTCCGTTCCATTCAGCAGCGTACCAGCCATGATAGTTCCAATAAACGATGTCATGCGCCTCATATGACCCGCCGGTCGCCGCCGTAAATCCTACATAGGCATTATTCTGGGTAAGGATGCTTTTAAGGTCAACCGTTTTTGTAAGGACAGGAGAACTGGGTTTCGTCGAGCTTGTCGAATAATAGACTTTGAGATCGGAACCGTCGTAATCTATCCAGGCATACTGGAGGCCGCTGCCGGTCAAGGTGGATTCGTAGACCGGGGACGGCAGTCCGAGGGTGTTATAATTAATGACTCCCTCCTGGTCGATCCCTAGATAATTCGCTCCCGGATCGTCGCCCGCGTTGAAATACGTATCGAACTCGACGGCAATACTCTTTCCGATGTTCTGGTAACAGAGCCCGCCGCCGGTTGCGCCTATTTGGCTCGAATCATTCGCCTGGACGGCAAACGTCATACCGTCGCCGGGGACTCCTGAAGGATTAAGGATCCTGAATTGGAAGGATGTTGAGAAGCGTGTTGCCGGGATCGCATTAAGCGTCCACGCGGTGCCGCTCTGCCCTCCCGTGGCCGGTGTCAGGCAAAGGACCTTTGAGGCATCGTATCCGTCGTTTACATTCACCGCCGCGACGCCGTTCAAGACTAGAGTGGTCGAAGTGCCGGACGTGCTGTTTACGGTATTGAAGTTGGTGTAAGTGAAGTTTACGTCAAGTGCCGAAGCGAGGTTTTCCCTTAAAAGTATGAACGCACACAGTAAGAAAATTTTCCTGCAACTCATAGAGGAAACCTCTCTACTTTACCATTGGTGTTCGCCTGTTGACTTTTTATCATTAAAATAGCAAAAAAGCAACAGAAATGGGAGTAACGTAAAGACAAACAAAAAGCTCTGATTAACCGGATCGATCAGAGCTTATAGCCTCTCTCATCCTAAAATAAGAGGGAAATTCATGGCGGGCCCGACGAGATTTGAACTCGCGGTCTTCAGATCGACAATCTGACGTGCTAGACCAGACTGCACCACGGGCCCGCGAAATGCTTTATATGGTGGGCACTAGAGGACTTGAACCTCTGACCCTCTGCGTGTAAAGCAGATGCTCTAACCAACTGAGCTAAGCGCCCCAAATAGAGTGTATAAAATACCACAAAAAAGAACAGGTGTCAACGTGCTTTAAACGCCTCCGCCATGCCTATGCGCTCGTTTATGGGCGGATGGTCATAAAGGAATACCACTTCGAGCCGGCCGGGCGCCTTGTCAGAAAGGTTCTGGTCCCCCAGTTTGTTCATCATAGAGATGAAAGCGTCCGGGTTCTGCGTGATCTCGAGCGCGAAACGGTCCGCCTGCCTCTCGAATGCCCTGCTCAGGCCGTTCTGGGCCGGCATTATCAGCAGCGCGAAGAGCGAGAATATCAGCGCGAGCAGCGGAAAGCCCGCCAGGTCCGAAACCCCGCGCAGCCCTATGATCCCCGCGAGGCTTTCGAAAGCGAGGCTCGCGACATAAAAGCCCGCGAACGACGCCGCGGCGCCGAAGACGAGTATCTTCGCGATATGCCCGCGCCTGTGGTGGCCAAGCTCATGCGCCAGGACAACCTCTATCTCCTCGTGCGAATAATCCTTCAGCAGCGTATCTCCCAGCAGTATCCTCCTGGTCTTGCCGAGGCCCACCAGCGCCGCGTTCGCCTTGACCGTCTTTTTGCTCAGGTCTATCTCATAGACCCCGTTGACCTTCGCGCCGCATTTCACTGCGAGGCTGAGCACGCGCGAACGCAGGTCCTCGTCAGTAAGCTGTTTTGCCTTGAAGAAGAGCGGCAGTATCACGACGGGCGCCACCCTGCTCAGCACGATCGTGAACAGGACCCAGAAGAGCGCGGTCCAGGCCCACCACGCCGAGACGGAGTGCCTGAAGAAGAAATAGAGCATCTCGACGAGTATGAGGAATATCAGGCCGCTCAGGAACAGCTTCTTGAAATAATCCTGCAGCCATCCGGAAAAGCTCTGGTTCGAGAGCGAGAACTTGCGCTCTATCGAATAGCCCTGGTACATGTCAAGCGTGAAGGTCAGGGCCGTGAAGACGGCCCCGAAGACGGCATAATAGACGGCTGTCGAGGCCCACGGGTTATCCGAGACATGCTCCGCGAAGTTGCGTATCCATACCGACGGCCCCTGCGTCGCCATAATATAGAGGAACAGGAACGTCAATACGAGCTCGACGCCGAAGAGTATGTTCTTTATCCGCGAATATTTTTTCGCGGGTTCCTGCGAGAGATAGCTTATCATTTCGTCTGATGCAGATATATGTTGCGTATCTCGTTGAAGATATCGACATACTCCCTTGTCTGGTAATCGCGGTATGTCCATTCCCACGGCAGGAAGGACCTGTCCATATAGCGCAGCGTTATCTCCGCGAATATGCCGCTGTTCAGGTATATCCTGTGCGCGTTGTCCTTCGTGGTAGCGAGGACGAGTTTCGCTTCGGTAACGTAGCCGGGGTCGACATTTATCCTGCGCGAGGGCTTGCCGCGTTCCCTGCTGAGGCCGAGTTCCAGCTTGTTGGTGAAATGCTTTATCTTCGGCAGCAGCTCAGGGTTGACGAGTTTCCTGAAGGATATGAACTGCCTCTTCAGGTTCTGGCCCATTTCCGGCGCGTAATAATCGGTATACGAGAAATCCAACAGCGCCGTCCTGAAATCTATCTTCCCGAATTTCCATTCAAGCTGCTTCTCCACCTTCATTATCAGTTCGGGGTCGTTCGATATCATCCCGACCACAAGCTTCACCGGTTTGTGCGACTTAACTGCCCCCATTTAACCCTCCTAAGAT
>JBAYMW010000068.1:0-8061 GCA_041663405.1 Candidatus Omnitrophota bacterium | reverse complement strand
TCCCTCGATAGGCTCCATCCCATTATCACGGCCTCAAACTTACCCTTATCGATGAACTCCGAAAGGAACGTCGCCCATTCGATTATCCTGACTTCCGCCATCACTCCGATATCCCTGAGCCTGCGCTGTATGATCTCGGCAGTTGTCTTCCTCGTATCGTTGCCCTGGTTCGTTATTATCGTGAACCTGAACTCCTGCCCGTCCTTATCGAGGATGCCGTTACCATCGTGGTCTTCCCATCCCGCCTCTTTCAACAACGCCCTTGCCTTGATGGGATCGTAAGGAACCGGCCTGACATCCTTATTGCACGCCCAGGATTCCGGAGGAAACGGCCCTGTCGAGACGCGTCCGAGCCCGAGAAGCACTCCGGAGATGATCTCTTCCTTGTTTATCGCATGATCCAGCGCGAGGCGCACCCTGACGTCCGAGAATTTCGGGTCCCTAAGATTGAAGCCCATATATGAATATCCGAACGACGGGTATTTATATTTCCTGTAATATTTTTTGAAGAAAGGCGTATCGGTCTGGCGGGAATATTGCAAGGGAATAAGCCCTATCTGGTCGACACCCTGCGTCTGCAGTTCGAGGAACGTCGTCGCCTGGTCGGGGATTATCCTGTAGATGTACCTATTGATAAAGGGCCGGCCTTCGTAATAATCGGGATTTGAGACGAGAACTATCTTCTCCCCTGTTTTCCACTCCTTGAAACGGTAAGGTCCTGTGCCAACGGGGTTCCTTGAATACCTGGTATTACTTAGGTCCTCGTTTTCAAGCAGGTGCTTCGGCATGATACCCATGCCCCAGCTTGACAGCCCGGGAGAGAAAGGCTCCTTGTAGTTCACCTTGACCGTGTAGTCGTCTATGACCTCCAGGGACTTCACCCTCTCGAAATCCCCGCTGTAAGGGGTCTTTACATCCGGGTCGATAAGCTTGAGGTAGGTGAACTCAACGTCGCGCGCGGTGAAAGGCTTGCCATCGTGCCACTTGACGTTTTTCCGGAGATGGAAAATTATTAAAAGGCCGCCCTCTTTTATCTCCCAACTCTCGGCGAGTTCACCCTCGAGATTAAGGTCCTTATCATACCTGACGAGCCCGTTATATACGAGGCCGCATATCTCCGCTGATGAACTGTCTGAGGCGAGGATCGGGATAAGCGTGCTCGCGTCGCCTATGGAGGCGGTAACTATCGCGTCGCCGTATTCACCGGCATAGGCCGGCATCACAGCTAAAAAAAATACCGCCATAGGCAGTATTTTTTTGAACATATCATCTTCTCCTGTCTACTTTTTAGGAGTTTCTTCCCCTGACGCCGGTTTAGGCGCAGCTGGCGCTGCGTCAGGCACTGCGGTGCCCTGCTTTGACAATTCCTTCTCGACCAGCGACCCGCCCTTGTCCATGGAAACTAGCGCAAGGGTCAATGAGGTTGTAAGGAACAGTACGGCGCATACGGCCGTAGCTTTTGTCATGAATGCAGATGCCTTAGTGCCGAGCATCGATTGCAGCCCGCCGCCCCCGCCGAATGTCTCCGATATGCCGCCGCCCTTCCCCGCCTGGAGCAGGATGACCAATATCAGCACCAGGCACGAGATCACGTGTAAAGCTATCAATACTCCATACATCTTATTCCGCTGCTCCTTTTACCTTTTGCTCTGTCTGACTATCTCGGCGAAATCCTTCACTTTGAGACTTGCGCCGCCGACCAAGGCGCCGTCAATATCCGCGCCCGCCATGATCGCCTTTACGTTATCCGGCTTAACGCTTCCGCCGTATTGGATCCTCACTTGCGATGAGACCGCTTCACCATACATCTTTCCGAGAAGTGAACGAATGAACTTGTGCACTTCCTGCGCCTGTTCGGGCGTGGCCGTCCTTCCGGTGCCGATCGCCCATACCGGCTCATAAGCTATGACAATCTTCAAAACTTCATCTTTGGTAAGCCCTGCAAGCCCGCCCTCGACATGGCCCTTCACGACATCGAATGTCTTTCCGGAGTCACGCTCCTCAAGGCGTTCGCCGACGCACATTATCGGCGTAAGCCCGTGTTTCAGGGCTGCTTTTACCTTCCTGTTGACCGTCTCATTCGTCTCGTGGAAATAGGTCCTCCGTTCCGAATGGCCTATTATGCAATACCTGCATCCGAGGTCGGTTATCATCTTCGGCGCAACCTCTCCGGTAAAAGCGCCCTCTTCCTCCCAGTACATGTCCTGGGCGCCATAACCGATATTCGAGCCCTTAAGCGCATCCGCGACCTTGGCTATAGCCGTGAACGGCGGGCAGACGACGATATCGACCTCCGACTCACCCTTCAGTTCCGCCTTAAGGCCGTTAACGAGCTCCAACGCCTCGCCGGCGGTCTTGTACATCTTCCAGTTCCCTGCAATTATAGGTTTTCTCATATTATTTGTCTGTCAGTGCCTTTATGCCGGGCAGCACTTTGCCTTCGAGATACTCGAGCGAGGCGCCGCCTCCGGTTGATATATGCGTCATCTTATCTTCCAATTTGAACTTCGATATGGCCGCAGCGGTGTCGCCGCCGCCGATTATGGATATCACTTTGCTTCCGCCGCCGCAGCACGAGCAGCATGAGCCGCTCCCGCCGGAGAGGCAGGCGATATATTTCGCGACTTCCTCGGTACCCTTCGAGAATTTGTCCATCTCGAACACGCCGAGAGGGCCGTTCCAGACTATCGTCTTCGCGCCCTTCAGCACATCCTTGAAGGCCTGCACGGTCTTCGGGCCGACATCGAGGCCCATCCAGCCGTCGGGTATCTGGTCGCCGACCGTCTTTGTGTTCGCGTTAGCGTCGAACTTGTCGGCTATTATATTATCGACCGGAAGCACTATGTTGACCTTCTTCTGTTTTGCTTTTTCGAGAAGGGACTTCGCGATCTCTATCTTGTCCTTCTCGACCTTCGAGGCGCCGATAGATCTTCCCTGGGCCGCATAGAATGTGTATGCCATTCCGCCGCCTATCAATATCGCGTCGGCCTTATTGAGCAGGTTCTCGATCACCCCTATCTTGTCGGAGACCTTTGCGCCGCCGAGTATCGTGACGAACGGCTTCGCGGGATTTGCGACCTTCCCCTCAAGGTACTCTATCTCCTTTTCAAGGAGGAATCCCGCCGCAGAGGCGGACTTAAGGTACTTGGTCACGCCTTCGGTCGAGGCATGCGCGCGGTGCGCCGTGCCGAAAGCATCGTTGACATACATGTCGCCGAGGCTTGCGAGCTCTTTCGCGAAATTGGCATCGTTGGCTTCTTCTTCCGCGTGAAAACGCAGGTTCTCGAGAAGCATGCATTCGCCGGGCTTAAGCGCGTCGGCCATCGCCTTCACCTCGGGGCCTATGCAGTCCTTAGCCATCTTCACGGGCTTGCCTAACAATTTGCTGAGCCTCTCCGCGCACGGAGCCAGGCTGTATTTTGGTACAGCTTTACCGTCCGGCCTGCCGAGATGGCTCATCAAAACCAGCCTTGCGCCCTTTTCCAGGGCGTATTTTATCGTAGGTACCGTCGCCCTGATCCTCGTATCGTCCGTGATGCTCAATTTGTCATCCAGCGGGACGTTGAAGTCTACGCGCATTATCACGCGCTTTCCCTTGAGGTCAAGGTCCTTTATGGTAAGTTTATCCATTTATCGTCACTCCTGCCCTTAAAGGCCTTTCTTTACGATATATTCGCAGAGGTCCACGACCCTGTTCGAATAGCCCCACTCGTTATCGTACCACGAGAGAACCTTCACGAGATCGTCGCCCATCACCTTGGTGCTCATCGCGTCAACGATCGAGCTCAGCACACAATGGTTGAAGTCGACGGACACGACCGGGTCTTCGGTGTAGCCGAGTATGCCCTTCAAATTGCCTTCAGAAGCCGCCTTCAGCGCCGCATTGATATCTTCGGCGGTCGCTTTTTTCGACAACTGGCAGGTCAGGTCCACTACCGAGACGTTCGCGACAGGGACCCTCATCGAGAAACCGTCGAGCTTGCCCTTCAGTTCGGGTATTACGAGCGAGATCGCCTTTGCGGCGCCCGTCGTCGTCGGTATCATAGATACCGCCGCGGCGCGCGACCTGCGAAGGTCCGAATGCGCCTGGTCCTGCACCCTCTGGTCGTTCGTATATGCGTGGATCGTCGTCATGAGGCCCTTGACGATGCCGTATTTGTCGTTCAGCACTTTCGCGACCGGAGCGAGGCAGTTAGTCGTGCATGACGCGTTCGATATGACATTATGGTTCTTCGGGTCGTACTTATCATCGTTGACGCCCATTACTATGGTTATGTCCTCACCCTGGGCAGGGGCTGATATAATGACCTTCTTGGCGCCGCCCTTCGTGATATGATTCTCGGCTCCTTTTACTTCCTTGCCCTTCTTGTTGATCCCGTCCTTCTTTATCGTGAAGAGCCCCGTCGATTCGACGACGATCTCGACCCCGAGGTCCTTCCACGGCAGCTCGCCCGGGTCCCTCTTGGCAAGCACCTTTATCAGCTTGCCGCCGGCGGAGATCGTATCCTCGGATACCGCTTTCACGATGCCCGGGAACCTTCCGTGCACCGAATCATACTGGAATAAATATGCGTTTGTTTTTGAATCAGTTATATCGTTGATAGCTACGAGTTCCAGGTCCTTGCTATTCTTCTCAAGAATAGCCCTGGCGACAAGACGACCTATCCTTCCGAAACCGTTAATACCTACCTTTACAGCCATCTCTTTCTCCTCCTGTTAGTTTGTTTGTGTGGACTAAAGCGAGACTTCCCTTAAAGCCCAGGCCGCTATCTCCGGCGGCGTCGGGTTCAGATAAAATCCGGTTCCCCACTCAAAACCCGCCGACCGGCCCATCCTCGGCATTACCTCGATGTGCCAGTGGTAATCCGCCCGTTCCTTCGCGTCTATTGGCGATGTGTGCACGATAAAATTATATGAGGGGTCTTTCAGCGCAAGCTTCATCCTCAACAGGGTCTCCTTTAATATCCTGGCGAGATCTACGACTTCCTCTTTCTGGATGTAGCTGAACTCCGCGCTGTGTATCTTCGGGAATATAGTGAACTCGAACGGGAACCTAGAGACGAACGGCGCGAAGGCTATGAAGCTCTTGTTCTCGGCGATGACCCTCTCCCTCTCATCTATCTCCTGGTGTATCATGTCGCAGAATACGCACCTGTCCCTGTATTCGAAATATCTCTCCGCCCAGCGCAGTTCCTCGACCACCCTTTTTGGGATGATCGGAAGGGCAATGAGCTGTGAATGCGGATGCTCGAGGGAGGCGCCCGCGGACACGCCGTAGTTCTTGAATATCAGAATATATTTGAACCTTTTGTCTCCCTTAAGGTCGAGGCACCTGTTCCTGTATGACCATAGGACCTGCTCTACCTCCTGGTCCATCAGGTCGCAGAGCTCCCTGTTATGGTCGGGATTCTCTATGATGACCTCATGGGCGCCTATGCCGTTCATCATATCGAACATGCCGACGCCTATCCTGTCGAGGTTGCCCTCCACCCTAAGGGCGGGAAATTTATTCGGTATTACACGCGTCTGCCATCCCGGAGCGTTCGGTTTCGTATCCCCGTCGCGGTACGCGAATATCTCGGGAGGCGTCATCTTCTCGTTGCCGGGGCAGAACGGGCAGATCCCTTCCCTCTTTACGCGCTTTTCGGCCTCGTAATCGGTAGGGTTCTTTGCCTTATCGATCTCGATTATTACCCACCTTCCGGTGATCGGGTCCCTTCTGAGTTCTGCCATTACGGCTCCATCTCGCTTAAATATTTAGCGGCATCCTCGGGCGGCGTAGGGTTTATATAAAAACCGCTGCCCCACTCAAAACCGGCGACCCTTGTAAGCCTGGGCATTATTTCGAGGTGCCAGTGGAAATCCTCGTCTATCGTCTTCCAATAACCCGCCTTCGGCATCCTGAACGGGGCCGTATGCAGTATTATATTGTAGGGCGGGTCCACAAGGGCCTTCTTAAGTTTCGTCAGGACCACCTTAAGTATCCTCGCGAGGTCAGATCTCTTATCCCTCGGCAGGCTTGAAAAATCCGCGCTGTGTTTCTTCGGCAGCACCCACATCTCGAACGGGAACCTCGAAGCGAAAGGAGCGAACGCGATAAATCCGTCTATATCCGCCACGATCCTCTTGCCGGTATCCATCTCCTGCTTTATGATATCGCAGAATATGCACCGTTCCTTATATTCGAAATACTGCCTTGAACCTACCAGCTCATCCTTGAGCCTTATCGGGTTCACCGGCATAGCGATCAGCTGGGAGTGCGCGTGCCTTATCTTGCCGGAACCCGCTGCAAGGCCGTAATTCTTGAATAACATCGCGTACTTGAAACGCGGGTCCCTGCCCAGGTCCGTCATGCGCTCGATCCAGGCCGTTATCGAATTCGCTATCTGCTCTTCCGGCAGGTCCGCCATGTTATATATATGCTGCGGCGTCTCGATTATGATCTCGTGCGCGCCTACGCCGTTGATGACATCGTATATGCCCCTTCCGTGGCGCTCTATCTTTCCTTCTATCTTCAGCACGGGGGAAACGGAAGGCACTACCCTGACCTGCCATCCGGGAGAACCCGGTTTCGTCCCGGGATTCCTTATGGCGAATATTTCCGGCGGCGGGGTCTGGTCTTCCTTGCCTTCGCAGAACGGGCACGGCGGTTCCGAGGCTCCCTCTTCCGATACGGAATGGGGGACAAAATCACTCGGCCTGCGGGCCCTCTCGGTCGCGACTATGACCCACCTTCCTATGACAGGGTCTTTTCTGAACTCGGGCATCAGTCCTTCCTCCCGTTCTCCATCATCAGCTTAAGCAGGTCGTTCATCAATATGACGCCCTGTACCGCGCTTTTATCGTCCTGTATGACAAGGAATTCCGCCCCGCTTGCGCGCATCTTGGCGATGGCGTCCTTCATCGATATCCCCGGCTTCACGATGACGGCCGGCCTTTTCAGGAAATTATCCACCGGCGTTTCCAGGCCCTTCATGACCGTATCGGACGTGACGACGGCCTGCAGGTTCTTAAGCGCCATCACCTTATTTTTTATGTAAGCGTAAAATTCCGTCGACAGGACCCTGTTAAAACTTATGAACATCGGGAAATAGGGCTTCTTGTCTATAAAATTAAAGTGGCTCTGCAAGGCGCATTGCCCAACCTGCCTGTCTATCGAAAGGAAATACCTCAAGGAGCTGTCGGGCGTCTGCGCGTCCAATTCTTCCGGAACCGCAGCCAGGTATGTTATCTCGAGGACCTCGTCCATCGTGACGTTCAGCCCCGGAAAATCCTTCTGTATATGATAACCGAGCTCATCGTCCTGATCCTTATAAGCGTGGACATACTTTTCAAGCGTGTCTATCGCATCCGCGAGGAATATCCCGAGAGCGACGTCCTTGTTGTAGACCATGCCGCTTGCGACCAACGCACCGTCGTCCGACTGTCCGGGCCCTATCTTGTGGCGGATATAAAGGTACCTGATCTTCTCCGGGGCGGTCTTCTTGAGGTCTTCCTCGGGAATGATGAGGCCGGCCCTCTTGAACGCGTCGATCGAGCCCGCATTTTCACGGTGGGCAAGGACTTCGCCGTCCAGCGCCATCTTCTCCATCACATCTATGTTCACCGGATAGCATTTGCCGTATCCGATAGTAATACCGTACTTTTTTTCTGCGGCCGCGCGCGGCCCGGGGTCATCCCTGAGCCCGCCGATATAGATGCCCTTCAGCACATCCTTGGCGTTGACCTCTATCTCGCGCAGTTCCGGGACGCCGATGAAAGGCTCCCCCTTCGCGTTGACCAGCCTCAACCTCGGCTTGCCCTTAATGACATCATCCACGAAAGAAGCCACATCATCGATCAGCAGCTGCCGGCGCGACTTCACCTTGTTGGGGTCCAGCTTCAGCGCGCGCACGATATCGTCTATCGTCGTGTTGACATAGAAGCTCTTCTGGAAGGCGCCGGCCCCGTTATGGGCACGCCCTTCCATCGACTGGACAAATAGCAGGTCCGCTATCTCTTCAGTCGTATTTAATTCTTCGGAGTCCTTAAGGTGCTGGAAATCCCGTCGAATTAACTCGC
>JBAYMW010000067.1:0-8077 GCA_041663405.1 Candidatus Omnitrophota bacterium | reverse complement strand
GGACCAGGGAACCGGGGCGGACCCGAAAGGCGTGAAGCTTCTCGCCGGCACGATATTCAAGGGCAAGGCGCCGTCGACCGCGACGACCTGGAAGATAATTTTCATCATAATAATATTCCTCGCGGTGATGACCGGGGTATTTTTCCTGATGTGGTCGGCGCAGGCCGCCCGCCAGAAGAAGATAGAAAAGGTGGCGGATGAAAGTAACGATACTGAACCCAAAAAAGACGATATTTGAAGGGAACGCGCAGAGCGTCTTCCTTCCGGGAGACCCGTGGGAGTTTGAGGTCCTCGATTTCCACAGGCCGGCGATAAGCCTTTTGAAGCGCGGCGAGATAGTCCTGGACTGGAAGAAGTCGGTCCGCATAAAGAGGGGCATAGTAAAGGTACACAATAACGAGCTTGTCGCGCTCGTGGAGGAATAGCATGCGTAATTTCCTTATAGTGCTTGTGATGTTCGTGACGATATTGGGCCCGTCGGCGGTCATCGCCGCGATAGGCTTCGCGAGCATAAAGGCGCTCGGGCGCAATCCGTCCGCCGCGCCGAAGATCATGCAGGCGATGATAATATCGCTGATATTCGCCGAGGCCATAGCGGTAATAGCGCTGCTCATATTGTTCCAATTATTCGGAAGATGAACGGGGGGTTTACATGGAAATACTGATACCGATGATAATCCTGCAGGTCGTGACGTTCGCCGCGCTCGTCTTCGTCCTGCGCAAGCTCATGTATTCGGCCTCCGCCGATGAAGCCAAGCGGTTGAAGCAGATGGAGGAGGAGTACATCAGGCGCACGCAGGACCTTGCCGCCAAGATGGACGCGGTCGACAAGGAGTACCGCGCGAAGGTCACTATTGCCGAAGAAGAGGCCCGCCGGCTGAAGGACGAGGCGAAGATAGAGGTGGAGAAGATAAAAGAGGATTCGCTGACCAAGGCCCGCGACGAAAGCGAGCGCATCGTCAACCAGGCCGTGAGCACGCGCGCCAAGATCAGGCAGGAGCTCGAAGCGCAGGCGCTCGATAAGGCCCTGGAGCTTTCGAGGAAACTCATCGCGAAAATTATCGATTCGAAGCACCAGAAATTGCTGCATGCCGGCCTCATCGAAGAGCTCATAGAGGAGCTCGATAAGGTCGACGGCGCGAAACTGTTCGTAGCTCCGGATAAAGGCGAGGTCGCCGTGGCACATGAGCTCGGGAAGGATGCGCTGGACAGGATCGCGGCGGCAGTATCGAAGAAAGCGGGCAAGAAGATCCAGCTGACGGAGAAGGCGGACAAGTCTTTGGCGGCAGGCGCGGTCATAAAACTCGGAAGCATAGTCATAGATGGCAGCATCGCCGGAAGGTTAAAGGATGCCTACGCGGATTGAGACCGTAAAAATACGCGAGGTCGGCCAGATACGCGAGATCAAGAAGGACATCGCGAAGGTCACCGGCCTCGAGAGCTGCATGAACGGCCAGCTCGTCGACATTACCCAGAACTCCAAAGGGATGGTCATGGGGTTCGTTGCCGGCGAGATCCCCGTGCTGCTTCTCGGGAAGACCGATGAAGTAAGGGTGGGCGACAAGGTCTACAGCAGGATGGAGCCTTTCAAGATACCCGTCGGCGAGAATTTCGTCGGGAGGGTCGTCAACGCGCTCGCCGAGCCGATAGACGGCAAGGGGCCGATAGAGCCGGGCGCGCATTATTCCGTCTTCAGGGACGCGCCGTCCGTCCTCGAGAGGATCCCGATCACGGAGACCTTCGAGACCGGCGTGCTCATCATAGATTCTACGATACCTATCGGCAAGGGGCAGAGGGAGCTTATCATCGGGGACAGGATGACCGGCAAGACCGCGATATGCACCGACGCTATAATAAACCAGAAGGGCAAGGATATCGTCTGTATATACTGCTGCGTCGGCCGCGCGTATTCGACGCTCGAGAGGATAGCCGAGACGCTGAAGGTATCGGGCGCCATGGATTACTCGATAATAGTCTCCGCGACGGCGTCGTGCTCCGCGGGGGAGCAGTATCTCGCCCCGTATACGGCCTGCGCGCTCGGGGAATATTTCATGGACAAGGGCAAGCACGTATTCGTCGTATTCGACGACCTGACAAAACACGCGTGGATATACAGGCAGATATCGCTGCTGCTCGAACGCCCGCCCGGACGCGAGGCATATCCCGGAGACGTATTCTACCTGCATTCGCAGCTGATGGAGCGCGCAGGCAAACTGAGCCCCGAATGCGGCGGGGGCTCGATGACGTTCTTCCCTATCGTTGAGACGCTGCAGGGCGACGTGACCGGTTACATATCGTCGAACCTCGTCTCGATGACCGACGGGCAGATATACCTGAATACGCAGTTGTTCAACGAGGGCTTCAAGCCGGCCGTCGATACCGGACTATCGGTATCGAGGATCGGGAACAAGGCGCAATGCCCCGCGGTAAGGGAGCTGAGCGCGATGCTGAGGCTCGAATATATCCAGTACAACGACCTGCTGAAGGTCACGCGGTTCAAGACCGGGATGTCGGACGAGGTCACGATGCGCCTGAAACGCGGCGAGATTATAACGCAGCTCTTCCTGCAGGACAAGAACGAGCCGTACCCGGCAATCAAGGAGATAGTGCTCCTATATGCGCTGCGCAAGGGCGTGCTCGACGTGCTTTCGAGGCCAGAGATAGAGGATTTCAAGAGGAGGATAACCGATTTCGTTTCGGCGGCCTATCCCGGCCTGTTCGACGAGATCTCCGAAAAGAAGGACCTGTCGCCCGAGGTGAAGAAGCAGCTTAACGACTGCATAGTGGCGTTCTTCAGGAAGAAGGACAAGAAATAATGCTTTCGACGCAGAGGCTCAAGAAGGAACTGAGGGTCAACAGCGACCTGACCGGCCTGCTCGACGCGCTGAAATGGATAGCGCTCTCGCAGTTCCGGATGCTGCAGAAGAAGAAGGAGCGCTTCGCGACGTTTACCGAGGCGTTCGAGGGGTTCTTCAGGATAATAGATTTCAGCCTCGTCGAACACCCCTTTGCCAAGGGCGAGGGCAGGCTAGGGATCATAATGATAACATCGGACGAGGGTTTCATGGGCGGCCTTAACGCGAAGGTCATCAACGCCGCGCTGGCATATCCGGGCGCCTCCGGCGCCGAACTGATAATACTGGGCGAGCGCGGCGCGAGTTTCCTGAAGGAGTCGGGCAGGAAGTTCGTGCAGTTCCCGGGCATAGCTGCGGAAGAGCGTTACGAGGCGTCATTGAAGCTCAAGGACTACATAATGAAAGAAGGGCTCGCGGGAAAGTTCGGGCGCCTTGTGCTCTTTTACCCGAGGCCGGCCTCCTTTACGCTGCAGGAGGTCGAGGCGCTGAAGATCCTGCCATGCGACGAGCTGTTCGAGAAGAGGAAGGACCTGACGGCCGGCATCGACAGGCTGATCATCGAGTCGCCCGTGAACGGCATCATCGAATATCTTGTAGGCGCGTGGATAACGCAGAAACTGTTCGAGGTCCTCGAGGACAGCAAGCTCTCGGAGTTCTCTGCGCGCGCGGTGCATCTCGAGGAGAGCCACCAGGTGCTGGAGCAAAGGGACAAGTCGCTGAAGCTGCAATATTTCCGCAGCCAGCATAACCTTATAGACAAAGGCATACGAGAGACGTTCTCGGCGCAGCTGCTGAGGAAGGGGGCTGCTTGAACAAGGATGGGCGCGTCATATCTGTGCAGGGCCCGGTCGTGGACGTGGTGTTCGAGGAAGGCGCCCATGTGCCTAACCTTTACGAGGCCGTGGAGACGACGACGCATGACGAACGCAGGATAATACTCGAGGTCGCAGAGCACCTGAAGGGGAATATCGTGCGCTGCATATCCCTGTCATCGACGCTGAACCTGCAGTATAATGCCAAGGCGACCCCGCTCAACGACGTCATAAGGATACCCGTCGGCCGCGGGGTATTCGGAAGGATAATAAACGTTCTCGGGGAGCCGATAGACAGGAAAGGCCCGATAGTCTCCGAGGAGACCGCGCCTATAAGGAAGGGGGCGGTCAGCGTCACCCTCGACCCTTCAAGGTACGAGGGCCGCCGGACCGAGATACTCGAGACCGGCATCAAGGTCATTGACCTGCTCTTCCCTTTCGCGAAGGGCGGCAAGATCGGCGTGCTCGGCGGCGCCGCGCTCGGAAAAAGTATCCTGATGCTCGAACTGATACATAATATCGTGCAGCGGCACAAGGGAGTCTGCGTCTTCACCGGAGCGGGCGAGCGTATCAGGGAAGGCAACGAGCTGTATTTCGAGTTTGAGAAGCAGAAGATCCTCGACAAGATCATGATGGCGTTCGGCCAGATGAACGAGCCGCCCGGAACGAGGTTCGAGATAGCCGCGACCGGCATCACGCTGGCCGAGTACCTGCAGGAGCAGAACCACGACGTGCTCTTCTTCATAGATAACGTATACAGGTTCGTGCAGGCCGGCGCCGAGATATCCACGCTGCTCGGGCGCGTCCCGTCGGAGACGGGCTACCAGCCGACGCTGACGTCGGAGCTCGGGGATTTCCATGAGAGGATACGCTCGAAGGAGAGCGGCTCGATAACCTCCATCGAGGCGGTCTACGTCCCCGCCGACGACCTTACCGACCCGGCCGTAGTCACGATATTCACTTACCTGGATTCCATCATGGTCCTCTCGCGCGAGAAGATACAGCTCGGCCTCTATCCGGCCATCGACGCGCTCGTGTCGTCGAGCAGCACGCTCGATCCCGGAATAGTCGGCAAAGAGCATTTCGATATCGCGCAGGAGTGCCTGAAGATATTCGCGAAATACGAGGAATTGCGCAGGATAGTCGCGGTCATAGGCATCGAGGAGCTCTCGAGGACCGACCGCGTGCTGTACGACCGCGCGCGGAAGCTGCAGAATTTCCTGACCCAGCCGTTCTTCGTCGCGGAGATATATACCGGCAAGAAGGGCGAGTACGTGCCGATACACGATACGCTCGAGACATGCGGCAAGATCGTCAGCGGGAGGCTCGACAGCGTCCCCGAAGAGGATTTCTATATGATAGGCAAGTTCCAGAGACCGGAGGCATAAAATGGCATTGAGGCTCGGCGATATACTGGTCGAAAAAAAGATAATAACGGGCTACGAGCTCGAACAGGCCGTCAAGGAACAGCAGAAGACGAAGGAAGCCCTCGGCTCCGTGCTCGTGAGGATGGGTTTCATATCCGAGCGGCAATTGCTCCAGATACTCGCCGAACAGCAGGGAATACCATTCGTGGAGTTCAAGGACATCAAGATAGACGAGAAGGCCGTAAAGAGCGTGCCGGCGAAGTTCGCGGTGCATTACAAGGTGATGCCGATAGCCATAGACGGCCATATGCTGACGATAGCGACGTCGAACCCGTTCGACATGTGGCCGGTCGACGACCTCGAGACGAACCTCGGCTTCCGCGTCGAACGCGTGCTCTCGTCGTCCTCCGACATACTGGAGATGATCCGCAAATATTACGGCGTCGGCGCCGACACGATAGAGAGGATACTCGCCGAGGAGCCGAAGGAGAGCAGGCCCGAAGCTTCCCCGTCGGAGAAGGTCGAGGACCTCACGAAGATGGCGACGGACGCCTCAGTCATCAAGCTCGTCAACCAGATACTCCAGCAGGCGATCAACGACAGGGCCACCGACATCCATATCGAGAGGTTCAGGGAGGAGCTGAGGCTCAGGTACAGGATAGACGGCATACTCTACGATACGCAGATAGCCGGGGAGATAAAATACCTCTACAACGCGATAATATCGAGGATAAAGATAATGTCGGGGCTCAATATTATTGAGCGCCGCATCCCGCAGGACGGCCGCGCGAAGGTCAAGATAGGCAATGAGGAATACGACCTGCGCATCTCGATACTCCCGACGCTTTACGGCGAGAACATCGTCGTCAGGATACTGCCGACGACTATGCTGTTCAACATCGCGCAATTGGGGCTCTCGAAACCGTACCAGGAGATATTCGAGCAGCTGCTGAAGAAACCCCACGGCATAATCTTCCTGACCGGCCCGACCGGCAGCGGCAAGACGACGACGCTCTACGCGTGCCTTAGCATGCTCAACACGCGCGAGCGAAAGATAATCACGATCGAAGACCCTATAGAGTACGAGCTCGGAGGCATCTCGCAGCTACAGATAAGGCCGGCGATAGGCTTCACGTTCGCAACGGCATTGCGCAGCGTGCTGCGCCACGACCCGGACATAATAATGGTCGGCGAGGTCAGGGACTTCGAAGCGGCCGAGATAACCATACAGACCGCGCTGACCGGGCACCTCGTCTTCTCGACCCTGCACACGAACGACGCGGCGACCGGCGCGACGCGCCTTATAGATATAGGCATTGAGCCGTACCTTGTCGCGTCATCGGTCGAGGCGTTCATCGCCCAGAGGCTCGTGCGCGTGATCTGCGAACATTGCAAGGCGGACGTTACCGCGCAGTCGCAGGACGCGGTCAAGGGCATAGAAAAGGACCTCAAGATGGACCGCAGGGAGATAAAAATATATAAGGGCAAGGGATGCAAGGCGTGCAATTTCACAGGTTATATGGGCAGGACCGCGATATACGAGATACTCCTGGTCAAGGACGAGGTCCGGGGCCTTATAAACCAGAAGGTGTCTTCCGACATCATAAGGAAGAAGGCGGTCGAGCTCGGAATGAATACCCTGAAGCAGGACGGGTGGGCAAAGGTCGTCGAGGGCGTGACGACCCCCGAAGAGGTGCTCAGGGTCACGCATTTGGAGGATTGACGTATGCCATTCTATACATACAAAGCAAAGAGCGGGCCCGATAAGGTCGTAAGCGGCGAGATAGAGGCCGCTTCGCAGGATGCCGCGGTCGAGAAACTCGGCGAGAAGGGCCTTACGCCTGTCAGCGTGACTGAGGCCTATGCCGCAGAGCCATTTGGGGGCCATCCCGCCCGGAGCCACCCTACTCCAAGCGATGCAGGGCGGCACCTCGCGGGATGGCCCCGATCAGGTGATATAGACATATTCACGCGCCAGATAGCCAGCCTCATAAAGGCCGGCGTGCCGGTCCTGCGCGCGCTTTCCATTATCGTATCGCAGACCGAAAGCAAACCGCTCAAGGCCGTCGTCGACGACCTGAGCACGCAGATAAGGGACGGCCGCATGCTCTCCGAATCGATGTCGAAGTACCCCCGCATATTCAACGGGCTCTACATAAGCATGATAAAGGCGGGCGAGAAGGGCGGCGCGCTCGATGAGGTGCTCTACCGGCTCGCGGACTACCGCGAAAAAGAGGACGAGCTCAGGCGCAAGATACAGGCGGCTGCCGCGTACCCGGTCTTCGTAATGGTCGTCGGCATTATCTCGGTCTTCGTGATGCTGACGTTCTTCCTGCCGAAACTTATGGGCATATTCAGCGACATGTCGCAGCTGCCGCTGCCTACGCGGATGCTCAAGCAGGCCAGCGATTTCATGTCGGCCAACTGGGTTTGGTTCATCATAGGTTCCATTTTCGTCATCGCGGTATTCTTCAGGTCGAAGCCCGGCGGCAAAAGGAAGATGTTCTTCGATGCCGTGAAACTGAACATACCTTTCGTGAGGAGGTTCGTGAGGAACGTCGAGATCGCGAGGTTCTCGAGGACGCTCGGACTGCTATTCAAGAACGGAATCTCCGTCCATGAGAGCCTGCAGCTCGCGACGGATACCCTCGATAACGGGCTTCTCAGGGCACAGCTGGGGACCGCGCGCGACGAGCTGCTGAACAAGGGGCAGACGCTCTCCGCGAGCCTCAAGAAGATAAACATGTTCCCGGTCTTCGCGGTGAACATGATAGCCGTAGGCGAGGAAGGCGGTAAGCTCGAGGAATCGCTCGCAGAGATAGCCAACGTATATGAAAAGGAAGTCGAACAATCGATAAAGATAATGACCGCACTGCTCGAGCCGGTGCTGATACTCGCGGTCGGCGCGGTCGTCGGGTTCATAGTTTTCGCGATGCTCCTTCCGATCTTCAGTATCGGACTGGGCGCAAAATAGGGAGGATAAAATGAGGAGAGGTTTCACGCTGATCGAGATAATGATAGTGGTAATTATTATCGCGGCGCT
>JBAYMW010000066.1:0-8149 GCA_041663405.1 Candidatus Omnitrophota bacterium | reverse complement strand
TATATGCCAATGCGTACCCGTTCCTTACCAACTCCTCGTTCACAAATGTATTGCCGTCATATACATAGGCAAGAACCCTGCCGTACCTGTCTGCCTTACCTGCGTCGAACTCCAGCCTGACTTTCCTGCCTTTTACCAGCTTCTCGTTCTGCCTCTTCGCTTCGGAGTAATACGGCCTGCCTTTCTCCGGAGTGTCTATACCTATATACCTGACGTGCTCGCCGTTTTCCAGCACCACCGTATCGCCGTCTATTACCTTGCTCACAAAAAACTCACCGGCGAAAACGCCGGAATTCATTAGCGATACGGATAGAACGAGGGCGGCAAACAGGTGCGCATACCGTCTCTTACAACTTAACATAATGGTTGATTTTATCACGGGAGCATTAAATAGTCAACATCGGAGGCGAAAATACCGGCGTTTCAGATGAATCCTTTTTCCCTCAGGAACTCCGGGGTGATACCGGAGGCCTTCTCATTGCCATTCCCATCAGAACGCCTTGCTATATACTTTCCGAGCATGTCGGTCTCGAGGTTTACCCTGTCACCGGCCTTCCTCATGCCTATCGTCGTCATCTTTGAGGTATGGGGTATTATATACACCGAGAATGAATCCGGCTTTACATCCCCTACCGTCAGGCTTATCCCGTCGACCGCGACGGAACCTTTCGCTACAATGCCGCTTAATATATCCTTACCTGCTTTGATCTCCACGGCTATCTGGCCGTTGTCTTCCCTTACAGAACCTATTTGTCCCGTACCGTCGACATGGCCCGTCACGAAATGCCCGCTTACCTTTGAGCCTGCGATTAGCGCGCCTTCTATGTTTACCCTGTCGCCGGGCTTGCGCAGGCCGAGAGTTGTCCTTCCGATCGTCTCCTTAACGGCCTCGGCAGAGAACATGCCGCCGTTTACGCGGACCACCGTAAGGCATGCGCCGTCTACGGAGACGGAATCCCCCGTCTTAAGGCCTCGCGAAGCCTTTTCCGCCCTGATAGTTATCAGCGACGGCTCCCTTGACCTTTCGAACTTCTCAATTGTCCCAAGTTCCCCTATTATCCCTGTAAACATCCTATCTCCTCACGTATCCTTCTATAAGCAAGTCCCCGCACATGTCATGCAGGACGATATCCCTGATATCCGTCGAATCCTTGATTCTCGCTACGCCGTCACCTTCGACGGATGTCTTGGCGTCCCTGCCTCCGGCGATCTTCGGGGCGATGAACAAGTATATCTTATCGACCAGGCGTTCCCGGAACGCGGATGCTATCACCTCTCCGCCGCCTTCTATAAGGACGTTCATGACGCCTCTTGCCGCAAGCTCCCTCAGGAGTTTTTTCAGGTTGACCCTGCCGGTCTTCCTGTCCGGCGCAATTACGAGGACCTCGCCGCCCTTGCTGCGCAGGACCTTAGACTCTTTCGGGATGCCTTTCCTTCCAGCCAATATCACCCTGAGCGGTTGTTTTGCCCTGACGCCTTTTATCCTGGATGTGAGCAGCGGATCATCATTTATGACCGTATTCGCCCCCACGATGATCGCGTCGGACTCGCTCCTCAGCTTATGTACGAACCGCCTCGACTCCTCGTTCGATATCCATTTAGAATCCCCGGTCCTTGTCGCGATCTTGCCGTCGAGCGTCTGGGCGGCCTTTACCGCCACAAAAGGCATCTTCTCTTCCATATATTTTATGAACGGGCGGTTCAATTCGCGCGCCTCTTCCTCCATCAACCCGGATTCCGCCTTTATGCCGTATCTCCTTAAGATGTCGATGCCTTTGCCGTTATTCAGGGGATTCGGGTCCTTCATGGCAGCGACTACGCGTTTGATACCGCACTTCCTTATCATATCCACGCATGGAGGCGTCCTGCCATAGTGCACACAGGGCTCGAGCGAAACGTATAAGGTCGCGCCCTTCGCCTTTTTGCCCGCCTTACGAAGCGCGTATACCTCGGCGTGCGGGCCTCCCGCGAACTTATGATATCCTTTTCCGATTATGCTGCCGCCCTTGACGACCACCGCGCCTACACAGGGGTTAGGGCTCGTCCTGCCCCTTGCGATGGCGGCAAGCCCTATCGCGAGCTTTATGTATTTCTTGTCCTCATTGCGCATTTCTTCAATCCTTCGACAATACTATAAGGGACCATGACGGTCCCCATCAGCATCCGCCCCTTATTCATGCCATGACAATCCGATCCCCCGGTCACTAGGAGCCCGTTCTCGGCTGCGATATCCGTGTACTTGCGGGCCACAGCCTTCGACTGCTCCGAATGGAACGCCTCGAGGCCGTCCAGCCCGTATTTTATGAACTTAGGTATTAAGCCTTCGCCCCCCATCAGCTGAGGATGCGCGTAAACCACGACCGCTCCGACCCTTTTCAATTCGGCTATCGCGTCCTTTGCGGTTATCTCGTAGTGCGCTACACAGCAGGGGCCTTTATCCCCTATGTACCTGCTGAAGGCCTCTTTTATTGACGATACATAGCCTTCCTTTTCCAGCACGGCGGCGACATGCATCCTTCCGACCGAGCCGGGCCCGCTCAGCTCGAATATCATCTCCGGGTCCAGGCAGATATCGTATTTCTCCAGCTTTTTCACCATCGCGTAGACCCTGTCAACCCTGTCCTGCCTTATGACCTTCAACCTTTTCAAAAAACGCTTATCATCCATATCGGGGAAATAGCCGAGTATATGGATCTCGCGGCCCTTCTCCTGGGCGGTCATCTCGACGCCGGGTATTATCTCGAGCCCCGCCTTCTTTGCCGCCTTCTTTGCGGGCTCGATGCCGTCCACGCAATCGTGGTCCGTTATCGCTATGCAGGAAAGCCCGACCTTCCCGGCGTTCTCGACCGCTTCAGCCGGCGTAAAGGTCCCGTCCGACAGCCGCGTGTGCACGTGGAGGTCAGCTAGCTTTTCCACTCTTGGTCTCTTCCTTGCTGATCTTGTCGAGTATGCCGTTCACGAATTTTCCCGATTCCATATCGCCGAATTTTTTCGCCAGGTCAACCGCCTCATTAATGGAGACCTTCTGGGGTATATCGTCGCAGAAGAGCAGTTCATAGGTCGCCAGCCTCAGGACATTCCTGTCGATCACGGCCATGCGGCTGAGCTTCCAATTGCTCGCGTATCCCGTGATCGTATCGTCGATCTTCTTGATGTTCTTCAGCGTCCCGAGAACGAGGGATGATGCGAAATCCGAGACCTCGGATCCCACCTCATTGTCCCTCCAATAATCCAGGAACAGCTTTTCAGGCGGCTCCTTCCTGAGATCCGCCTGGTACAGTATCTGCAGCGCGCATTCGCGGGCCTGGGTGCGTTTTCTCATCTTAGATGCTCTCTAACAGGTTAGCCATTTCGATGGCGGATACAGCCGCATCGCGTCCTTTATTCCCGTCCTTGGTCCCGGCGCGCTCTATGGCCTGCTCGAGGTTCTCCGCGGTTATCACGCCGAATATTACCGGTATCCCGGTATCCATCGATACCTTCGCGACGCCCTTGGCTGCCTCGCTTGATACATACTCGAAATGGGGGGTCGAGCCCTTGATGACCGCTCCGAGGCATAACACCGCGTCATACTTTTTCGACCTTGCGACCTTGTTCGCGACGACGGGGATCTCGAACGCACCGGGGACCCAGATAGCTTCTATCTCGCTCTCCTTCGCGCCATGCCTCAACAGCGTATCTATCGCGCCTTCCAGCAGGCGTTTCGAGATAAAATCGTTGAACCTCGACACCACTATCGCGAACTTCTTGCCCTTCGCGATCAATTGCCCTTCGATAGTCTTGACCATTTCACCCTCCTGTTTTAGCCGCCCAAGGCGGATCTCCTAATTCAGCTTCTTCAGCACGTGCCCCATCTTTTCCCTTTTTGTCCTCAGGTACTTTACGTTCCTCGGGTTTGAGGGCATCTCTATCGGCACCCTCTCCACGACCTTCAGGCCGTAACCCTCCAGCCCGACTATCTTCTGGGGATTGTTCGTGAGCAGCCTTATCTTCTTTAGCCCCAGGCCTGCCAGTATCTGCGCGCCGGTACCGTAATCCCGCAGGTCCGCATCAAAACCCAGCGCCTTATTCGCTTCAACGGTATCGAGCCCCTTGTCCTGCAGCGCATACGCCTTTATCTTGTTCTCGAGGCCTATGCCGCGGCCTTCCTGCCTCATGTACAGGAGCACTCCGTTGCCTTCTTTCCCTATCATCGACAGCGCCTGTTTGAGCTGTCCGCCGCAATCGCACCTTAAGGAACCAAAGACATCCCCGGTAAGGCATTCCGAATGCACCCTGACAAGGGTGGATCTTTCGGATAATTTGCCCATTACCAATGCGACGTGCACCTTCTTGTCGATCAGCGACTCATACAGCATGAGCCTGAATTCCCCGTACTCCGACGGAAGCGTAGTCTCCTCGACCAGGCGGACCAGCTTCTCGGATGCCATCCTGTACTTTATAAGGTCTGCGATGGTGCATATCTTCAGCTTGTGCTTCTTCGCGAACTCCTTGAGTTGCGGAGTCCTGGCCATCGTCCCGTCATCGTTCATTATCTCGCAGATTATGCCGGCCGGTTTCAGCTTGGCAAGCTTAGCGAGGTCCACCGCCGCCTCTGTATGGCCGGTCCTGACCAGCACCCCGCCTTCCTTGGCCCTGAGCGGGAATACATGCCCGGGCCTGCTGAAATCCTCAGGCCTCGACCTTGCGCTGACCATCCCCTTTATGGTCTTGGACCTGTCGTGCGCCGATATGCCCGTCGTCACGCCTTCCTTAAGGTCTATAGACATGGTCCAACCGGTGTTGAAGTTCCCGCCGCCGGACTCGGAGAGCACCTCGATGCCGAGTTCGCGCAACCGATCCTCTTCCATCGGCACGCATATGAGCCCGCGGCCGTATTTTGCCATGAAATTGACGGCATCCGGCGTGACGAACTCCGCGGCCATCAGAAGGTCTCCTTCATTCTCGCGGCCTTCGTCGTCGATGACTATCACCATCTTTCCTTTTTTGATCTCTTCCAGCGCTTCCTTAATGGTATTAAACATCTCTCTCCTTAAATAAAAAACCCCGAAGCATACCTTCGGGGTACAATAGCAAACAGGCATAAAACGGACATATTCCGTCCTGTCTTCTCCCGTCTAGACTTTTACTATTGGCTCCTGAACTTCCCAGGATCTGCCCTAAGGCTCGCAGGCTTTACTGCCAGTGGGGAATCTCACCCCTCCCGAAGAACTAATAAAGTCTATACCAAACGGGCGGGCTTGTCAAGCCGTATTGACAAAGGGTATCTAATAGGGTATCATTACCCCACCATGGAAAAAAGAACATTACAGGAGATGCTGGACAGGATCCGCGCCGAGTTGACCATCTTTTACGAGATCGGCAACGCGATGCGCACCACGCTCAATCTTGACGAGATCCTCTTCATCATTCTTACCGGCGTAACGTCGCACGAGGGGCTCGGTTTCAACAGGGCCATGCTCTTCCTCGTCAACGACAGTGACGGCACTATCGAAGGCAAGATGGGCATTGGGCCGCACTCCGTTGAGGAGGCCGGGCGTATCTGGAGCAGGATCGCCTCCGAACAGATGAACCTGGAAGACCTCATATCCGCCTACAGTTTCTACAATAAGGGCGGTTCCGACCTGGACAAGATCGTGCGCAATATCAAGGTCCCGCTGCGCGAGGATTCCGGCGTCCTGGCCATGACGGTCCTTGAAGGCATGAGCTTTGAGATCACGAATGAGAGCACGAGGCAGAATATAGCGCACGACACCGTATTGCAGTCCCTTAAGACGGAATATTTCGTGACTGTGCCCCTCAGGGCTAAGGACAAGGTGATCGGCGTCATACTCGCGGATAATATATTTACGAAGAAACCGATAACAAAGGACGACATCAGGACGCTCACGATGTTCGCCAACCATGCCGGGCTTGCCATCGAGAACTCGCGCCTTTATGAACAGACCGTCCATCAGGCCAACACCGATATGCTTACTCGGCTATGGAACCACGGTTATTTCCAGTATTCGCTTACCGAGGAGCTCAAGAAGGCATACGAAAGAAAAAAGTCCCTTTCAATGGTCATGTTCGATATAGACAATTTCAAGAATTATAACGACACCCTCGGGCACCAGATGGGAGACCAGCTTCTGCGGGACGTCGCAAGGATACTCAAGGTTACGTGCGAAGGCAAGGGTTCGGTAGCGCGTTACGGCGGCGAAGAGTTTGCCGTCATATTGCCGGATATGACCAAGGATTCCGCTTACCAGATCGCCGAGGTGTTAAGGCAGGCTATAGAAGGGTTCCAGTTCAACGGCCAGGATGTCCAGCCAAATAAAAATCTTACCATCAGCGCGGGGCTTGCTACCTACCCGGAAGACGCGCTCGACAAGGAAAAGCTGATCTACTTGGCTGACATGGCGCTCTACGAAGCGAAGCGTACAGGCAAGAACAAGGTCTGCGTCTACAGGTCCAAATAACGCTATCCCCTTTCAGGGCCGCACGGTCAGGCCGTCTTCGCCTCAAGATCCTGCGAGAACTTGACCGAAACGATCTTCGATACGCCCGACTCTTCCATCGTAATACCGTACATCACGTCCGCGACCGAGATCGTCTTCTTGTTATGCGTTATCATGATGAACTGCGAGGTCTTGACGAAATCCCTGAGCACCCTGCAGAACCTGTCGATATTAGCCTCATCCAAAGCCGCATCCATCTCATCCATAACGCAGAACGGGCTCGGCTTTACCTTGAATATCGAGAATAACAGCGCGATGGCCGTCATCGACCTTTCGCCTCCGGACAGCAGCGATATCGTCTGAGGCTTCTTTCCCGGCGGCCTGGCTATTATCTCAATACCGCTCTCAAGTATGTCTTCCTGGTCTATCAACAGCAGTTCGGCGTCGCCGCCGCCAAACAGCAGCCTGAACATATCCCTGAACTCCGCCTGTATCTTCTGGAAGGTCTCAAGGAACATCTCGCGCGTCGTCCTGTTAAGCTTATTTATCGCCTTATGAAGGTCGTCCTTCGCTGCGACGAGGTCCTGCTGCTGTGTCGTCAGGAACGTGAACCTCTCCTGCAATTCCTGGTGCTCCTCGATCGCGACGAGGTTCACGGGGCCCATCCCTTCAAGTTTTGCGCGGAGCGCCTCCATCTTCTCGTTCGTCTCGTCCCAGTTAGTCTCTTCGGGGACCACGACCTGCTCCAGGTCCGCCTCTACCTTATACACCTGCTGCAGCCTGTCCTTGATGCTCGATTTTTTAAATCCGAACTCCGTCGTCTTGACCTCAAGCACATGCATGCGCCCGCTCAGGTCGTTTATCGACTTCTGGGCTTCCCTTACCTCGGCCTCCACCTGGGCTATCGCGTCGCTTGCCGTCTTACGTTCATCGACGATCTTCTGTGAATCCGATTCGGCGGATGTCCTGCTGTTTACAAGCTCCGCGTTCCTCTTCGAAAGCTCTTCCGACTCCACGAGAAGCTCGGATATCCTGCCCCTCGAATCCTCCATCTCCCTCTCTTTCGCGAAGAATCCCGACCGCTCATCCTCGAGGGAACGGGCCATCATGCCAAGCGCGTTGATGACCGATGTCTCTTTATCCTTAAGCATGTCGAGCTCTGTCTTTAGCTGGGTGATAAGCACTATCGTATCTTCCCGCTCTTTGAGCTTCGACGTTATCATCTCCTGGTTGCTCTTAATGGTATCCTGGACCTTCGAGTCCTCGTCGTTCAATACCGCGAGCTCCTTCTTCATCTCCTCTTCCTTCACCGCATACGTATCTATCTCCGACTTCACCTCTCCGAGTTCAAGGTTCAGCAGCGACTCCTCGTCACCGAGCTTGCTGATCGCCTCCTCGAGGCTGGACTTTTCGCTTATCTTGTTCGCGTTATCTATCTGTATCTTGTGTATCTGCTCCGCGGTCGACTTTGCCTCCGCCTCGAGCATATCCCTCGACTGCTTCTTATCGCTGAGGTCCCTCGCGGCGGATTCGGTCTTAGCCTTAAGGTTCTCTATACTTATCCTGAGTTCCTTTATCTTCGCGTCCCTTCCGATAAGGCTGAATCCTTCGGCTTTCGGTACCTTTCCGCCGGCCGAATACCCCTTCTCGACCACCTCGCCGTTCCTGGTTATGAATCTCATGCCCTCCTGGCGTTCCGCGGCATTGGC
>JBAYMW010000065.1:0-8234 GCA_041663405.1 Candidatus Omnitrophota bacterium | reverse complement strand
CGCCTCGCGTAACCGCAATTGCCCGCACGCCGCGTCGATATCCGCGCCGCGCTGCGACCTTATCGTCGAGTTGATGCCGCCTTTTTCCAGCACATCCTGGAAGGCCTTGACCTCCTTAAAGGACGGGGGCGAGAACTTGAAATCCGAGACCGCGTTGAACGGGATCAAATTGACCTTACAGTTCATATTCTTGAGCAATTTAACGAGGTTCTGGGCGTCGGTGGTCGAGGAGTTGACATCCTTAATAAGGATATATTCGAATGTTATTATCCTGCCCTTCTCCCTCGTGTACTCCCGGCATACGGACATCAGTTTATCCAAGAGGTATACGTTATTAATTGGCATAAGCCTCGAGCGCGTCTTGTCGTCCGCCGCGTGAAGCGAAACCGAAAGTTCGAACTGCTCCTTCTCCTGCATATATCTCCTGATACCCGGGATATGCCCCGCAGTCGATACGGTTATCTTCCTCGCCCCGATGCCGAGGCCGAGCGGAGAATTCATTATCTCCACGGCCTTGATAACGTTATCGTAATTGGACAGCGGCTCTCCCGTGCCCATCATCACCACGTTCGTTATCCTCTTGCCTTTGCGGAACAGGTCGGACTGTATCGCGAGCGCCTGGGCGAGTATCTCCCCGCAGGTAAGGTCCCTCTTGAAGCCCGCGAGCCCGCTCGCGCAGAAATAACACCCGTACGCGCATCCGACCTGCGACGAAAGGCAGACCGTCTGGCGGCTTGTCCCGCCCGCGGGGTCCTTGGCGGGAATAAGGACCGACTCCACTGTCTCCCCGTCCCTGAGCTCAAACAGGTATTTGCACGTCCCGTCCGACTTCGACATCTGCATGTTTGCCAGGCTCACGCCCGATATCTCGTACTTATTCGACAGGTAATCGCGCACCTTCGCGGGCAGGTCCGTCATGTCCGCGAAAGACTTCGCGCCCTTTTTGTATATCCATTCGAAGACCTGTTCCGCCCTGTATGCCGGTTCGTTAAGGCTCTTGAACTTTGCGTAGAGCGCGGGAAGCGAAAGGTCCTTTATGTCCTCTTTTTTATCTGCCATCATTATTCCACTTTGAACGACCTGTTAGCGACAGCGACATTGCCGTAACCGTCGTTCACAATGAGATACAGCCTGTACAGCCCCTTCTTCTGCGGGGCCGTCATCTTGAAGCTCGTGCTTTCGCAGTCTATCTTCACGTCCACTTCCTTGTTGACGTAGTACTCCAGGACGCCTTCCTGCGCCGTCGAGACCATGAACTGGTAATCGAGCGGGTTGCTGTCGTTATCGGAAGCCTCCGCGAAAATATCAACCTTTTCGCCGGGCGCTATGCCCTTGGTCTTGGTAAGTTTCAGAGTGACGATCCTGGGAGGAAGGTTTGAAGGCTTGCTGCCTGTATAGATCTTATAGACCTCCCAGAACGCGGAACGCTTGAACAGCTTATAATTGATATTCCACCAGGTCATCGACTCCTGGGTCGTCTCCCCGAGATGGAAGACGAACCCTCCGAGATCGTATCCCTTGAACCCTATTATGTCGTTGGTCATGTTCCTGTATAGCGCCGCCTTGCCTTGGTCGGGTTCGTCCTGCGAGGCGCCGTTCGCGTCCTTCTTGGCGTCCCACGGGCCGTGCGGGCCGTACTCCGTCACGCAGTAAGGGATATTGAGCCCTGACTTATCCCACTTGCTGTGCGACATCCTGACGCTCCCGTAGATGTTCATGCCGAAGATATCGAGGCTCGGGACGTATTTTACGATATACGGCAGCGCGGTCGTATCCGCGGATGTGTATATTACCGGATGCGCCGGGTCGAGCCGGTGGACCAGCTTTACCATCTCCTCGAGGAATTTGGAAAGTTCGACGCGCTCTTCCTCGTCCTTCGTGAAGAATATCGCCTCATTCCCGACATTCCACATAAGCAGCGCGGGGTGTCCCTTGAACTTATTTACGTAATCTTCGATCTCTTTCTTTTTGTTCTTCTTGAAGTCGTTATCGCCGATATATGTATACTTTCCGTCGTTATTCGCGAAATTCAACCAGATGCCCGCGTCCACCATGAGCCCGTATTTCTGGGCCGTATCAAAATATTCCTGCGTCCCCTGGTCTGTTCCCCATGTGCGGACCGCGTTAGCCCCGAGATCCTGCGCCATCTTGAGGTAATCCTCTCCGTACTTGCCTTTCATATTCCCTACGCCGACACCCTTTATATAGAAGGGCTTGCCGTTGACCTCGAGAGCCCAGCTGCCTTTTTGGCCCGTCACCTTCACGACGCTTCCTTTGGCCGCTCCATCCGGTTCCTGGGCGGAACAGAGATGCGCACAAGCGAACAACACGGCAATCATGACAAATGCAGGGTATCGTTTATGCATTGTATTATCGCCTTTCCTTTTTTGCAGGATATCTTGTTGATGCTGCAGTTGTCTATCCTGACCGATTTGAAGAACCTGTCAAAATCCGCCTTCATCACTATCGCGAAATATGCGGCTATGACGCCCCAATGCGAAACGACGCAAATATCGGCGCCTTCACCCCTGCCTATTATCGATTTGAATACGCGCCTGACCCTCGCATTGAACCGCGGGACGCCCTCCCATCCGGGTATCCTCGCCTTCGACGGGGCTTTCTTCCAGGCGGCATACGACCTCGGGAAACGTTTCTTCACTTCCTCCATCGTCATGCCCTGCCACGCGCCGAGTACCATCTCCTCGAGATTCGCATCGAGGACAAGCCTGGCGCCGGATGCGGACGCGATAATCTTCGCGGTCTGCGCCGCGCGCTTAAGGTCGCTCGAATAGACGGTCTTAATGCCCTCTTTCTTCAGGCGTTTGGCCGCGGCCCTCGCCTGCTTCCGTCCGGACGCGCTCAAACCCGGGTCTTCCCTCCCCTGCACCCGCTGCTCTTTGTTCCATACCGATTCGCCGTGCCTTATGAGGAAAATGTTCATCTTGAAAGTGTGAATGTCCGCCTGTGTACCGGTGAAGGCCCATGGACGTCCAGGGCGCTGTAGTGCATCTTAGTCCCGTACCCCTTGTGCCGGCCGAACCCGTATTCCGGATAGAGGGTGTCATAATATGCCATGATAAAATCCCTTGTGACCTTAGCTATGATCGAGGCGCACGCTATCGAAAGCGAGTGCGATTCCCCGTTTATTATTAGCGTCTTTGGGCAGGATATGCCCGGAGGTGTTGAAATACCGTCTATTAGAACATGGTCCGGTGCCCGGCTGAGGTCGGATACCGCCATCTGCATCGCCTTGAGGGTAGCTTTGAGGATATTGATACTGTCTATCTCTTTTTCGCCTACGATCCCTATCCCGATATGCGCCTTCCCAATTATCTCGGCGAAGGCCTTTTCGCGTGATATCCTCGTAAGCTTTTTAGAGTCGTCTATCCTGTTCTTGAACCTGAATTCCTTCAGGATCACCGCGGCGGCGACTACCGGCCCGGCTAACGGGCCGCGGCCGGCTTCATCTATGCCCGCGATATTCTTCTTTCCCTGCCTTATTAACTTTCTCTCATGATACAACATCAGCCTTCTTGCCGACCTTCTTGCGCATGTAATACAGCTTCGCCCTGTGCGGGTTTGAGGATTTGACTACAGTCACCTTGTCAATGGAAGGCGAATGCAGCGGGAAAGTCCTCTCTATGCCTTCTCCCGAGGAAACGCGGCGCACCGTGAACGAGGACGAAACGCCCTTGCCCCTTTTCTTGATGACCACGCCCTCGAACATCTGGATGCGGAATTTATCTTCTTCCTTGATCTTTACCGCGACTTTTACGGTATCGCCAACGCTGAATGCTAGGGCCTCTTTCCTCTCATAGCCTTTTGCCACCATATCAACCTTACCCATCATCTCTTCTCCTTATATATCCCGCTTCGGCGGGATTTCGCCCCAAATGCGGGGCTCAACATATCGGGACGTCTTTTTTTCGTCCTTTTCAACGCCATTCCGCTTCTCCAAGCGTCTATCTTATTATGGTCCCCCGATAAAAGCACCGCCGGGACCTTAAATCCCCTGAAGTCCGCCGGCCTCGTGTACTGAGGATACTCCAAAAGCCCGGCCGAAAATGATTCGAACTCAAGCGACTCTTTAGCGCCCACAACCCCGGGTATCAGCCTGACTACGCAATCGACCAGCGCCATAGCGGGGATCTCGCCGCCTGTAAGAACGAAGTCGCCAAGCGATATCTCGTCGGTGACTCGCTCCTGCCTGAACCTCTCGTCTATGCCTTCATAATGGCCGCATACTACGATCATATGGCCCGCCTTCGCCAGTTTCTTCGCGACCGCCTGGTCCAGCCTCTTGCCCTGCGGCGTCATCATCACTACCTTTGAGGCCCTCCTCTTAAGGTCATCGACGGCATCAAAGAGCGGCTGCGGCTTTATGACCATGCCCGGCCCGCCCCCGAAAGGCTTGTCATCCACCTTGCGGTGCTTATCATCGGTCCAGTCCCGCAGGTTATGCACCCGGACATCCGCCTTCCCGCTCTTTATCGCGCGCTTGATTATCGATTCCTCCAGCGCGCCCTCGAACATCCCGGGAAAGAGGGTAAGGATATCTATACGCATCTGGTCAGATTATGCCGGATCTTTTCAATATGTGCGAGACCGCCACGGAGGGTTTTGCGCCCAGCTTGATCCAGTGCAATATCCTCTCCTTCTTCAGGTTACCGTAAGCCGGCGTCTTCGTCGGATCGTAGAACCCGAGCTCTTCGATCGCCTTCATATCGCGGCCCTTGTGCGAATCAATTACTATGATACGCTGGTGGGGCATCTTCTTCGTACCTAACCTCTTCAACCTGATTACCGCTGCCATGAACTACTCCTCCTTTTCTCTTCTGATATTGGCTCCCAGTCGGGACAATTTGAGCTCTATCTTATCATATCCTCTGTCCAAATGGTAGACCCTTGATACGTCGGTCCTTCCTTTTGCGGCCATGCCGGCAAGCACCAGCGCGGCCGAGGCGCGCAGATCCGACGCCATTACCGGGGCTCCGCTCAGCTGTTTTATGCCTTTGACTATAGCGGAATCGCCTTCCAGTTTTATCTGCGCTCCCATCCTTGCAAGTTCGCTGACATGCATGTACCTGTCAGGATATATCTTTTCCGTGATCACGCTTATACCGTTTATTTCCGACATCAGCGCCATCATCTGCGCCTGCAGGTCCGTCGGGAAACCCGGATACGGGAGCGTCGTTATGTCGACGGGCTTCAATTGCCTCTTTACCCTTACCCTGATATCCTTGCCGTGGCGCGTTATCGTGACGCCCGCGTCGAGCAGTTTGTCTACAAGCGCGCCGAGGTGGTCGTACCTGGCTCCCTTTATTGTTATATCGCCTTTGGTCATGGCTGCGGCTATCATGAAGGTGCCCGCCTCTATCCTGTCGGGTATCACCTCATACTCGGCGCCGCCGAGCCTCTTTACGCCTTCTATCTCTATGAGATGCGTGCCGGCGCCTTTTATCCTCGCGCCCATCTTCAGGAGGAAATCCGCTAGGTCCACCACCTCGGGCTCGCAGGCCGCGTTCTCTATCACGGTCCTGCCTTTGGCCAGCGTCGCCGCCATCATGACATTATCCGTCGCCAACACCGAAGACCCGAAAGCGCCCCCGAGGAATATATGGGCACCCTTTAACTGCTTCGTTTCGGCCAGCACATAACCATGCTCTATCTTAAGCGCCGCCCCGAGCGCCTTGATGCCCTTAAGGTGCAGGTCCACCGGCCTGTTGCCGATGGCGCATCCGCCGGGATAGGACACCTGCGCAATCTTATGCTTTGCGAGGATAGGCCCGAGCACGCAGAAGGAAGCGCGCATCTCCTTCACGTATTTATACGGGGCAATATGGTTCTTGTATCCCTTCGGTTCGATCACCGCGCGGCCGTCCTCGAACTGGACCCTGACCCCGAGGTTGCGCAATATCTTCACCATCGTGTGGACATCGCGCAGCGGCGGCACCTTTTTAATCACGCACTTCTCATCCGTCAGCAGCGTGGCCGCCATAATAGGCAGGGCGGAATTTTTCGCGCCGCTTACCTCTACCGCGCCCCTCAGCCTCGTCGGCCCTTCTATTACGATCTTATCCATTCAGATATCAGCGCCTCTTAGCGAATACTATCCTGTCAATATCATTATAATCCTTTATCACGTCCACCTGGGAATATGCGCCCGAACCCTCGATTATCCCCCTTACCGCCTTGGACTGCCCGTAGCCGATCTCAAGCGCGAGGAATCCGCCTTTCTTGAGCCTGCCGCAAGCCTCCGGGATTATCTTACCGTAGAATTCAAGCCCCTTAGGCCCCCCGTCAAGCGCCAATCTTGGCTCGCTCTTGACCTCGAGGGGAAGCGAATCGTAATCCTCACTGGGTATATACGGCGGGTTCGATATTATCACGTCGAACTTTGCCTTGTCCGGGATCCCCTTAAATAGGTCCGAATTGACGAACTCTATGCCATCTACCACGCCGTTTGCGGCTGAATTCCCGCGGGCTACCTCAAGGGCTTCCTCGGAGACATCGGAAGCTAGTATTCTACAGGACGGGCTCAATTTTGTCAAACTAACAGCTATCGCGCCCGAACCTGTTCCGAGGTCCAGGATGCGCGGCCCCTCCATGCCTTCCCTCTCTATCAGCGTGAGGACCCTCTCGACCAGGATCTCGGTCTCCGGCCGCGGTATAAGGACGGAGCAATTCACTTCAAACTCAAATCCCATGAATTCCGCAAGGCCCGTTATATACTGGACCGGAATGCCGCGCGCGTACGAATCCAGCGCCTCGTGAAAGGCCTCGATCTTCTCATCATCGGCCTCGTATTCCCCCATATATAATTGCGTCCGGTCGCAATTGAAAGCCCAGCACGCGAGCTGCTCCAGGGAATCCATATTTATTTCGCCTCTTTCAACTTAAGGTCTTTTTCCTGTTTGAGAAGCTCCATTATCACTTCTTCGAGCTCCCCTTCAAGCACATTCTCGAGGTTATGCACCGTAAACCCTATCCTGTGGTCGGTGATCCTCCTGTCAGGATAATTGTAGGTCCGGATCTTCTCGCTGCGTTCGCCGGTGCCGATCTGGGTCTTGCGCTCCTTGGCTATCTTATCGTGCTGCTCGGTCACCGCCTTATCGAGGAGCCTCGCGCGAAGCACCTTCATCGCCTTGTTCTTGTTCTTAAGCTGCGACCTCTCATCCTGGCATTGCACGACGACACCGGTAGGCAGGTGCGTTATCCTTACCGCGGAATCGGCCGTGTTGACCGACTGTCCTCCGGCGCCTGAAGACCTGAATACGTCCACCTTGAGGTCTTTCGGGTCTATCCTTATATCAACATCCTCGGCCTCGGGAAGCACCGCTACCGATACCGTTGAAGTATGAATCCTGCCTGACGCCTCAGTGGCGGGCACCCTCTGCACCCTGTGAACGCCCGACTCGAATTTCATCTTCCGGTACACCCCGCCCCCGTTTATTCCGAATACCGCTTCCTTGAACCCGCCGGCTTCCGATAAGCTTGAGCTGAGCATCTCCACCGCCCATCCCTGGCTTGCCGCATATTTCGAATACATCCTGAAGAGGTCTGAGGCGAACAGGGAGGCTTCCTGGCCTCCGGTCCCCGCACGGATCTCGACGATGATGTTCTTGTTCGCGTCGGGATCGTCCTCGAGAAGCAGTTCTTCTATCTCCTTCTCCAGCCCCGGCATCTTCCTCTTCAGCGTAAGGAGTTCCTCTTTCGCGAGCTCCGCGAATTCCGCATCCTGCGTCTTTTTATCCAGGACATCCTCAAGCTCCGCGATATCGGCGCCTGTCTTCTTGTACTCCTTGTATATAGAGACAATGCTCCTGAGGGAGGCGAGCTCCTTCGTATACCGCTGATAGGCGGACGAATCGGCTATTACCTTCGGATCGGTGACCAGCCCTTCAAGCTCTGCGTAACGCCTGAGCCGCGTCTCTAACGCTTCAAACATCTATGATGTCCCCGGCCGCTCTTACTTCTTGCCGTATTTCTTCTTGAACTTCTCTACCCTGCCGGCCGTATCCATCAGCTTTGTCGTGCCGGTGAAGAACGGGTGGCACTTCGAGCAGATCTCGACCTTGATGTTCGGCTTCACCGAACGCGTGTGTATGACCTCCCCGCACGCGCAGGTTATCGTGGTCATCTCGTATTTCGGGTGGATCTTTTCTTTCATCTTACTCTCCTTATGTTATTTCTGCTGCATGTTCATCAGGAATTCGGCATTAGTCTTGGTCTTG
>JBAYMW010000064.1:0-8390 GCA_041663405.1 Candidatus Omnitrophota bacterium | reverse complement strand
GTCAAGATGCAGCTTCGCTTTAACGATCACGTCCCGCGGCAATACCACCTCATTGCCATCGGACAGTTCTATTTTAATGCTATCCTCGCCTACCCATTTAAGCGGCGCCGAATACTCCCATTTTCCTCCGACGGGCGCGCTCAACACTATATCCAGTTCCTTGCCTATCACCCTCTCAAAATCGCCGGTCTTCGCCAGTTTCCTGTCAAGCCCGGGCGACTGCACCTCGAGCATGTAATGGCTCTCGATGATGCCTGCCTCTTCCAGGAGCCCTTCGATCCTGCGGCTCAGCATGCTGCACTCGCCTATGCTGATCCCGTTGCCCTTGTCGACGGTAAAACGCATGGCCATGCCGCCGCTCTCATGCCTGTAGGTCAGGTCGACAAGCTCGACGCCCGCCTCTGAAAGCGCCTGGGCCGTAAGTCCCCGTATTTTTTCCAAAATTACGTTATCTTCCATGCCTGCCTGTGGTTATTGCGTAAAATACCGAAAAAAGACAACAAAAAAAGGAGGTAGAACTTACCCACTCCTCCTTGTGTAGTGGACTTAAATTGTACTTATATTTATACTACTTCAGGACGGGATTGTCAAGCGTTTTATTCGACAATTTTGGAGAAAGTTTCCGTCTCTACGGCATCTCCCGAGAATACGGTCCTTGAGCCCACGGCCTTAAGCGATTGCATGCCGTCGATTACCGGATAGACGGCCTTTTCAAGCCAAAGTTGGACTACGGCGCCGTCAAAATTCGACATCGGATCCTTGCCCTGCTGCTGGCCTCTCGCCTGGAACTGGTCGAGCTGCGCCTTGTCCGCCTCGAGCATAGACCCCTTCTCACCTATCTTGGCATCAAGCTCAGCCGCGGCTTCGGGGGTAACGGCCGGGTCGGCGCGTTTTGCCTTCAGGTCCGCCGCCTCTTTCTCGAGGGCGTCTATATCCGCCTTAAGCTTGTCCGTCTGGGCCGCCATCATGTCCTTGTACTTCTTCTGCTGCTCCGTCATAAAGGTCATCCACCTGATGCCCCATTCACAGAGGCCTTTTGCCTTCTGCAGGAGCGTGTCGACCTTAACGAAACACACCCTGTTGGCGGGTTCCATCAGGCCGTGGTTTACGGCCTTGAATTCCTCGTTCTCGAAGAGCGACTTCGAGGCCCCGGAATAGGAATCTATCGATCCCTTTATCGGGCTGCGGCTTAGCGATATCAGGAAATAATCGCCCACGTAGCAGAACGACGGCTGGAATGTCAGGCCGAACGGGAGGTTCAGATATTTGATATCAACGCCTTTGTAAGACTCAGATTGGCCGCTCGGATTCCCGCCCTGGAACAGCCCCGACAGGAGCTTGTCTATAGCCTGTTTCTTGTCTATCTTTAAGAAGACGACGAACTCCGGCATCGGTATCATCCCGTCGAGGTTTATATCCGTAAGGCATACGCCCGTCTCGTCGCCGAGCGCCGGTATCAGGTCGTTCTCCACGCTCATGCCTACCTGCTTCTCGAAGCCGGCGATCATATCGTTAAAGGTCGGGCCCTGGTTCGCCTTGGCGGCCTCTTTGCCTATCTCATCCTTTAAGTATTTCCAGTATGATCTCCATTCGAAGGTGCCCCAATCGTAATATATCGCGTTGGCGGGGGCCAGTTTTAGCGCGGTATTCTTGCGCGCCTTGACCGAATAGAAACTCTTGAAGAAAGGCATAAGCTTCGACCTGTCGATGCTGACAAATATCCTCTCCTTGGCTATCTTGCCGGGGTATTTCGCGTAGCTGAAGGTCTTGAAGCCGGCGTACATGTCAACGGACTTGTTTACCTGGGCCCGGACCGCCTGCTGGGGGTCCATCGGCGAGGTCTCCTTGGGCGCCGGTATCGATTCCGCTAAACGTTTGATGCCGGACATCATCAGTTCAATGTCGCCGAACGCGACGGTATTGGCGCCTTTCGGGAACTTTGACATCGCGGCGGTATAGTCCTTATCCTGCGCGAGCGAAAGCATCTTTTTGTCGGCGACGTCGCAGCTGGATGTCGCGGCCTTCTTGCCGAACCCGATGACGAGCATGTCCCTGATCTGGACGTACGCAAGGCTCACTTTATCGTCGAGCTTTACGACGGTTATCTTCCTGCCCTTGTAATTCTCTTCTACGACATCATATTTCCTGCCCGCCTTATTGAATATCTTCGCGAGGAAATCTATGAACTTCGTCTCGGGTTTGACCCTCGTGACCAGCGTGAAATTCGACGCCATGTCGAGGAAAGCTTCGGGAGTTAGTACGCCCGCCTTCAGCGGGTATACCGCGACCGCTATCTCCTTGCCGAAATATTTCTCGAGGACCAGCCCGCCGATGAAACCCGTCAGCTCCGTCCTGGCGGCCTTGAACTTCTCTACATCTTCCTTCTTCGCCCCGCTCTTCTCCAAAAGCATGTCTATATCTATCTTCTCGATGTTCTTGCAGAGCTTCGAGGCCTTGAACTCCTTTACCTGCTTATCGACTTCGGAGAACTTCGCGAAAAATACGGCATCAGCCGGGAGGATGGTCTCTATTGCGGGCGGTTTCGCCGCGAAAGTAAAGTATACGCCTGCGGCAACCGCAACGACGGCTGCCGATGTGATCGTTATAATAAGTGCGGATTTTTTCATGGAGTTCTCCTGTTTTGGTTATTATACCATATGAAGCCCAGGAACGGAAGACCTGCGAGAAGGAGTGCGGAGGTTGAGGGCTCGGGAATGGGATAGTCCGAATTGTATCTTATACCGCCCATGCTCCATGCATCTTCAACGCCTCCGTCATATTGCATGAAATCCGCCGCAAAGGAAATTACCTCATCGTTATTACCATAAACAGCTTCATAGACATTGAAATATCCCGAAATACTGCCATTCGCCCGGCCGTTACCAGTAAAGGCCAACCCGGGATATTCCGAGTATTGGTATGTAAAATGTATCGCATTCTCGTATTGCCCCGGTTGGAGAGCGACATTGTAAGGAGCTGCAAAATCCAAATGCCAGGATATCATATTATCAAGATCCGGAACTGGCGTAAAATTATTAATATAAAAAGAGGCCCCGTTACCATAATTACGCTGGACAATAAATGCAAACCCGTCATCCGGCGTTACAGTCGCAGATTCTCCCTGGCCCACCCAACTTTCAGGCGAGCTTGTGTAGTAAAAAACAGTGCCTGCGCCTGCATCTCCGCAGAATAGACAAAAGACTGCAAACAGCACAACCGTAATCCCAGCGCTGTATTTACTCATTTTTGCTCTCCCTGCTTTTTATGCCTCTGCCCCGCCCAACGGTACATATCCGCTTTCTCTTTATTTCCTTCCTTTTCATATATCTCGCTCAAATACTGGTAACACTCGTAACAGACGGATCCGAGCGCTATCGCCTTTTCGAACGCATCTTTCGCGAGATCGATCCTTCCGGTCAAATAGTACGATATACCGATATTATCCCACGTGTCCACGCTGAACGGCTCCATCAACAAGGACGCGTAATAGTCCTTTATCGCCGACTCATTGTCGCCTTTCTTGAAATAATCGTACCCGCGATTATTATAGGCGAGAGCGTTATGCGGGTCCTCCTTTATAAGCTTATCGTATTCGGATATCGCCCGGTCTATATCCCCCTTTTCCGAAAAAGCTAAAGCCCGGTCAAAACGCGCATCGTAGTATTTTGGGTTCAGGCTCAGCGCGCTGTTGAAATTGTTAATGGCCCTGTCGTATTCGCCTTTTTTCAGGTATACGTAACCACGCTTATAAAAAGCTTTCGCATTAGTAGGCTCGAGCTTGATGATCTTAGAATAATCCGCTATCGCCCTGTCGTATTCGCCGAGTTCCTTATGAATATTCGCCAGGCCCTCGTAAATCATAGTGAAATCCGGGCTGATCTCAAGCGCTTTGTTGTAATCGGCAAGGGCCTTTTCGTTATCGCCAAGGCTGTAGTACGCGGAGCCGCGGTTCAAATACAGGTTGGCGTATTTCGGGTTGAGCTCTATGGCGCGGTCGTAATCCCAGATGGCCCGCTCGTAATCTCCCATCTCAAGGAAGGCGTTCCCTCTCTGCTTGAAGGCATCGGTAAACTGGGGATTCATCTGGATGGCTTTGGTGAACTGCAGGATGGAGTAATCGTATTCGTGCTTGTTAAAATACACTATGCCTTTGTTAAAATGCTCGCGGGCGGTCAGCTCTTCTTCTATCTCGCTTTCGGCGCGGCAGTAGCAGGAGAAAAAACAGACTGCCAGGGAAAGCAATAGTATCTTCGATAACTTCATTTTGCGTCTCGAAACGTTTTTAACGGTTTGCCAATTATTGGGGACGATTCGATACGTCCCCAATTTGCTTCTATTAATTACATCTTAAAATACTCCATATAAATATATATGCCGGTAAAATAAGACGCTGCATTAGCTATAACGGAAAGGATTAGGCTCTTGGCAAATCCAAGAGGTTTTGCATCAGTAAGCATGAAGTATTTATTTTTTGACATGGCATTTAGTATTAACGCTTCAATCAATGTTATGATTAATTCGACAATAACTACTCTTGCATTGACACCCTGAACAAGGTCTGGTTCCGCTTGTAATGCAAATGAATACCCCATAAGCATTACGCCTGAAACAACCCATGTAATAAATGTAGCTAAAGGCCAGCAATACAAGAACCTAAACCAATTAAGTCGAAAAGGAATAACACATATAGCTACAATAACGGCTTCAAGCAACAATGACGGTATTGCTACAAAGGGATTGGGAATGATAGGATTAGCATAGCACTGCTGCTCACAAAGCATGAGGCCTAATAACACTATCAGCGTCTTTTTCATATCAAAACACGCTCTCCAGGCAAAAACACGTAAGTTCCTGCTCCTTATCCCAGTCCTTGCAGGCGGGTTTGTTCCTGCATTCGGGGCATAGCCGGGCGATGTCGTCCTTATTAATATCAAGTGTATCACGCGTCTGGTGAAGGTCAAACAGCAATTTCAGGTACTTGCCGGCCACGAGGCGGTGGAGGCCGTCCTTCTTCTTGAGCCCTAACCATTGGAAGACGCCCCGGTCGTTCCGCGAGGCATTGCAGGCAGGACATGACAGGACCGAATTATCCGCCGAATCAGGGCCGCCGCGGCTTCGCGGGATGAGGTGGTCGGTCTGCAGGCCTTCAAGTGCGCCGCAATAGACGCACTCCTTATCCAGCTCCTGCTCCCTCTGCCACTCCCTTATCGTGCCGGACATCGTAGCGCTTCCGTCGCGCAGGGCCTTGAAACGGTCCGTGACAAATCCGTAGTTGATTCTGCCCTTGAACGCACTGCGGGATACGAGCTTGGCGTATTCGTAGAGGATCTCTTCTTTTATGGTTTTAACGTAGGGTGGGGGCATAGTATTAGCTCGGATATAAAATTAAGCACATCGTTACCGGAATTATTTAAAGACCAATCACATGATTCCAATCATCAACATACATGTATAATCTAGTAAATTCGCTGGGAAGAAGCATACGATTATGAGCAATAAAATTTCTTGCTTTCTCTAATTCATCCATTCTTTGTTTTAGCCAGTGTTGAGATGGAATAATATCCTGAAAATGCTCCCACTTTTCGATGATAATTTTCGCTAATCCGCCAAAATCAACAAAACCAAGTAAATCGGTTTTTTCCCCCTCAAGCCATGAATCTTTGAGCGCCTCACTTTTACGCTGTTCTGCGCTTTCTTTAATTTTTTGAGGTAGCTTATCAAGCCAATCCGTCCCCTCCTTTTCTTGCAATGTTTCACGGATAAAATCCCTAATCTCATTTTCGAAGCAAAATAATAGCGCATACAGACGTGCCATCTCAAGGGAATTGTTACGGCGCTGCACTCCAAAAGGTGAAAGTGCTTCAGATAATAAATGCTCCTCTGTTTTTCGAAGATCTGCTCCTACTTCAATTCCTGCAGCTTGAAATCGAGAAGCCTCTGCTTCGAACATTAAACCTCGAAACAGGAAATCCCGAACATCTCTATTCTTCAAGGAAATGCTCCTTTAGTGATTTAAATATTGCACTATACACTTCGACATCCTTCGTGGCAGGCAAATGTATTTGAATATTATAGTGTAAACTCGGTATCTGGATTTGAGGTTTTTCTTGATGTTCCTTCCCGCTAGGCCCTTCGGGCCTTGCGTCTTCCTCAGCTACCTTTTTCTTACCCGCACTCCCTTGGGATAATGCTTTCAAATCTGAAAGACTTAATAACGCATAGAATGTTTTTGTCATTAACGACGCAACGTTATCACTTGTATTATGAAAACTCTTAAATTTTCCTTCTATCACATTTTTATCTGCATCAGCGGGATACTCCTTAATTAAGAAAATATCTCCGTAGGCTTGGCGTAACGCTTGAGCCATAACTGCTTTAGATCGGGAATGATCCCTATATTCGTGATATAAAGAAGTGGGTTTTCCGTCTGGCGAAAGAAAGCCTAGCGATTTTAAAACAGGAATAAATGCACGATCGTTAGAAGATGAAAAGCCCCAATCCTTGAGCAGTTGCTGGGTAACCTGTTGAGGAGCTTGGCCATCTCTTATCTTCGCAAATAAATCTGGCATACGCCCAGTTCCTACCATATAAGCATTACTTAGCGACATAATATTTCTCCTATTATAACTAACACAATCTATTAAGATTATCTCAAATATTTTCTTGGGGACGTTTTCATTATAAACTCAGATGCACTTCCTTTAGTCGCATAACGGCATATCAAATTATCCTTTAAAAACGTCCCCCTTAATCCTGAACATGAACGGTTAACTACTTATGACAACCACCTGTACTTGTACATTCACACTGATTGCCAGAACGCTTTATCGCCCTATCTTTTACATCCTGATCAAAATCAGAGGAAGTCTTTCCGGGTGTACCATAGGATGGTGTTGCTTCATGACAAGGCGAGCAAAGCACCCTTGCATTATCCAAACCATTTCCGCCGTCTCTTCTGATGTGATGAACCTCAAGACCCCAAGTTCTAGAGCATCTTGACATTGCTTTTCTCCTTATTAAACAACTTCTGACTTTTTCCCCGGAATTGTCCTGCTGGAAGGAACTTCTCTTGTGGTATGCCAAACTATCGAAGACAAAACAAAAAGCGAAGTACTTCTATCAGGATACTACCCGCTACTTCAAATACCTATTCGCCTCCTTTCTGCTAAAGATAGATTAACACTGCGGGTAGTGGTTGTCAAGGAAAAAATACTATATTTTGTGGTATTTATATATAACTATAATATTACCAATATGTTATGAATAAAATATATTAGCACTCTTATGATTTGAGTGCTAACCTAATCTGCAAGCTTTTTCCACTACACTATAGAAAGTCGTTTGGATGTTAAAACAGCTTCATCTATCTTGGTTATTTTAACTTCCTTCGTCTTGCGGTCTTTGATCTCCACCTCGCCGGTGGCGATCCTTTTTTCACCTATGATTATTTGTATCGGGAAACCGATGAGGTCGGAGTCCTTGAACTTGACTCCGGCGCGTTCGGGGCGGTCGTCGAGGATGCATTCAATCCCTGCAGCCGTCAGCTCCGTATAGATCTGTTCGGCCGCCTGCATTGATGCTTGGTGCGCGGTGTTGAGCGGGAGTATTGCGACTTTATATGGCGCTATCGTTTGGTTCCAGATTATTCCGTCCTTGTCATGGCTCTGCTCGATGAGCGCGGCGACAATGCGGTTCACGCCGATGCCGTAGCAGCCCATAAGACAGGGATTCTGCCTTCCGGATTCATCCAGGAAATTGCAGTTAAGCTTTGTCGAGTATTTTGTTCCGAGTTTAAAGACCTGGCCGACCTCGATGCCGTGCTTGAAAAGCAGTTTCTTGCCATCATGTGTATCACCTTCGACGGCGTTGCGGATGTCGGCGACGATGACGTTTGCGCCTGTAAGCGGGAAATCCTTGCCCGGGACGATATTCTTTGTATGATAATCGGTCTTATTCGCGCCTGTGACACCGATCGCCATTGATGCAACCGCGTGGTCGATTATCATCTTCGAAACCTTGCCTGCGAGGCCCACCGGCCCGGCAAATCCGACCTTCGCGCCCGTCAACTGTTCGATGACCGCCGGCGAAGCGAGCTCATTGTGCTTTCCGCCGAGGACCTGGGTCAATTTTTCCGGATTAAGATCGTGGTCGCCGCGAACGAGGGCGACGACAACGTCCTTGTCCACGGAGAATATGAGCGTCTTTATCATATCCTGCGGTTTAGACTTCAGGAACGCGCAGACTGCTTCGATAGAGCCAACGTTCGGCGTGTGGATATCTTCGGGTTTCGGCGCGTTGGCAACGGCGGCCTGCTTAGGCAGCGCGTCAACAGCGGCCTTTTCGATATTGGCGGCATAGCTGTTGTCTTCGGTATAAACGATGACGTCCTC
>JBAYMW010000063.1:0-8444 GCA_041663405.1 Candidatus Omnitrophota bacterium | reverse complement strand
CCCAAAAGAAGACTATGAGATCGTAGTTGTCGACGATGGCTCTACCGATGGGACAGAGGATCTCCTAAGGGATATGGCGGCAGGACACGGCAACCTGAGGTATTTCAGGCAGGAGAACGGAGGTCCGGCAGCGGCAAGGAATTTCGGGGTATTTAATTCTCAGGGCGGGCTGCTTGTATTCATTAACGACGATGGCCGCGCCCCGAGGGAATTCCTTGAAAAAACGGTGGCGTGCCTGGACAGTAATCCCGGCATTTCTTCATGCGTAGGAAGTTCCGTGCCTGTTTACAGGAGCCGCCTCTTTAGCCTCCTTAGCGGACACTTTAAGAAAAGGTGCAAACACGACTATGTCCTCTCAGGGATGTCCTTCGGCAGGAGATTTGATTCGAACTGCCTTGGAATGAAACGGACCGCTTTTGAAAAAACCGGGGGATTTGACAAAAGGTTCAAATGGGCTGGGGAGGACGGAGACCTTGAATGCAGGCTCCTAAAGATGGGGGAAAAAATACTGCTTTCCAAGGACATCTTTACGCTGCACGAACAGAAAGACTCTATAGGAGCGATGCTCTTGAGGCACTACAAGCTCGGTTTTGCAGAGACGGGCACTTTCAAGGACCACTTCAGGAATTGGCTTGTAATTTTCCTACCTTTCGAAAGAACGGTCACCGTAAAAAAATTTCCCGTAACCGCGTGTATCTGTCTTGACCATTTGAAAATCATGCTATTAATAGCTGTTCTTGCTTTTATCTGGCCTGCGGTTTCTCTCGCGCTGTTAGCGGCATACGCCATATTCGGCTGCGTGAAATCCGGGAGCGTAAAATTGTTCTTACAATTAACGCTTTATAGAACTATAATCTATAGCGGATACTTTTCCGGCTGGATAGCCGGAAGCTTCAGGAACGGGATACTGTTCGTCTGATCCGTATGGGAGCCAAAGAATGGCCTCGGTTTTAAAGAGATTCTCTAAATGGGGGGACCTTGTCTTTGCCCTGGCGCTTATAAACATCAAGCACAGGTATAAGCAGGGTTATCTGCGAATAGCGTGGGCGGTAATTAACCCGTTGTTCACGATGATGGTCCTGTTTCTCGTTTTTTCCAGGGTCGCAAAGCTTCCCTCGGAGGGGGTTCCTTATCCCGTATTTAGTTTCGTCACGCTTGTGCCGTGGAGCCTTTTCGCGGCCTCAATGGGTTTCTGCGTGTACTCGCTGACCGCCAACTACAACCTCATAACGCGTATAAATTTCCCTCGCGCAACCATACCGCTTGCGTCGATCCTGGCTACTTTTCTTGATTTTGCCATCGCTTTCATGTTACTTGTCGTCTTTCTGTTCATATTCAAAATAAAAGTGGGGTTCACTTTCTTTCTCGTTATTCCTGTTATACTCATACAGTTGCTGTTCATGATAGGGCTCGGGCTGGCTCTTTCTATATTCAATGTATACCTGCGCGACATACAAAGCGCGCTGCCCCTGATACTGCAAGCCTGGATGCTGATATCGCCCGTGGGTTATTCCATGGACATGGTAGGCGACAACCTTAAGTTCTTTTACCTCCTGAACCCGATGGCCGGGCTGCTGGACAGCTACAGGAAGATATTGCTTCACGACCAGATGCCGGATCCGTATTGTCTGGGGATGTCTTTTATTATATCTGTGGCGGTCTTTGCGGCGGGATACAGCTTCTTCAAGAAGAACGAGAAAAAATTGGCTGACATAATACTGCTATGAAAAGCATCGACCTTAACGGCGTATACAAGAAATACAATAAACGAGATGCCTGCCTCGGGAAGGAAGATCCCTTATGGGCGCTTTCGGACGTATCGTTTTCCGTCGAAAAAGGAGAGGTCCTCGGGATAATCGGACCGAACGGGGCCGGAAAATCGACACTCATGAGGCTTATCTCCGGGATCTCTTTCCCTACCAGGGGGACTATCGGCGTAACCGGCAAAGTCGTGCCCTTGATATCAATAGAAGGGGCCCTGCAGTACGTGTTGACCGGAAATGAAAACATTTTCCTGTTGTTAGCAGCGTTCGGAGTAAAAAGAAGGGACAGAAATAAGCTTTCCGCGGAAATAGCCGAATTCTCCGGGATATCCGATTACCTGGATATGCAGATCACTAAACTGTCTTCCGGCATGCTTTCCCGCCTTTCTTTTTCGATAGCAGCGCATGTTCCCAGCGAAATACTGCTTATAGATGAGGTACTGTCGGTCGGAGACCAGGACTTCCAGCAAAAATGTTTTGCCAAGATCTCCCAATTCAAAAATGAAGGCAAATCCATGATCTTCGTCTCGCACGATTTAAATAGCATCGGTGATATTTGCGGCAGGGTAGTATGGCTCGATAAAGGCCGGATAGTAATGGACGGACCGCCCGATGGGGTCTTCCGGGGTTATTTGGCCCGCTACGGGGCCGCAAGCAAAGCGCCATGAAGATATTAATGCAGGGCCGCCGCGACCTGTTAGATTTTTACGGCGGGGACTCCACACAAGTATTAAAAACAAAGGAATATCTTGAGAAGCTCGGAGTCGATGTGGACATTTCTAAAGATCTGCTTCCGGACGTAAACGGCTACGATCTCATCCATATATTCAACGCTCCCTTCTACGACATTCTGCCGATGACAATAAACGCGAAAAGAGCAGGGAAAAAAGTTGTTTATTCGCCGATATACCTCGATTATTCGGTTTACGATAAAGGCGGCCGCGGGGGACTCGCAGGCCTAGCGTCAAGGATTTTGGATAAATACAGGACGGAAGACCTTAAGCTTTTTGCGAGTATCGCCAGGAAAGGCGGGTTCCCCGGAAGCATTCCGGATATCCTAAAAGGCTACCGCCGGTGCCTGTGCGAAACGCTTAGGAACGTCGATTTCCTGCTTCCTAATTCAAATTCTGAAATAGCACGGATGGAAAAAGACTTTCCCATCGGAAAGATCCCTTACGTCGTGGTGCCATACGCGGTAGACAAGGCCTTCACAGACAAGACCGCGGATATCGACAACGACCCGGATAAGCTTAAAGGGTGCGTGATGTCCGCGGCAAGGATAGAAAATAGAAAGAACCAATTGAGCCTCGTAAAGGCGATGAAGGGCCTGCCGTATGATCTGGTCCTTATAGGCAGGATCGGATCCGGACAGCGGGATTATTTCCGGCGCATACAAAAAGAAGCAGGGCCCAATTTTCATTACCTGGGTTCGATAGAACATTCCGATATGCCGAAATATTACAGGCTCGCTAAGGTGCATTGCCTCGTAAGTTGGATGGAAACTTGCGGGTTGACCTCGATGGAAGCGGCAGTCATGGGCTGCAATATCGTAATAACCGACAAGGGCGACACCAGAGAATATTATCGCGATTATGCCTATTATTGCAGCCCGGGATCTATTGAATCGATAAGAAAAGCTATCTTGAAAGCTTATAAGAGCCCTTATAACCACACCTTAAGAAACCTGATAGTCGATAACTATACATGGGAAAAGGCGGCTAAAATAACCTACGAGGCCTACTTGCGAGTGCTGAAAAAATGACCAACCTCGTATTTTGGACCGGGAACCGAACCATAGGCGGCGTAGATACCTGGATCGCGAATCTCAAAAAGCACATTGACAGCGAAAGTTATAAGATCGTTACTATCGGCGACTCCGGAACTTTCGCGGGCAACCGGAAAATCGATATCAATATCTACTCGTGGCGTCAGGCTGAAGACGTCCTCCTGAAGCTGTCCCCTGCCGTCGTAGTTCCGAACTGGAAATTTCCTCTTTTTGGGATATGCGCCAGGCTGATGGAGAAAGGGGCCGCACTGCGGACACTTGGCATGTGCCACTCGGACAGCGAAAAGGAGTATTACGAGCCGTTGGCGTGGTATGAATCCGCCATATCTAAATTCATCGCTGTCGGACCGTTATGCAGGGATAAGCTTATAGAGCGGATCCCTTTCAGGAAAGACGACGTCTTTCATCTCCCCTACGGGATAAACATACCGAAAGTGAATCGGAAAATTTACAGCCTGAAACCTTTGAGGATCGTCTATTTCGGGAGGCTGCGCCAGGAGCAGAAACGCATATTTGACCTTGTCAAGCTCGCTAAAATCCTCGATGAAAACGGCGTTGATTTCGGCCTCGATATAATAGGTTCCGGATTTGACGAGGCGGCGCTCAAAAACATGGTGTCGGCGTCGGGCCTCGCCGGACAAGTACGGGTCTTACCGCAGTTACCTCATTCGCTGGTATCGGAAGCGATCAAGGATTACGACGTATTTATCCAAGTCTCCGACTACGAGGGGCTCGGCCTGAGCATGATCGAGGCTATGGCCGAAAAACTCATTCCTGTCGTCACAAAGGCTTCGGGCGGAGCATGGACGATCATTGAAAACGGAAAGAGCGGTTTTTGCGCCGAGGTCGGAGATATCGACAAGATGGCCTTGGTGCTCAAGAATATCTCCCTCCTGAGACCGGAAGAGGCGGAACTTATCGGCGCAAACGCGAGGACAACCGCAAAGGAATTTTTCGATATCGACGTTATTTGCCCGCAATTCCTCGATATAGCCGGTTTATGCCTGAAAGACGGCAAAAGGAAGTGGGCGCATGGAGATATTCTCTTTGAAAAACGGGGGCTCTTCCCCTCTTACCTGCCTTTCAACCGTTTCTGGGGAATGCTCATGATGCTCATTTTCAAGATAGTCCCGAGAAGCTCGATACGATTTCTCCTGTATAAAATAGGTTTGATGAAATGAAAATTATTACGATTTATCCGTATCCGAAACGCGGAGGCTGTTTCCGCCAAGTATGCGCCGCCATTGAAAGCGTTGTATCAGCCGGGGGCGAAGTACACTATCTTTCAGCAAAGCCCTTTCCCGTCGAACACGGCAAGCGCCTCGTATTCCACCGGTTCCCCTTTTATTCAGGCAGTGAGATGTTGTTCTACCCGTTTTTTTACCTATTAAGCCCTTATTTTCTTTTTTATATAGCTCTCAGGCATGCTATCAGAAAGGCTCTGGTATTCAATGAAGAATTCGCGGCCCTCTTTTATTTGGCAAAAGCCTATCCTGGCATAAAGATCCTGCTCCATATTCAGGGCAATATGGCGTCACTGATAAGGAGCAAGAGAATGAACGGTTTGGCGGCCTTTTTCCTGCGCCTTTACGGCAGGGCGGGCATCCTTGTATCCGACCGCATTTGGGCCGTCTCCGACGACCTGATAAAACGAGTTGAGAAGTATTACGGAACGCGGAGGCAGATATCGTGCCTTTATAACGCGGTGCAAATAAATACTATCTCGCAAGCCGGATATTCTGACTTGTATGAAAAATACCGGATTAAAAAAGGAAAGTTCATCATCGGCTTTATAGGGTCCCTGATACCGCGCAAGAATGTAGGGTATCTTATTGAAGAATTCAGCAGGGTTGCATCCGCCGACAAGGCATTGCTGATCGTTGGCGAAGGAACGGAAAAAACGCGTCTTTCCGCCTTCAGTGACTCCGTCTGCGGAAAAGGCGAGGTAATCTTCGCGGGAGAGCCGGCAGATTATTTGAACATAGCGAAATCGCTGGACATCCTCGTCTTGCCTACGCTTCATGATGATTGCCCAAGGATCATACTTGAATGCCTGGGCCTGGGCACGCCGGTTATCGCCAGCAATGCCGGCGGTATTCCCGAGATACTAGAATACGGAGAACTGATGTTCGATCCGCAGAAAAAAGGCGCGCTCGCGGAAAAGCTCGAGCGGGTGATCAAGGATCCTTCGTACCTGGCCGAAATAAAGAGGCTCTGCTCCGAAAGAAAGCCGTTCTTCGACAAAGATTGGGGCAAGGAGATCACCCGGCTTATTAAGGAAAATTGACATTATGTGTCTTTCCGTAAGTAAAATATTCGTAAACGCTGTCTCAGGAATAGGGGAAAACCTCTTATTCGTCCCCGCCCTAAGGCTTCTTAGAAAGCATTATCCGGCCGCCAGGATCGTTATGGCGGTAAGGTCGCCTGCCGCAGTGCTTCTTTTAAAGGGCGGCGGACTTGCCGATGAGATCATCGCCTGTGATTACAGGATACAAAATATCCTGCGGAAGAAGATCGGGCTTATACTGGCTTTAAGAAAGGAAAAATTCGACATCGCGATAACGGCCTTCCCTTCCAACAGGCTCGACAAGGCAATCCTTTCGTGGCTGTCGGGAGCCGGGGTACGGGTTTCCCACGACCAAGGCGGTATAATAACAGGGTTATTCAGGTTCATGAGCAATGTTTATGCCCCGGTAGACTATAAAGCCCATGACGTCGAGCAGAACCTCAACCTGTTAAAACAATTGGGCATTGACACAAGCGAGGCGGAAAAAGAACCCGGTCTCTGGATAACAGATGAGGCGGAAAAAGACGCGCGGATATTTCTGGAAAAACATAATATAAACGGCCCAGATATTTTTGGCCTGCACCCGGGATCCAGCGGGGACCTTGGCATGAAGAACAAGCGATGGCCGCTTGACAAGTTCAGGGCGTTGGCGGAGCATATCCTCGAAAAATACGGCGGGACAGTCCTTGTATTCATTGGGCCGGATGAGACTGGCCTTGCTTTTGACGCAAAACCCGGCAGGGTATTTTTCGTGACGCAGGAACTTGACGTAGCTTCGGCCCTGATAAAGAAATGCCGTCTATTCGTCGGTAACGATTCTTCCTTAATGCACATCGCTGCCATGTCGGGTGTGCCAACCATAGGTATATTCGGTCCGGCGGATCCATTGAGAACGGGCCCAAGGGGCCCGAAAACGGCGGTTATAAGCGGAAGGTCGAGCTGTTCGCCATGTTATACTTTCAAGGACCTTGGTAAACCCATAAAATGCAAAGCTGGATCGGAATGCCTCAATTCCATTTCGGTTGAAGACGTCTTAGCGCTTGCGGAAAAGATTCAATAACCTCTCAAGGTCCTCGTTAGAGTAATATTCTATCATTATCTTGCCGCGTTTCGCCTGGTGCAATAAAGTAACTTTCGTGCCGAGTATCCTCTGCAGTTCTTCTTCGACGGCCCTTATCTCGTTCGCGTGTTTGCGCGGCCTCGCCGGCCTGGCCTTGCCTGTGATCTTGCGCCTTACATAATACTCCGCCTCCCTGACCGACAGCCCGCGCTTCAATATCTTTATGCACAGCCCGAGTTGTTCCTGTTCGGAGTCCAGCATCAGTATTGCTTTCGCGTGGCCCATCGATATCTTTCCGATATAGATCTCTTCCCTGATCTTTTCCGGGAGCTTGAGCAGCCTTATAATGTTGGAGACGGACGCCCTGTTCCTGCCTACCTTTTCTGATATCTGTTCCTGCGTCAGTGAAAATTCGTCTGACAGCCTCTGGTAGGCTTTCGCCTCTTCGATCGGGTTCAGGTCGTCCCTTTGTATGTTCTCTATCAGCGCTATCTCGAGCGCCTCATCGTCCTTAACGTCCTTTATTACCGCGGGAACTTGCGCGATCCCGAGCTCTTTCGCGGCCCTTAACCTTCTCTCCCCGGCTATCAGTTCATACCCCCCGCCCACCGGCCTCACTACCACCGGCTGGATCAGGCCTTTCTCCTTTATGGATTGGATGAGGTCCCTGAGCTTATCGGGGTCGAATACTTCCCTGGGCTGGAACCTGCCCGGCACGATATCGCCGGTATTTATCTGGACCGTCCCCCTGCTCTCCGATCTTTGGGGAACATCGTCGGGGATAAGCGCTTTAAGGCCCTTGCCTAATACTCTCTTCTCCATCAGGGATCTCCTTTTCTTGCTTTGAATTGATATCCAGCGGGAAATCTGTTTTCAGGAACTCCTTCGCGAATTCATAATAACTGCGCGCGCCCTGCGAATGCCTGTCGTAAAGGACTACAGGCATCCCAAACCCCGGGGCCTCACCCAATTTTACCGAGCGCGGTATTACTGTCTTGTATACCTTTTCCCCAAAATAATTCCTGGCTTCCTTTATTACCTCGTCCGTAAGCTTCGTCCTGAAATCCGCCATCGTAAGAAGGATCCCCTCGATCTCCAGGGACGGGTTCAGGTTTTGCCTGACCAGGTTTATTGTACTGAGCAGCTGCGACAACCCCTCCAGCGCGTAGTATTCGCATTGCAATGGTATAAGCGCGGACCTCGAAGCCGTCAACGCATTGATGGTCAGGAGCCCCAGGCTGGGAGGAGCGTCGAGGATTATATAATCAAATGATGGCCTTATGTGTTCCAGCGCCTGCTTCAGGTGGAACTCCCGGCTTTGCGCATTGACGAGCTCGACTTCCATTCCGGTAAGATGGACGTTTGAAGGGATTATATATAAGTTTGTAAGTTTTGTGCTTACAATGACTTGAGATATTTCCTTCCCATTGATTAAGACATCATAGATCGACTCCTTGACCTGCTTTTTATCTATGCCTAATCCCGAGGTCGCGTTGGCTTGCGGGTCGCAATCAACGACCAATACATTGCGGCCTGCCAGCGCGATAT
>JBAYMW010000062.1:0-8668 GCA_041663405.1 Candidatus Omnitrophota bacterium | reverse complement strand
TCCCCTATAGGGTAATAGAAACTCCCGTCCGTGAATTCGAAATACTTCGGGTCGGCCTTGCTGACCTTCACGAAGCCCCTTACTTGCGATGCGGCGCACTTAAATGACTTCTGCTCTGTACGGCCAGCCCCTTCTTTTGTCTTAAGGCAAACAACGTATTTCCATTCGCCTTCAAGGTCCGGCGAGAACCTCACCTTCCAGTCAGGACCGGAATAAAATCCCGGCATGACAAACGTCTTGCCTGAAGGGCCCGTGAATTCCGCAGCCAGGTCTACTTCCTCGGGGTCAAAGGGATTCGTATACGGCGCCTCGATGGCAACAGTCAGTTCGAGCTTCTCGAATTTAGGCACCTCGGACAGGTTCTCCGAGACAGAGATGATCTTTGCATCCGTCCCTGCAGAGACGGATGCACCTGTCAGGAGGAAAAAAACTGCCGCTGCCATAATGGTTTTCATCAAGGCCCTTTGCCGTTTCTGGTTATTTGAACCTGATATTGTCGATAAAGACCGTAACGTCCTTCATCTTCTTCGGATGCTGGACCAGGATGAAGACCTTGCTTATGTCGCTCCTGTCCGCCAGAGGGACCGAATTTTTCCAGTCGCTCGCCTTGCACTTGAAATCCTTGGCTCCGAGCTCGAATTTTATGTCCTTGTTCCAGCCCTGGTTCAACAGCTTGTTGCCGGATTCATAATATTCACCGGCCGTATCGAACGCTATGGCCACCGAGACCCCCGAAGGCGCGTCGGTATATATGTCCATGTACATGTCAGCGGTCGAAAGGTCGAGAGCCGCTTCTTTGGATATAACGAACCTGTTCTTCCAGTCCTCTTCCTCGTCCTTCGCGACGGCCTTCAACGACTGTTTGCCTTCCGAAAATTTCTCCGCGCTTATCGTCATTGTAACGCCGCCGACGTTGTCCCAGTTCTCGGCGTTCCAGTCATTCGCGCCTTCAAAACTTTCATAGACTTTCCCTTCAGCATGAACCGAAGCATACATCAATAACATTGCCACCGCCATCACCGCCAGAAACGCTGCCTTCCTCATCTTGATTCCTCCTTATTTTATCCTTATGTTGTCGATATACACGACGTCATTGGCCATCTTTACCGGCCGGTAGACCAGCACGTAGAACTCGCCGATGTTGTTCTTGCCCTCAAGTTCCGCGTTGTATTTCCAGTCGCTTGCCTTGCATTTGTAACCAGGCGAATCCAGACCGAAGGAGATATCCCTGTTCCACCCCTTATTGACCTGTTTCCTGCCCGACTCGTAATACACCCAACCCTCACCCGTCCTGAAACCTATCGCTATCTCTATGCCGGCGGCCTCCTTATTATAGACGTCGATAAGAACTTCGCTGTTTTTCGATATATCGATACCGTTGGCTTCCTTGAAAAAGGCAACCTTGTTCTTCCAGTCCGTCGCTTCTTCCCTGATCACGACCTTCAGCGCGCCATTCCCCTGCGAGGCGTTCTCGCCGGCCACTTCAAGGTTCACCTGCCCCGTATTCTCCCAATCGACGCCATACCAGTAACTGTTGCCCTCAAATCCCTCAAAGAGGGTCTCGTCGGCCTGCGCGCGCGGGGCGCATAATATCGCGGCTGAAGCCGCGGCGGCTGCCGCCATATACAATAAGGTCCTCATACCGGGTCCCTCTGTTTTATCCTTATATTGTCTATAAAGACCGTCTCTTCCGATATGACATTCGACGGCCTGTATATCACTATGTGCATCTTGGTTATGCTGCTGCGGTCGGGGATCGGATCCTCGAACTTCCAGTCGCTCGCCTCGCATTTGAAATTGTTCCCGGAAAGGCCGAACACAATGTCCTTGTTCCATCCCATCTTCAGCGGCTTCTTCACCGATTCGTAATAAGCGCCCTTATCCCCGGCATCAAAACCGATCGATACCGCCAGCCCGTCGTCGCTGCCGCAGAATATATCCATTGTTATGCTGTCGGACCTCGAGAGGTTAAGATAGCCCTCCCTTGATATGCCGACCTTCTCCCTGTCGGTCTTCTTCTCGCGGTTCATCCTTACCTTCAGGGACTTGGCGCCCTCCGAAGGATTCTCCTTCGATATCTCCATCCGGCCCCTGCCGGAGTTGCGCCACTCGACCATTACCCAGTTGTTCTTGCCCTCAAAACCTTCCCAGACCACGTCTTCAGCAAAAGCCAAAGAACAAAAAACCGCGATAGAAACACATAGAGCTGCGCGTATTCCCATCATCCGCTCCTCCTGTTACTTGAGCGCCCTGCAGGACTTCCTGACGACGAGTTCCGTCGGCACGACTATCTTCTCTGGGCGCTTGTTGCTGTTCTTTATCCTCTGTATGAGCCTTTTGACGCCGGCCTTGCCCATCTCTTCTTTCTGGACCCTGACGGTAGTGAGCGGAGGATGAATCTGCTGGCTCATGTCTATGTCGTCGAAACCCGCGACGCTTATGTCGTCCGGCACCTTCATGCCCTTGTCCTGTATCGCGGCCATCGCGCGGACCGCCATCAGGTCGTTGCACCCGAATATCGCGGTCGGCATCTTAGGCAGGCGGAACATCTTCTCCATCATTCCGTAACCGTTCCAGAGCAGGCCGGTCTGGACGAAATCCTCCCTGAATTCCAGGCGGTTCTTCTTCAGGGCCGCCTTGTATCCCTCGAACCTCTCCATGAACGACCCGTGCTCGAGCGTCGCGCCGAGGAAACCGATATGCTCATGCCCAAGGTCGGCGAGGTATTTAATCATCTCGCTGGTGCCCTTCGTGTTGTCGGTAACGACGGAATCGAGGCCGGAGTCCTCTATATAATGGTCCACGAGGACTATAGGTATATCTTTTGATTTTAGGTTGGATACGAAGCTGTGGGACATCTCGCCGGTAAGTATCAGGCCGTCGACCTTCCTCTCCTCGATAAGCTTGAACGTCGAGGGGTCGAACATCAATTTTTCGTCAAGGACCTGGTAGATCAGGTTGTAACCGTGCGCGCGGGCCTCTTCCTCGACCCCGGCGAATACGTACGAATAGAACGTGTTGGAAAATATCGGATGGTGTTCGCGGGATATAACGAAACCTATATTGTCGGTCTTAAGTTTCGAGATACTCCTCGACCCCTGCTCGGGCCCGGAGACGAACGTCCCCTTTCCCGGGATCCTGTAGAGCACGCCCTCGTTAACCAGCTCGAAAATCGCCTTGCGGACGGTTATCTGGCTTATGCCGTGCTGTTCGCAGAACTCTTTTTCGGAAGATACGAGCTCCCCCGGCTTCTTCTCGCCGCTCTTGACCTGGTTCTCGATGACCCTCTTGAGCTGCTTATATAGAGGTACGGAGGAGTTCTTCTCGACAGAGTCTTTCATTTTTTCGTCCTTATTGTTGGTAAAATACGGTTAGGATCGATGGCTATATACCTTGGTATACTCGGTTATATTATATATCATAACCCATATTTGTCAAGGGATGAAATTGCTATTATTAGGTAAGAAAAGATCTCAATTAATCAGCGGTGCCGTCTCCCCCGAGCACGGCATAAAGCCTGACCTGGTTAGCCATCTTGACCAGGTGTAAAGACGTAAGCTCCTGCTGCGCCCCATATAGGGACCTCTGGGCATCCAGGACGCTAAGGTAGCCGTCGATCCCCTGTATGTAACGTTCGCGGGTAAGATCATAGATCTTCTGCGCTGAATCAACGACCGATCTTTGGGCTTCCACCTGCTGGTCGATAGTGCCCATTACGGCAAGGACGTCGGCCACTTCCCTGAATGCCGTCTGGATCGTCCTTTCATACTGTACCAGCGTAATATCGCGCTCCGCCTTGCTGACATTGTACGCGGCGCGGATGCGGGTATCGAAGATCGGCATCGCCGCCTGCGAAGCAAAGGTCCAGGTCTTGGAACTGGAACTGAAAAGATTCGAAAGGTCGCCGCTCGAGCTTCCAACGGCGGTCGTCAGGGATATTTGGGGAAAGAAAGCCGCTCGCGCTGCGCCGATGAAAGCGTAAGAAGCTTTCAACCGGTGTTCCGCGGTCATTATATCCGGCCGGCGCAAAAGCACCCCGGACGACAGGCCCGGGGATATGTCCCCGAGAGGGCTTATGTCTCCAAGGCCGGACGGCAGGAGGTCTTCCGGCACAGGAAGGCCCGCGACGAAATCAAGGGCGTTCCTGTCCTGCGCTACCCATTTCGTAAAGCGCGCGATATCACCCCTGGCCGTATCCACCTGGGTCTGCGACCGGAGCAGGTCCGGTGCGGCAACTATACCCATTTCATACTGTTTCGATATCAGCCCGTAAACGTTCTGCTGCGTCTCAAATGTGGCCCGGGCCAGCTTGAGCCTCTCAAGGTCCGCCGCAAGGGTGATATAAGCGCGCGCGACCTCGCTTATCAATGCGGTCTGGGCTCCGCGCCGGGCTTCTTCGGTCCCGAGATACTCTTCCAATGCCTGTTTTTTCAAGCTCCGGATACGGCCGAACAGGTCGACCTCCCACGACACTATCCCGAGGTCCACATTGTACATGTCATACGTCATCTTATCCCCTGTAGAGGAGAGTTCCGCAGGCACGTGCGTATCGGTCCCGCCGGCTGACGCCGTAACAGCGGGATATAACCGCGCCGCCTGGAGACCGTAATAGGCGCGCGCGCGTTCAACATTCAGGACGGCAAGCCTCAGGTCCCGGTTATTTAAAAGCGACAACTCGATGACCTGCTGGAGCTTTTTATCCTGGAAGGCGTCCTGCCACTTGATGTTTGCGGCAGATATCGACCCCTGCCTGGCGTCGCCGTTCAAATACGCGTCTCCCGACGGGAATTCGGCGGGGACCGGCGCTGCCGGCCGCGTATATTTCGGAGCGAGCGAACACCCGTTCAGCGATAGCGCTATGCAGGCAATGATAAATAGCCGGATCTTCTTCATGTTACTTTATGCCCTTCCGTTTCCCGAACACCTTCTCGATCATAACGTAGAAAAGCGGCGCAAACAGGACGACAAGCAGTGTACCCGTTATCATGCCTCCAAGCACCGAGGTCCCGATAGCGTTCATAGCGCCCGCGCCGGCTCCCGTGCTCAATGCCAGCGGCAGGACGCCGAAACCGAATGCAAGCGAGGTCATCAATATCGGCCGGAAGCGCAATTTTGTGCCTTCGATGGCCGCATCGATGAGCCCCATACCATCCTCTACTCCGGCCTTCGCGAACTGGATTATAAGTATAGCGTTCTTCGTGGTAAGGCCCAATGTGGTCAGGAGCCCTATCTGAAAATAGACGTCGTTCGCGAGTCCGCGCATCGAGGAAGCTATGACGCCGCCTATCGCGCCGAGGGGCAGGACCAGGAGTATCGCTATAGGTATTGGCCAGCTCTCGTAAAGGGCCGCGAGGCAAAGAAAGATCACGAATATCGAAAATAAGTAGAGCAGGCCGGTCTGTGAAGACGCCTGCCGCTCCTGGAATGACAGGCCGGTCCAGTCATAACCGAAGCCCTGCGGAAGCTTCGAGACTATCTCTTCCATGGCCTTCATCGCATCGCCCGAACTCCTGCCGGGCGCGGGTTCGCCCCAGATATTCATCGAAGAGAAACCGTTGAAGCGCTCGAGGCTCGGAGAGCCGGAGTCCCAGCGGGTCGTCGCGAACGCGGAGAAGGGGACCATCCTGCCCGATGTATTACGGACATAAAGCTTGTCCAGGTCCGAAGGCAGGCTCCGGTACGGCGCGTCGGCCTGCACAAAAACGCGTTTGACGCGGCCGCCTTGTATGAAATTATTGACATAAGAGCTGCCGAATGCGGCCGAGATCGTATTATGTATCGAATTTATGGGCAGGCCCAGCGCTCCTGCCTTTTCCCAGTCGACATCTATCCGGAACTGCGGCACGTCCTCCATCCCGTTCGGGCGGACACTCGCAAGCCGTTCGTCCTTCGCGGCCATGCCCAGCATCTGGTTGCGCGCGTCCATCAGCGCCGCGTGCCCGAGGCCTCCCCTGTCGACAAGTTCGAAATCTATACCGCCGGCGTTTCCCAGCTCGTTAACAGGGGGTGGTGAAAATGCAAAGACGAGGGCCTTGTTGTTGCGTGAGAAGGCTTTCGTCGCCCGCTGCGCAACGGCTTTTACCCTGAGGTCCGGCCTTGTGCGCAATCCCCAGTCCCTTAGCTTAACGAATACCATGCCGTTATTCTGTCCCCTTCCGGAAAAACCTACGCCGGCCATGACCATGCATGATTCGACCGCTTCTTTCTCGTCATTCAGGAAGTATTGCTGGACCTCATCCGCGACTTCAAGGGTCTGCTCCAGCGTCGAGCCCGTCGGCAATATCATCTGGGCCAACAACATGCCCTGGTCTTCGTCGGGAAGATAGCTTGTCGGCATCCGCATAAAGAGGAATACAAGAGCCGCAATGATGACGACGAAGACCGCCAAATAGCGTTTCTTCCTCCTCATCGCGTGCCCGACCAGCCGGACGTAGCCGTTACGGAACTTCAGGAATAGGCGCTCAAACCATAAGAAGAACGGGCGCATCAGCTTGTTTGCGCCTTCCGCGGCTTCATGTCCTTTATCGACCGGTTTAAGCATATTAGCGCATAGCACCGGCGTCAGGACCAACGCGACGACAACCGAAAGCAGCATAGCCGCGGCTATCGTCAGGGAGAACTGGCGGTAGATGACGCCTGTAGACCCGCCGAAGAACGCCATAGGGCCGAAGACCGCGACGAGCACGAGCCCGATGCCGATCAAGGCAGGAGTGATCTGCTCCATAGACTTCGCGGTGGCCTCTTTCGGGGAAAGCCCTTCTTCGCTCATTATGCGCTCGACGTTTTCGACCACGACTATAGCGTCATCGACAAGCAGCCCGATCGCAAGCACCATCGCGAACATCGTGAGCATATTGATAGAGTAACCGAAGAACGAGAGCACTCCGAAGGTCCCCAACAGGACCACCGGCACCGCGATCGTCGGGATCAGCGTCGCGCGGAGGTTGCCCATGAATATCCACATGATGATGAACACGAGCAAGATCGCCTCGAACAGGGTCTTGGTGACTTCGTGTATGGCCACTTCGATAAAAGGCGTCGTATCGTAAGGGTAGACGACCTTCATCCCCTTCGGGAAAAACGCGCTAAGCTCCGCTATCTTCTCCTTGACGGCCTTGGCCGTGTCGATCGCGTTTGCGCCAGGCGCCTGCCTTATAGCGAGCGCGGCGGACGGCTTGCCGTTGTAAAAACCTTCTACATCATAGAATTCCGAGCCGAGTTCGGTCCGGCCCACGTCCCTGACCCTGACTATAGAACCGTCAGGGTCCATACGCAGCGGGATTGCCGCGAACTCTTCCGGGCTCTGGAGCAGGTTCTGGATTATTATGGACGCATTAAGGCGCTGGCCCTTTACCGCGGGGCCCCCGCCGAATTGCCCGGCGGATATTTCGACGTTGTAGGTCTTTAAGGATGCCACTACGTCTTCAAAGGTCATGTTATAATCCGTCAGCTTCTCCGGATTCAGCCATATGCGCATCGAATATTGGGACCCGAAGCACTCGACCTCGCCGACTCCGGGTATGCGCGCAAGGACCTTCTCGAGGTTAGACTGGGCATAATCCTGCAGGTCGTTGTTATCCATGCTGCCGTCTTCGGAGATCAGGCCGACGATTATAAGGTAATTCCTCGTGGATTTGCTGACTTTGACGCCCGAACGCTGGACCACCTCGGGAAGGCTCGTCATCGCAAGCTGGAGCTTGTTCTGGACCTTCGACCACGCGAGGTCGGGGTCCGTTCCGGGTTTGAAGGTCATCTCGATTCGCGACGACCCGGCCGAATCGCTCTGGCCGGAAAAATAGAGCAGGTCGTCGAAACCGGTCATCTTCTGCTCAATGATCTGCGTTATGCTGTTCTCGACCGTCTCGGCCGACGCTCCCGGATAGGACGCCTGTATTGCTATCGAAGGCGGCGCTATAGGCGGATACTGGGAGATCGGCAGGTTCTTTATGGCGATCAAGCCTACCGCCATCATGATTATAGCGATCACCCATGCGAAGACGGGGCGTTTCAGGAAGAATTTCGATAGCATATTATGGCTCCGTTAATCCGTTTTTTCCGCGGCCTCTGTCGCATTCACAGGGACGCCGGAACGCATGCGCTGTATTCCGTTGATGATGACCCGGTCGCCGGAGACGAGGCCCGAAGAGATGAGCCACTTGTTCCCGATAGCGCGGTCTATCTTAAGCATGCTCATGGCCGCTTTTCCCGAACCGTCCACGATCCAGACGTAAGGCTCGCCTTTCTGGTCACGGGCGACAGCCGACTGGCTGACGAGTATCGCCTTGTCCATGACGCCCTCTTTGACAACCGCACGGACGAACATGCCCGGCAGCAGCGCGCCGTCAGGGTTCGGGACCTCTATGCGCAGGATGACGGAACTCGTCGTAGGGTTCACGGTAATATCGCGGAATTCGAGATTTCCTTCGTGCGGGTGCGGAACGCCGTCCTCCCTCATGATCGTTACTTTATTCTGTCCGTTGCCGTCGGAACTCAGGCTCTTGTCCTCCATGCTGCGCTGGAGCTTGAGCAATTCCGACGTAGACTGCATGACATCCACAAATATCGGATCGAGCTGCTGCACCGTCGCGAGCGCTACAGGCTGGTAAGCCGTGACCATCGCTCCTTCCGTCACGCTCGACCTTCCGATCCGGCCGGAGATCGGGGCCTT
>JBAYMW010000061.1:0-8696 GCA_041663405.1 Candidatus Omnitrophota bacterium | reverse complement strand
GGTGCATATCAACGCTATAATGAAGAACCCCGTCACGTATGAGCACATCGACCCGCACACGGTCGGCAATAAGAGGAGGCTGCTCGTATCCGAGCTGTCAGGGAAGAGCTCTATCCTGCTGAGGGCGGAAGCGCTCGAGCTCGACCTCAAAAAGGAAGCGCCGAAGACAAAGAAGATCCTTAATCTCTTACAGAAGCTTGAACATGAGGGCTATCACTTTGAGGCCGCGGAGGGATCGCTCGAACTCCTCCTGAAGCGCGCTTTCAAGAAATACAAGAGGTTCTTCGAGCTCGAAGGGTTCAAGGTCGTGACGGAGCATAAAGGCAACAGGCTGCTTTCCGAGGCGACCATAAAGGTAAAGGTGAACAAGGTCGTGGAACATACCGCAGCGGAGGGAGACGGCCCCATCAATGCCCTCGATAACGCGCTGCGCAAGGCTTTGCTTGAATTTTATCCCTCGCTTGCAGAGATGCACCTGACGGACTTCAAGGTCCGGGTCCTGGACGAAAAGGCCGGGACGGCCGCGAAGGTCCGCGTCCTTATCCAGTCGTCCGATGTGAAGGACTCTTGGTGGACTATCGGAGTCTCCGAGAACATCATCGAGGCGTCATGGAACGCCCTTGTCGATTCGATCGAGTATAAGCTCCTGAAGGACAGCAAGGTGCAAAAACAGTAACATGCGAGAGATCCCTTCTGCATATGATCCTAAGGCCACGGAAGAGAAGTGGTACAAATTCTGGGAATCCGGAAAGTACTTCCACGCCCAGCCCGACCCCGGCAGGAAACCTTACACGATAGTCATCCCCCCTCCGAACGTCACCGGGATCCTGCATATGGGCCACGCCCTCAATAACACGGTGCAGGACATCCTCATAAGATGGAGAAAGATGCAGGGATGGAATGCCGAATGGCTCCCCGGGACCGACCATGCCGGTATTGCGACCCAGAACGTCGTAGAGAAGAAACTCGCTAAGGAAGGCATAAAGCGCCAGGACCTCGGGCGCGATGAGTTCATCAGGCGCGTCTGGAAATGGCGCGAGGAATACGGATCGACGATAATCTCCCAGATGAAGAGGCTCGGATGCTCATGCGACTGGGACCGCACCCGCTTTACCATGGACGAAGGATTGTCCAACGCGGTAAACGAGGTCTTTATACGCCTATACGAAAAAGGGCTGATATACCGGGGTAATTACATAATCAACTGGTGCCCGAGATGCCAGACCGCCCTAAGCGACGAAGAAGCCCAGCATAAAGACCTTAACGGTTCACTCTATTACATAAAATATCCCGTAAAGGGCCGGAACAGGCACATCACCGTAGCTACTACGCGCCCCGAGACTATGCTCGGCGATGTCGCGGTAGCCGTAAATCCGTCGGACCCGAGGTTCAAGGACCTTGTCGGAGAAACTCTTATCCTGCCGCTTGCCGGCAGGGAGATAAAGGTCATAGCCGACTCTTTCGTTGATATGGAATTCGGCACAGGGGCGGTCAAGGTGACGCCGGCCCATGACCCGAACGATTTTGACATGGGGAAAAGGCATAACCTCGAGCCCATTGTCGTGATGCAGCCCGACGGCACTATGAGCAGGAACACGGGGGATTTCGCCGGTATGGACAGGTTCGAGGCGCGCGAAGCCATACTGGAAGACCTGAAGGAGATGAAGCTCCTGGAAAAGGTCGATGCGCACGCCCATTCGGTCGGGCATTGCTACAGGTGCCATACAGTAGTCGAACCGTACCTTTCTGAGCAGTGGTTCGTCAGGATGAAACCTCTCGCGAAGGCCGGCATTGAGGCCGCCAAAAGCGGCAGGATAAAGTTCCATCCCGACCGCTGGACCAAAGTCTACCTCGATTGGATGGAGAACATACGCGACTGGTGCATATCCAGGCAGATATGGTGGGGCCACAGGATACCCGTATATTACTGCATAAAATGCCGGAAGGCCTCAGAGGGAAAGAAGGGCATCATAGTATCACGCGTAAAGCCGGCTAAATGCCCTGATTGCGGCGGAACAGATATCGTGCAGGACGAGGATGTCCTCGACACCTGGTTCTCTTCATGGCTCTGGCCGTTCTCGACCTTCGGGTGGCCGGAGAAGACAAAAGACCTTTCATATTTCTATCCAACCTCGACGCTGGCGACCGCGCAGGAGATCATATTCTTCTGGGTTGCCAGGATGATAATGTCCGGCTACGAATTCATGGGCGACGCGCCGTTCAAGGATATCTATATCCACGGCACCGTCCGCGACGAGACCGGCGCGAAGATGTCAAAATCCCTCGGTAACTCGATCGACCCGGTAGAGATAATAGACGAATACGGAACCGACGCGCTGCGCTTCAGCCTTATATCGATAACCGCAGGCGGCCAGGATGTCTTCCTCTCGAAGGAGAAGTTTGAGCTTGGGCGCAATTTTGCCAATAAGATCTGGAACGCCTCGAGGTTCGTGCTGATGAATATTGAGGGCGGCGCGGATCAGGATATCGATCTCGCAAGCGCGGACTTGTCGCTCGCCGACAAGTGGATACTCTCGCGGCTTAACCGGGCGGTCGATTCCGTGACCGGTTCCCTGGAAGAGTTCAGGTTCAATGAGGCCGCGAATACCGCATACGAATTCTTCTGGCACGAGTTCTGCGACTGGTATGTCGAGCTCGTGAAGCCCGAGATGACGAAAGATGAATTCAAGGGAACGCAGCGCAAGAAGATCGTCCAGGCGATACTAACGCACTGTATAGATAACGCGCTTAAGGTGCTGCATCCGTTCATGCCTTTTGTTACCGAAGAGATATGGCAAAACCTTCCGCATGAGGGAGGTTCGATAATGGCATCCTCCTGGCCGAAGTGCGATAAGGGGCTCTTCGACGACGGCGCCGAACAGGAGATGTCGCTTGCAATAGGCATCATATCGGTCATCCGCAATATTCGCGCCGAATTCAACATCCAGCCACAGAAATTATGCAAAGCGTCCATAGCCGCCGGAAGCGGGAAGAGCCGCGACGCGATAACCAAGTCGGCAGAGTATATAAAGGGGCTGGCAAGGCTCGAATCTCTCGACATATCGGACAAGCTTGTCCGTCCCAAGGCGTCTTCGGTGGCGGTATTCGGGGACTGCGAGATATGCGTCCCGCTTGAAGGGCTTGTCGACCTGGAATCGGAAAAAAGGAAGATGATGCTGAAGATAGGCGAGCTTTCAAAATATACGGGTTCCATCGAGGCCAAGCTGCGCAATAAGAACTTCACCGATAGGGCTCCCAGGGAAGTGGTCGATAACGAGAAGAGCAAGCTTGCCGAGGCTAATATATCTTTGGGCAAATTGAAGGAGAACCTGAAACGTTTAGAGACCTAGCCGATAAGGAGATACTCGAGATAATACGGCGCGCCTTGCACGAAGACATAGGCGCGGGGGATATCACTTCGCAGGCGCTCTTCAAGTCCCCGAAGACCGCCCAGGCAGCCGTCATAGCGAAGGATGGGGGAGTGCTCGCCGGGATGACGGTCGCGATGGCAACCTTCCTGATGCGGGACGCCAAAGCGAAATTCATGCCGCTTGAGACGGACGGCCGCCGGGTAAAAGCCGGGCAGCGGATCGCATATATCGAAGGAGAGCTCAGCGCCATTTTGGGCGCCGAAAGGACCGCCCTGAATTTTTTGAGCCGGCTCTCGGGCATCGCGACCCTGACATCGGCATTTGTCGAGGCGGTAAAACCCTATAAGACAAAGATAATGGATACGAGAAAGACGGCACCGGGGCTCCGGCTGCTTGATAAATATGCCGTCAGCATTGGAGGCGGAACAAACCACCGCATAGGCCTGTACGACCAGGTGCTTATCAAGGACAACCACCTTGCTGCCCTGAATTACGATTGGGATATGGTCGGGTCGGCCATAGCATCCGCAAGGAAGAGGAAGATAAGGGCGGAGGTCGAGGTCCAGGACATGGGACAGTTCAGGAAAGCCCTGGGGTTGGGCCCCGACGTAATAATGCTCGATAATATGGGCCTTAAGGAGATCAAGGAGGCGGTAGCCCTCCGCGATAACGGCCACTTCGAACTTCAGCTCGAGGTATCCGGCGGAGTGAACCTGAAGAACGCCGGAATGATAGCTGCTGCGGGCGTTGATATGATATCTATAGGCGCGCTCACTCATTCGGTAAAAGCGGTCGACTACTCCCTCGAGATCGTAGGTTAGCACATGACAAATCTGGCGCAACTTCTTATAGGCGGCGCTTTAGGGACCGTGTCCAGGTACGCGATGTCAATTATCGTTTATAGGGCGGCAGGCGCTGATTTTCCTTACGGGACCCTGGCCGTTAATCTCACCGGATGTTTTCTTATGGGTTTCCTCGCAGCGATCACCGAAGAAAGATTTGTATTCGGCTCGAACATACGTGTCTTCCTGATGATAGGCTTCTGCGGTGCTTTCACCACATTTTCGACGTTCATACTGGAAACGGCAAACCTGATAAAGGACGGGGAATCATTCAGGGCGCTGTTGAACGTGCTCCTGAGCGTAATAGTCGGATTTGTAGTCTTCAGGCTCGGTTTACTTGCCGGCGAACTGGTACAATAAATAAAGGGGACAGTCCATGAAAACACCCGCGGACGGTAAGTTGCTGCGGATATTCATCGGGGAAGCGGACAAATGGAACGGAAAGCCGTTGTATGAGGAGATAGTGCTGCTCGCAAGAAAGAACGGCATGGCCGGAGCCACGGTAGTGAAGGGCTCTATGGGGTTCGGATGCAAGAGCCGTATGCATACTTCAAAATTTCTCGAACTGTCCACCGACCTTCCCGTTATCATAGAGATCGTAGACAGTGAAGAGAAGATAACCGCGATGATGCCCTTCCTTGATGAGATGGTAAAGGAGGGACTGGTCACGCTGGAAAAAGCGAACGTCATAATGTACAGGGCGGAGAAAAAATAAGAGACTTTACCCGTATTTTAATGGCATTGCCGGTCATCCTGGCCGCCTGCGCGGTATGGATGATACCGGCGCCCGCGGACGCGGGAATCTCCGTGACCGCCTCCTCGTCGGAGGGCGCGGAGACAGATCCTTCAAACGCCTTTGATAATAATATGCAGACACGCTGGTCGAGCCAATTCTCGGACAACCAGTGGTTGAGGATAGATCTGGGCAGGCCGGAGGTCATGGTCGGGCTCGTATTGAACTGGGAAGCGGCATACGGAAAGAAATACGATGTGCTGCTCTCGGAAGACGGCAATAACTGGCAGGAAGCATATTCGGAGACCGAAGGCGACGGGCTCATAGACGACATATACTTCGGCAGGAAGAAGGCCCGCTTCATCAGGATAGACTTCAAGGAGCGCGGAACCGGGTGGGGTTACTCGTTGTGGGACCTGCGCGTAAAGGGCCTCGATGAAGAGATACCCGTAGAAACGTCCCGTGAAAACGGCAGGACCGCAATAAGGCTGGAGGTCAAGAAACCGCGCGACCTCGGCGCCATATTCATCACCTGGGGGGAGGACCATCCGGCTTCCTACAGCGTGGAAACGTCGCAGGACGGGAAAGAGTGGAAGGTTCTCTTCACAAAGCAGGATTGCACTGGCGGCCGCGACAGGATATATGCTAATATATTCGGCAAACGCTACATCGTGATATTATGCAACGAAATCAACGGTAAGGAATGCGTAATGAAAAAAATCGAATTGAAGGACTGGGAAGATATCGCGAAGCATAAGAGCATGGACAAGGCCCGCGGGCTTGCCGGATGGGAAAGCAACCGTTACAAGACATTTATAGGCAGGGACGGCTCATTCGCGGCTTATCCGCACCCGTTCAGGCTGAGTTTTTGGGTATATGACAGGGAGAACGACCGGCTCTATACGCCTGAGACGCTTGAGACGGAATGGAAGCTGGTCGACGGAGGATATCCCGTTACGGTCGTGACATGGAAGAACGGCGACATAGAGGCGGAGACGAAGATATTCTGCTGGATGGACGAGAAGGCCGGCAAGGTATTCACATACGCACGGCAATCGGTAAAAAATACCGGCAGCAAAAACAAGACGGTATCGATATATGCGGTAATAAGGCCGAATCCGTTGTATCCGAAATGGAAGGTCGAAGGCATCAACAAGATTGAGTACGATTCGGACCATACCGTAACGATCAACGGCAGCGCGCACATATTCCTTGATGAAAGGGCGGACGGCCCGTTAGGGAAGGACCAAAAGGATTCCCTCTCGTTTGAGAGGAACATTCCCGCAGGAGAGACCGAGACGCTCGATTTCATGGTCCCGTCAGGCGAAGGAAAGGACATGAGCTTTAATGACATCAAGGACCTCAGTTTCGACGAGGCCTTCGACCTCACGATAGGTTTCTGGAAGAACCGCGTCCCGCTCGGAATGAATATCCCCGACAAAAGATACAGCGATTGCTTTTATTCCTCGCTTTACTACATCCTGATAATGAACGACCAGCATAAGCTATTCCCCGGGCCGTACGAATATACGTCGTTCTTTTCGCATGACGCGGTCGATATGGACAATGCCCTCGATAAGGCCGGCATGAGCGAAACGGCGCGCGACTCGACCGATTTCTTTAATTATACGGAAGGCGGCGGGTACGTAGATGAGCTCGGCGGAGGCATCTTCGCGCTATATGAACATTACCGGATCACTAAAGATAAAGAATACCTGGAAGCTGTATATCCGAGGATGAGGTCGTTGTGCGAGCTTATAAAGAAGCTCCGCGGGCCGCAGCTCGCGCTCTCGAAGGAAGACCCGGCATACGGCCTGGTCTGCAAAGGCGTCAGCCAGGACAATTTCAAGATACCCGCATACCTTTACGTCGATGACTGGTGGACGATATTGGGCCTCAAGGCCGCCGCCGATGCCGCCCGGATACTCGGGAAGACAGATGACGCGAAGTGGATACATGCCGAATACGAGAGTTTGCATGCCGCGACCATCGCCAGCATCGAAAAGGTGATGAAGAAGGAACACTTGAGCTATATGCCGGGCTTCGCGGACTACTGGCCGAAGGAGATGCGCATAGTGGACCAGGAACACAGGATACTCGGCGACGCGCAAATGGCATGGGCCCACAGGCCTGCATTGTTCCCGGGACAGAACATGGGCATTCCGGTGCCGGTCAAGCTGTTTGAGGATTCCTACAGGCAATACTGGAAGAACGCGGGTAAGTTCTCGGGTTACGACGGCGGATGGTTCGTCGAATACGAGAAGGTCTTCTGGGGATACAATTTCAAGCTCGCCCATCCGTTGATATACCTCGGCATGGAGGATATCGCCCTGAAGAATATCGAATGGGGTATAGGGCACCAGTCATGCCCCGGCGGCTGGATGGAGGCTATGCCCAGCAAGATAAACGATAAGGGCCTGCGCGAGATCTCGGAGGGCATCGTAGGAGATGTCCCGCACGGCTGGTCCGCGGCGCATTATATACTGCTGCTGCGCGACATGCTGCTGCGCGAGGACGGCGAGAGGCTTATCCTGCTGTCATGCATCCCGGATAACTGGCTTGATGACGGCAAAATCATAGAGATAAAGGACGCGCCGACATATTTCGGAAGCGTAAGCTTTAAGGTACAGAGCTTCCGCAGCAAGGGTTTCCTTAAGATATGGATAGATGCCGCGGAACCTCCGTCAGGGGGGTACTTGTTGAACATCGGCAAGAAGAAAGTGGAGATACCCGCCGGCACGAAGACGCTCGATATTACGTTCTAAAATGCCGAAATTCAAGCTCGTATCATCATTCAAGCCTGAGGGCGACCAACCGCAGGCGATAGCGGGGCTTTCCGAAGGGCTCAGGGCCGGCAAACGCTACCAGACGCTACTCGGCGTCACCGGATCAGGAAAGACCTTCACGATGGCCAATGTCATTGAAGACATCGGCAAACCTACGCTGGTCATATCCCACAACAAGACCCTTGCGGCCCAGCTATACAGCGAATTCAAGGAGTTCTTCCCGGAGAACGCCGTTGAGTATTTCGTAAGCTATTACGACTACTACCAGCCTGAAGCATATATACCCCAGACAGACACTTATATCGAGAAGGACTCCTCGGTCAACGACCGGCTCGACCGCCTGCGGCTATCGGCTACATCGTCATTGATGTCGCGCAGGGACGTAATAATAGTGGCCAGCGTGTCGTGCATCTATAACCTCGGGTCTCCGGAAGACTATTCGAACATGATGGTCACGATCGAAAAGGGCGGGAAGATCGACCGCGACGAGATACTGCGAAAGCTTATAAGCATCCAATACGAGCGCAACGACGTAGAGTTCGTGCGCGGCAAGATACGCGTGCGCGGCGATACGGTGGAGGTCTTCCCCGCCTATTCTGAAAAAGCCATAAGGTTCTCGGTCTTCGGCGATGATATCGAGAAGATAACGGAGTTCGATCCCGTTTCGCAGAAGGTTGTATCCGAGCTCGACCGCGCCGCGATATACCCGGCCAAGCATTTCCTGACGTCGCCCCCGAGGATAGAAGAGGCCGTTAAGGTCATAAGGCAGGAGCTTTCCGAACGGCTCGAAATCCTGCGCTCAAAAGGAAAGCTGCTCGAGGCCCAGCGCCTTGAACAGCGAACAAAATACGATATGGAGATGCTGCAGGAGATAGGTTACTGCCACGGCGTGGAGAACTACTCGCGCCACCTGGGCGGAAGGCCTGCGGGCGCGAGGCCGTACTGCCTCATAGATTATTTCCCC
>JBAYMW010000060.1:0-8764 GCA_041663405.1 Candidatus Omnitrophota bacterium | reverse complement strand
CGTTGCTCGATGCGGGCCCGCGCATAACGACTCGCGAGGCGGATACTACCGTCAGGGTAATGGAAGGCGAGACCATAGTCATAGGCGGTTTGATAAAACAGGATGATTCCAGGACAAGTTCAAAGGTCCCTCTGCTGGGCGACCTGCCGATCATAGGGCTTTTGTTCACCAACAAGTCGAAGGACCAGGCCCAGACGGAACTCGCGGTATTCATAACGCCGAAGATACTTCGCTCGAAGGAGGAAGCCAAGATCTACGGGGCAAAGGCCGAAGAGGAAGTCTATGTGAATATCGGCCCCACCGGCGAACTCAGTATCGCGTACCAGCTGTTCGACAAGGCGGATAAACTCGATAAGGGAGTCGGCCTCGAGAGCCGCCGCAAGGACATGAAATTCAGGAAGACCCAGGCGCTGGAACTGTTCGAGAATATCGCGAGCCAGTTCCCGAACAGCCCGAAGGCCCCCGAGTCGCTCTATCGCGCCTCCCTTATACAATACTATTATTTCGGCGATGAGTCCGGCGCAAAGGAAAATCTGGGGAGGCTTGTGTCCGATTTTCCGAAGAGCGCTTTCGCGGATTACGGCAAGGAACTGTATGAGAAGATAGGCAGGGAGACCTTACCGGCTAAGAATATATCTAAGGGTCGATGAAAGCTTCTGATGCCAAAGTACAACTATCGTGCACGCGACAAGTCCGGGCAGCTTATTACCGGGTCTGCCGAGAGCGGGAGCAAAGACGAAGTCGCCTCCGGCCTTAGGGACCTCGGATACAGCATAGTAGACATAACGCCCCGGGCGGACGCCTTCGGCGGCTTATCGGAATATTACTCCAGGGTGACCTCCAGGATAAGCAGGCAGGAGACGATAGTATTCACGAGGCAGCTCGCTACGTTGCTCCGTACCGGGAACACGTTAACCTCATCCCTCGAGAATGTCTCCGAACAGGTAAAAAACCCTAAACTTAAGACCGTGCTAAACCAGGTCATGAGAGACGTCCAGGCCGGCATGAGCCTTTCAAAGGCGGTCGCTAAACATCCGCAGGTATTCGACGGTTATTTCGTGTCGATGGTCAAGATAGGGGAAGCCGGAGGGCTTTTGGACGACGTCCTCGAGCGCCTGGCTTCGCTCGGCGCCGATGAGCTCGAGATACGTTCGCGCGTCCAGTCCTCCCTGATATATCCAGTCGTCCTTATCGGGCTTTCACTGGCCGTAGTGACTTTTGTGCTTGTCGCGGTATTGCCGAATTTCGTCGCGATATTCGAGGCGTCGCAGGCAAAACTGCCTGTGCCTACCAGGATGGTACTGGGCCTCAGCTGGGCACTCAGGAATTACTGGCATCTCGCGGCCGTTGGTATCGTCCTTCTCGTTATTTGGCTTAAACATTATATCTCTACCCCGGAAGGCAGGTTCAGGATGGACGGCTATACGCTCAAGACGCCGCTTGTCGGCGACCTGTACCTGAAGGTGATGATATCGAGGTTCAGCAGGGCTATGGCGGCGCTCACGAAGACGGGTGTGCCTTTCCATGAAAGCCTTGCCGTCGTGGAGAACACGATATCGAACACGGTGCTGCGCAAGACCTTCGTGGATATCCGCGAGAGGGTGAATATCGGGCAGGGCGTTACGGAGGCGTTCAGGTCTTCCGGTATATTCCCGCCGATGGTCATACAGCTCATAAGCAGCGGGGAGAAGTCCGGGCATCTGGACGAGATGTTCTCCGAGGTCGCCTCGTTCTACGAGCCGGAGGTAGAGTACACGCTGCGTAATTTCACGAGCCTGCTTGAGCCCTTTTTGCTGCTGGTCATGGGAGCCATAGTTGCATTCATCGCGCTTTCGGTGCTGCTGCCGATATTCAACCTGATCAAGGTCATCAAATCATAAAGGAGAACGACATGAGATCCAGGAGAGGCTTCACGCTTATCGAGATAATGATAGTAATAACGATCATCGCGATACTCGCCGCGACGATAATCCCGAACTATATCGGGTTCGACGTCGAAGCCCGTATAGCCGCGACGCAGACCAACCTGAGCTCCATAAGGACGAGGATAACGCTCTTCAGGGCCAAGGAAGGGAAGTATCCCGATTCCATCGGAGAGCTCATGACCACGCAGTATGACGATATGGGAATTAAACGTCCCTACCTTGACCGTATCCCCGCCGAGCTCATAACGGATAAAAAGGGCGTGAGCACGACGGAAGACATCTCAAGCAGCGACACTCCGTCCGGAACGGGCGGCTGGGCATACATAAAGGATAAGGCGGATGTCGTCATCAACGTGACGGAACCGCTGAACTCCAAATGGGGAAGCTATGCGGGGCAGAAGCCGAACGAGTGGTGACAGGCGCGGCGCCGTATTATTCGGCGTGCTGATCATCGTACTGACCGTCAGCCTGATAGGCGCAAGCCTTGTCGCGCTGTTGTCATCCATCGCGCTCACGAACCAGTATGAGGTGAACCGCGCGAAGGCCTTATACCTGGCAGAGGCGGGCATAAGCCAGGCGGTCCATCTGCTCAAGTCGCAGGCGATCATCATAGGAAGCGAAGAGTATTTCGTAAGCCCGACCTCTCTCGGGGCAGGGACATATGAGGTAAAACTTGATTTCAAACAGTCGCTGATGTCGTCTACCGGTAAGGTCGGAGGCATAACGAGGACCATACAATTGAAATATAACTCGTTCTGACATATGAGGACAAGGAAGGGTTTTACATATACGGAAGTCCTGATAACGCTGGCGGTGCTGGCGGCGCTCTTCGTGCCGATGATGCAGCTCTTCTCGCATACGCTCGCGTCCTCCTCGATGACGGGAGAGACGATAACGGCGCTGAACCTCGCGAAATGGCAGATGGAGCGCGTCAAAAACCTCGATATCACGACCGAACGGTTCAAGGAGGCAGGCAGCTCATATTATCCGCCCCTCGGTGAGCCGCCGATAGAATTGAACGGGAGGAGATGGAGGATATATACGGATATAGGCGCGGCCTCAGAACCCTTGAAGGTGGAGGTTTCCGTCTTTTTTGACGGAAGGCTCAGCGAAAAACCGGTAGTCGAACTTGTCACTTTATTAGAGGACATGACGTGGGTAAAAGGCAGTCCGGCTTCACGCTAATAGAGCTGCTCATCGCGATAACGATAGCAGTGTTCATTACGGCCGCGGTATATTGGAGCATGGCGACCGCCCTGCAGAGCTGGGCTTACATGAAGGACGAGCTGCTCCTGCAGAAAGTCCTTTCGCAGGTGCTGCAGGACATCATCGAAGGGACGCCGGAGAAGAACGGGCTCAGGGATTCGCTCGAGGTGGTAAGGGCATATTCCGACGAGCTCGAGGTCGTATACCCATGGACCGATTCAAGCCATATGGCGCAGAGCGGGCTTAACGTGTACGAACTTGACAGGGATATAAAGGCCGGCGCGAGCATGCCGATCGGCGAAGCGCGCGCGCCCGATACGGACGGCTATTATCCGGTAGCGGTGTCGATGCTCGACTGGGGCAGGAAAGAGGAACTGAATAAGGTGCAGCTGCTTTCAAAGGTCGCCCCCGGAAGCCTGCTGCGTTTCACCTTCCATCCCGACCCAAAAAAGAACCCGGATGCCGTAACGGGATACAGGTGGGTGAAGGAGGACGGGCAGATATATGTCGAGGACTCAGGGGGGGACAACGCGATATCGAAGAACCCGTTCGGCATAACGATAACGGGTTTTTCCCTGCGCTATTTTGATAACACGAACAGGAATATCTCGGAAGGCGGAGATGTCGCCGATGACGAGCTCCAGTTCATAGGGGGCGTTGAGATATCCATTGAAGCGAGCCTGCAACAAAAGGACGGAGAGCCCGGGAAGAAGAAAGACCTGGTCAGTTTCGTGAGCCTGAGGAACAGTCCCGCCAAGGGCGGGGCGGTAATCCTTAAGGAGGGAATGAAAATCCCGATACCCGATTCCAAGCGCATAAAGACGCTCTTCCTCTCAAACCTCTCGGGCATTGACGACAGGGATGTGATCCAGCTTACGGCGATGCCGGGCAGGGGCAGCGATTGGAGGCTGACGGTCAATTTCAGCCGCACCGGGCTTACCGCGCCCAAGATATCCTCATACACGATAGAATACCCTTCGGGAAAAACAGTCTTCAGCGATAAACCGAACTCAAACGTCGACATGGGGCTCAACCTGCTTTCGTTGGGCCCGAACGGCATGTATGACTACGATAATGACGATGATACCGATAATATAGTATTGCTTGAGGGCGACGTGGAGCTTAAGGTCACGAAGATGGATATATCGGGAGCGGCGATATTCGTGAGATGAATAAAGCGATAGTATCGATCATATTGCTTGCAGGTCTTGCCGCGGCAGCGGCCCCGGGGGCCGTGTTCTGCGCCGACAAGAACTGGGTCGGAGGCGGCGATGCTTCCACGTGGGCCGACGGGAATAACTGGCAGCCCGAGGGTGAGCCGTCCTCGGTTGACGATGTCACCATAGACCTGGAAGGCGCTTCCGCGACGGCAGGGGAGACTTTCGAGGCCATATCCGTCACGGTCGGAGGCGGGAACGCGTCGGCCTTTTCCACGGAAAATTTCATATATGGGAATATCATCCCGTCCTCCCCTTCGGACGAGGCGTTATATATCAAGAAAGGCGGCACCGTAATATTGAACGGCGCCGGCACGATAACCTTAAAGGGGATGCTAAAGAATTCGGAAGAAACCGTAACAGGCGAAGAATCTTTCATGTTCACATTGGAATGACAATTTAAAGGAGGATTTTAAATGCTTACATTAAAGAGAGATATGGCCGTCAGGGTATCGGAGTTCACGTTCGTATTATTCCTCATATACCTGTTTGCCAGTTGGTTCCTTCTAGCCCCGCCGGGCGAGATAGGCGAAGCCTATGCCGGCCAGCTCGAGTTCGACGGCGTTCCCGTGGATATCACGACCGCCGCGAACGAAGACCTGGTCTTAGCGCCCGGAAGCGGCGGCAACAGCCAGGTGGGTACAGGCACCGGGACGAACACGCACGCGACCACCAACAATGACCTGCATGTCACAGGCGTGCTGGAAGTCGACGGGGCCTCATATTTTGATTCTACCGTCAATCTCGGCGATACCACATCCGATACGATAACGGTAAGCGGCTATTTCGGTTCATCGCTGATACCGTCGCTGGATTCGACATATGACCTCGGTTCAGCGAGCCTGGCCTGGCGCTGCCTGTATGCCGATATCATAAGCGGCGTCAACACCAGCCTCGCGCTGAACCCCCCGTCGGGATACAGCCTTACCGGCTCCGTCACTAAGAGCGCCTCAGCCGGCAATGAGGTAGCGTATGATTATGCCGCTATAATCGATAAGGCCGCCGGCAACTATACGGGCATAAAGCTCAACCTCACGCAGACATCCGCGAGCGGGCCCGCGACGGCGAACTTCCTGTTTGACCTGCAGCTGGGAGGGGTCTCGATGTTCAACGTCGACGCGGCCGGCAACGTGATCGCGGTCGGTACGATAACGGGTTCCGGCGCCGCGATCAACGGCACGACGAGCCATACGTTCACGGTGAACTCCAATAACGACAATGCGCTGACCACGTTGCGTCTCGGAGGCTCGGGCGGCAGCAACGGGCAGCTGACGACCGCATCGGGCAACCTCGTGATAGATTCCAACGGCGGTACGGTGGATATCAACGACGGGACCCTGGACCTTTCAACCCAAACGGTGGATGTCGCGCTAAACGATGCCGTCGATTCGCTGAATATAGATGCTGACACGCTGTCGGTCGATGCGCTTAATAACAGGGTCGGCATCGGGACCTCTGCTCCCGGAAACCAGCTGCATGTTTCTGACCCCACGGGAGCTATAGAAGTCGCGAAATTTGAAGGCATAAATAGCACCGCGATACGCATTGATGCTCCGGTAGGAGCCAATACGTCAACAACCAGGAATTATGTAGGCGGCACTTTAAGTTCCGAAGCCGGATATTCCCCCGTGGTTCCGGGCAGCGGATATTATATATCGATGTCAGGCACAAGGCGGCTTACGCTTGACAGTAACGGTTATCTTGGCCTCGGGGATACCACGCCCGTCGCGAACCTGGTCGTCGGAAGCGACGCAGGCGCGGCGGTAGCAGGGGCAGGCGATGCATATATCCAGAACGACCTCGAGGTCGACGGCACGCTCTACGCGGCAAGCGCAGCTATAGCGGGCACTTCATCGGACACATTCACGATAGATACCGATAATTCATCCGCGACGCCGACATTGACGTTCGGCAACGGAGGAAATCCGTTCATAACGACGCCGGCGGGCAACCTGAACCTGCAACCCGCAAGCGCAGTCATCGTGCGCGACGCCACCGCGCCCGCGCCGGCAAAAGCGACGGCCGCAGGGTCGCTGTTTGTGGAAAATATATTTGAAAATACCGGCATCGCATATCACTACGACGATATAACGTTGTATGATAAGAAATCATTCGCGGTCATCAGCTCATTGAGCGGCGCGCCCGATTATGCGCATAGCATATATATGTCACAGTCGGATAATATAATGCAGTTCAAGGAATGGGACACCTTTAAATTCACGAACACATCCGCTAATGTCGACCTGATAACGCTGACTCCGACCGCCGGCATGACGCTGCTTAACGAAGACGTGGTGGACAACGCCGTGAGCGACATATTAAAGATCGAGCATTCGACGACGAATGTGCCGGCCGCCGGCATCGGAACAGGGCTGGCGTATTACGTCGAAGATGCCGGTAACCTGCAGAAACACGGCTCTATAGATACCGTCCTGACGGCCGTAACACAGGGCTCCGAGAACGCGGACATGATCTTCAAGATAAGCCAGGCAGGCGTGCTTAGCGAACTCATGCGGCTTAATTCCGCTTCCGACAGGGTCGATATCTCGGGCGACCTGAATGTAACCGGCACCATCTCGGGCGCGCTATCATCCTCAGGCACCGCTTCCGATACGTGGGAAGTGAATACGGACGGCAACAGCGTCACGATAAACTCCGCCGGGCAGACATCGGACCATTCTTATACTTTCCCCGACGTGTCCGGAAAAGTGCTTACGACAAATATGTCGGACGCCATCGTCGCCGTAACATTGAACAACGCCGTCAATGCGCTAAATTTTGACGCAGATACGCTTACAATAGATGCATCCAATAACAGGGTCGGTATTAATACGGGGAATCCGGGCGCGCAGCTTGAAGTGGTAGGCGCGTTAAAGGTCGTGACCGGTTCCGAGAACATGTTCTGCGCCGCCGCCGCAGGGCCGTATTTTTATATACAGGCGAAAGATGTCGCGGGTACGGATTATACAAGGGTAGGAGGATGGAGCAGCACCGCAACCGCGACCAACCTGGTGCTGCAGCCGGCGGGAGGCAATATCGGGATAGGAGGGACCTTCGACGGGAACCCGACAACATTGGCGCCGAGTTATATGGTATCGCTGGACGGCCAAGCGGGCAGGACGATAGGGATGGAACGCCACCAGGCGGCCGGGCAGGCCGGCAATGATCTTACCGTCCAGTCAGGCGGCGCGTATGCCACGGGATCCGACCTTGACGGAGGTAATCTTGTCCTAAAGGCGGGGACAGCGACAGGGTCCGGAGCTTCAGCCATCATGTTCCAGGCCGCGAAGGCGGGAGCCGCGGGAGCGGCGGATAATGATCCGGCTACAAAAGCCATTATTGCCGGCACAAGCATGACGTTTAGCCCGCACGGGGCGGCGGCAGGAAATACCCTCGAGCTCAGGTTCAATGAGCTGGCCGCGGGCGGAGTGAACTATGTGGGATTCAAGGCGCCTGACGCGATAGGAAGCGACCTTATATGGACACTGCCCGGCGTTGATGGATCGTCCGGCCATGTCCTTAAGACAGACGGATTGGGAACCCTTTCGTTCGGAGCCGTCGGCGGAAGCACGGCAATAACCGGCACCACGAACGATACCTTCGAAGTCAACACAGACGGCAACAGCGTCACTGTAAGCTCGGCGGGCCAGACCGGCGACCGCGTCTTCACATTCCCGGACGCGACAGGCCAGGTCCTGACGAATAACATGCCTGCAGACGTTGCGGTGGCCCTAGGCGGAGGCGTCGACGCGTTGAACTTCGATTCCAACACGCTCTCGATAGACGCTAACAATAACAGGGTAGGCATAGGAAATGCGGCTCCGGAAGCCGCATTGGACGTATCGGGACAAGGGTATTTCAATTCGAATATCATCGCCCGATCAGGAGTGCTGGTATTTCCTGCGATGACCGGATTTATCGGCGGTTATGACTCCGCAGGAGACAGGGCTTTCTTCTTTTCCGGCGTCACTAACGGCACCGGCGGAGTGATAAGCAGAAAACCGGCAATATTTGATTATGGCACATTTGGATTCACAAGGGACGGAGGATTGAATTACGACCTGTTCATCAGCAGCGCCGGTTATGTCGGAATGGGCGATGCTACGCCGGCCGCAAATCTTGTCGTCGGCGACGACACAGGCGCCGTGGTCTCAGGCGCGGGCTCTGCATACATCCAGAACGACCTCGAGGTCGACGGCACATTGTATGCGGCAGCCTCCGGGCTGACCGGCACGACCAGCAGGACATTCACCGTCAACTCCGACAACACGACCGGTGAGGTCGCCGAAGTGATATTCGGAGGCGCAGGGGCCGGATCCGGAAAGATATCCACGACGGTCGGCAATCTCAACATCGACTCCGCGGGCGGCACCGTCGATATCAATGATGGTATTATCGACCTCTCCACGCAGACCG
>JBAYMW010000059.1:0-8938 GCA_041663405.1 Candidatus Omnitrophota bacterium | reverse complement strand
TCAGCCGATGTCAATCAGTCTCTGGCAGAAGGCTGCCAGCTTTTTGTTCTTCGCCAAAGTGGTGCCTTCAAAATGGAAACGTATGAGCGGCTCGGTGCCCGAAGGCCTTACGAGCAGCCAGCTCGAATCCTCAAGAATATATTTATGCCCGTCTACCTTGCTGGCCTTGACGACCTTCATGCCCGCGACCGTCTTCAGCGGGTGCTTTTCCAGCATGTCCAGGAGGCGCGCCTTATGCGCGTCGTCGAGCTTTATATTTATCTTGCCGGGGTACGACCTCCCGAATTCCTTATAAATGCCTTCCAATATGCTGCTGAGTTTCTTGCCGCTGGCCGCGACCATTTCCGTCACGAGCAGGCACGCGAGGATGCCGTCCTTCTCGGGCACATGCTTGGCTATCGAAAGCCCGCCGGACTCCTCCCCGCCGATCACGCACTTGCCGGTCTGCAGCACCTCGCCGATATATTTGAACCCTATCGGGGTCTCTACGACTTCGATCCCGTATTTTTTGGCTATGCGGTCTATCAGCCTTGAGGTCGAATGCGTGCGCGCAACCTTCGGGAGTCTCGGGCGGGTCTCGATGAGGTGCTTGAACAAAAGGGCTATGACCTCATCGGGGGTATAGAACCTTCCGGACTCATCCACTATGCCGAACCTGTCTGCGTCGCCGTCAACTCCGAGGCCGAGGCGCGCCTTGCGCTTCTTAACCTCAGACAACATCTTGCCTATATTCTCTTTGGCCGGCTCCGGCGGGTGTCCCCCGAACAGGGGATCGAGGTTATCGTTGAGCACCTCCACGTCGCAGCCGCATTCATTCAATATACGGTCCAGGTAGCCGCGGCCGGTGCCGTGCATCACGTCGACCACTATCTTAAGCTTCGCCTTCTTTATCGTATCGAGGTCCACGAGGTTCTTTATCCTCGCGAAATATTCGGGCCTCGGGTCGAATACCTCTATCGGGTATTTCAGGTCGGAGACTGCCGGTTCCGGGATATCTTTCTTTATCGCGGCGGCGCGCCTTTCGATCTCTCCGGTGACTTCTGTAGCCGCCGGGCCGCCGTGGTACGGCGAAAATTTGAGCCCGTTATATTCGGGCGGGTTATGGCTTGCCGTTATATTTATCGCGCCGTCGGCTTTCCTGTTTATAACCTGATAGGATATGACGGGCGTCGGGGTGTCGCGGTCTGTCAGGAGTACCTTTACGCCGTTAGCGGCAAGCACTTTCGCTGCCGCTGTGGCAAATTCCCTTGAATTGAAGCGGGTATCGTGGCCGATCACTACGAGAGGCGGGGTCTTCTTCGAAGAATGGTGCGCCTTTACGTAACCTGCTATGCCTAAAGCTGCTTTTCTTACGTTCGCGAATGTGAATTTATCGGCGATAACGGCTCGCCAGCCGCTGGTGCCGAACTTTATTGCCATCTACTTTATAATTACCTTCCTGCCCCTTACCGTCAGCTTCCCTCTTGCGAAAAGGTCTATCGCTTCGGGGTACAGCTTATGTTCCAGTTTATGGACGCGCGCCAGAAGTGTCTTTTCCGTATCGTCATGCCTGACGGGGCACGCTTCCTGTAAGATGATGGGACCGCCGTCGACCTCCTCGGTCACGAAGTGAACCGTCGGGCCCGTAACTTTGACGCCATATTGTATCGCATCTTTTATCGCTTGTCCACCTTTAAATGCCGGCAGAAGGGCCGGATGGACGTTGATTATCCTGTTCCTGTACCTCCCGACAAAGCCGCCGCTCAGGATGCGCATATAACCCGCCAGCGCGATAAGCCCTATCTTCTTCTTTCCAAGCTCGCGGATCACCGCGGATTCGAGCTCTTTCTTGGACGGGAAGTCCTTTGGGTCGAAAACGGCCGCCGGTACGCCCGCCCTGCGGGCTCGCTCTACAGCGTATGCCTTCGGGTTATCGCAGACGACCAGCGCAAGCTTCGCCTTTATGCGGCCTTTCCGCGAGGCATTGATTATAGCCTGCAGGTTCGTCCCATTTCCGGAGCAGAAGACCGCGAAATTCATTTGAGGAGCGCGTCCAGCCTTCTTGATATCTCCTCCTTTGATATGACCCCTACGGCGCGGCTCGCTTCCTTGCCGTCCTTGAAGAATAGCAGCGTCGGGATGTTCATCACGTTAAAACGTGATGCCGTCTCGCCGGCTTCGTCGATCTCCACCTTCGCGACCCTAACCTTGCCGGCATAATCCCTGGCAGCCGCCTCGATGGCGGGCGCTATCATCTTGCAGGGCATGCACCACTCGGCCCAGAAATCCACGAGCGCGACGCCTTTATATTCGATTACCTGCTTGTCAAAATCCCCGTCCTTCAAATGCAAAATGTTGTCAGACATGGTAAACTCCGTTGTTAAGGCCTGAATTATAACTCATGGCCTGGGTAGTGTCAAGGAATGCTGTTTTCGCCTGAATTTCCTTACCAGAACTACGGATAAGAACACGCATAGGGCGGTAACGGCAAATGACGGCGCCGACGCTTCAAGCGGTTCTATCTCCTCGGGATTTTCGTCGAAACTCAGCGCCTGCGAACTCTTCAGTTTCTGTTTCTCCTTCAATTCCATCCTTCTCTTCTGGGATTCGTTCTCGACCACGATGTATGCCGTTGCCGGCACCATTACCCCGCTCTTCTTGCTGAGCTCAACGACTTCTTTCAGGAGGCCAGACGCAAGGGAGGGATTCCTCTCCATCCGGATATTCCCCAGCCAGGCCTGTGCCGCAAGCGGATATTTTTCGTCCGGCAACTTGGCTGGCGTCACTCCCAACGGGCGGAACTCTCCCTTTCCGCCGTCATAGACCTCCATCTCACGGCCGTCGCCTGCGCCGAAATAAGCGACCGATCCGCCTTCTTCGCAAACGGCCAATGTGCCGGCCGACCTGAGCACGACGACTTTGTCCGCAGAAAGCGCACCCAATGTTGCCGTATCGCCGGTCACCGTGACATGGTAGCCCTTCTCTTCGGGCACTATAGCGGAAAAACCCGAGAAATTTCCTTCGTCCGCGGAAACGGCGTCCTTGCCTGTCACCGCTACGAATACCGGATACCTCATGAATCCCCGGCCGTCCGGCGTATCCGCTTCCATCCCTGCCTCATACATCAACAATGACCTCTTTACAGCGCGTTCTTTGAGGAAGGCGCCGCGGCGCTGCAGGCTACACGCCATTATCGCCTTCCTTATCCCTTCCTGGTCCTTCGCGTTGAATGTCCCTATATCGATGAATTCAAAATTCGCCGCCGTCAACGACACGCTGCTCACGTCGGGGAAACGCGCGCAAATCTCCTTTATCCTTTCGGGATACGCTGCGGCCTGCGGGCCCGAGCCCTTCGAATAATCAAGTATGAAGTGCAGGTAAGGTTTTCTTCTGACGACGGGCAGATTTTTCGCGCAACCGCGCGGAATATACAACAGGAATCCTCCCTTGCCCGGAGTGACTGCGGCGGAAACGCTCCCCTCCGCGTCGGGCGCGCTACCAAGGGAAATATCCCTATCCCCCATCCTGATGTCCGGGGAAAAACCCGAAGGATACATGAATTCTATTACGGTAACGCGTTCTTCGGATGTTGCGAACGGATACACGCTGAGGTTGAGCGTGCCATCCGGCTTATATATCAGCAGTCCGGGATCCCTGCGGGAATCGCGTATCATCCGGTAGACCCACATTGCGGTCTTCCGCTCGAAAATGCTGCCGGGCACAAGCTCATTTCCTATCTTCAGCCAGTACCCTGAGATTACAACATACGGCGGGACCTTGATATCGGCGTTGAATTCGGAATTCTCGCGCCCCGCGTTCTTCATTGTTATCGTGACGCGTTTTTTCGCATATCCCGCGCTTCCGGCGTCAGAGACCTCGGCGGATACCATCTCCACCGGAGAGGTTTTGGCGGAAGACATCACGCGGTTCCGAGATCTCATGTCCCTCGCGCGGCCCCTGGCTCTGAGCAATCCCGACCCTGACCACGCCTTCGACAACTCCTCTCCCGAGAATATCTTGTAGAGGTTCTCAACCCTGCTATCCTGCAGGACCATGCCGTTAAAGACTATCTTATTGTAATAGGACGAGATGAACGGCACGGTTATGCCTTCTTTATAATTGTGCAGTTTTAGGAGCGCGTTTTTTGCCGCGTCCACGCTGCCGTTATATATCGATTGTTTTACGTAATCCGGGCTGTAGACGTAATTCACGGCCTTTGAAAGTGAGGCCTTATCGATGAAAGCCGATACCGTGAAACAGGCGGGTATGATAAGGGCCGCCCCGACGGCGAGCACGATTGGCACGGCCTTCGCGCCGTCCCACAATTTCACATAGCCGTCCCCGATGCACCTGCAATGGATGATAAAAAGCGCTGTCGGCGCCAGTATCAGGAATCCTGTTCCCGCGGCTATCATCGCGAATAACGACAGCGGAAGGAAAGGCAGGAAGACCAGGAAGAAATAAAGCGTGAACGGGAATGTCAGACACCTGGCCAACCATAATGCGCGATCCGCGGCCTTGTTCCCAACCTGCGGGATCACAAGTATTATGCCGTTGATCACCGTCAGGATATATACTGCCGGCGCCTGGAAGTCCGCGGGGAACGGTATGAGGCTGTTCAGCATCAATCCGCCTAACGGCGCGATGAGGCCGACGAAATATGTAAGCACGATGGTGCCTATCCTGCCCAGTTTCACCGCCCACATGTAAATCGCCAGCAAGATGCGCAGCAGCAGCAATAACAGGGCCAAAGTCGACACCACTATGAAAATCATGACGATCGTCGCCGAAAAATCATTGCTCCTATTGACGAAAGCGAGGTTGAACAGCACATACCAGATGACAGGTATGGTCACCAGGAGCAGCAGCGAGACCCCCGTATCAATCCGCGTGTCTAACCTTGTCTTGAAGGAAGAAAGCAATAACGCCGCGTAGAAAACGGCCGGCATCACGAAGATGAACTGGTAATAGATCACCTCACCCACGTCCAGCACCCACGGCATCGTAGAGGACGGCACCAGTATTCCCGCCTTGCTCACGAAATTCCACAGGTACAATATGTTCAGCGCCAGCAGCAATGCTGCGGATATCCAGTTCGCGGCCCGGTTCCGCCTCTTCAAGTCAGCATATAACAGGGTGCCGCAGGTAAACAGCAGCAGCTGGAAGAGAAACACGTACATGGCGGCAGATCTGCCTTCGGGGATCATCTCGCTTTTTATGACCCAATACGCCCCAAGGTTGAGGAACATCAATATTGCCTGCGGGATAGTTATGACCCATAACAAAAACGAAGACTTCTTCAGGCCGTCAGCTGCCGCCGTTCTGTTCGCGCTATCTGTTTCCACCGGAAAATCTCCTTTCAAAAACGGCAAAACTCATTATTGTGACCGTAAGGAATATTGCCGCGCCGGCGCACATGTGCAGCGCCCGTTCATAATTTACCGGCAACATGGCGGCGCCGATCCTGTATACATATACCGATGCGATTACCCTTGCCGTGTTCGCGGCCACGGATATCACATAAGACAGCAATAACACGGGGAGCGCAGCCCGGACCGCGCGCCGTATGGGATGATAAAAAGCGTACGTTCCCATCAGCAACGTATAAAGCAGGACAAAATATCTAAAAGCGCTGCAGGCCTCCGAAACGTTGACCGGCACTCCGTCTGCATCGATACGGTAGCTCCTGTCTTCCAGCGTCTCCGCAGGCGATCCGAGAAAAAACGATGAGGCCTTTGCCACAGAAAAACAAAAAAGCTTACCATGGACAGACGGAGCTATCTCCGGCAAGCTTATGAGTAAAACAAAGGCGATCGCTGCAATAAATGCGCTTCTAACGGTATTGCCTGGCAATTGGTACCGCCCTTCGTATCAGTCGACGTGGTATCCCGATATGCGCCATTTTCCGTCCTTGTCGAGCACCGGCACGACTATCTCCTGCGCGCCGGCCTTCCTCTTAAAATCCGTCTTATACACCAGGATCACGTATTCGCCGTCAGGGGCATCCTTCATCTTCTCCTGCCTCGTCGCGGAGACCAGCTTCCTCGATTCGGCCTTGCCGAGCATATCCCTGAGGGACCCGCAGGTCTGCAGCCATTCGCACTTGTTGATATTTGCCTTGAAGAACGAGGCAGCCTCGTCGTAGCTCTGCGCGTAATCATTGTTATCTATCATCTCGAGCCAGTTCTTCGCCGCGATCTGGGCCTTCTTCTCGGGGCTAGCGGCAAAACACAGCCCGGCGCTTAACGCGACTATCATGGCTGCCAATAAAAGTTTCTTCATTTTACCCCTCCTTTTTGTTCGATGTATTTTTGCGCGGCGAACGCGGCCGTAGCACCGTCCCCGCAGGCCGTCACGAACTGCCGCAGCAGTTTCTTGCGGCAATCCCCCGCGGCAAAGAACCCGGCGCGCGAGGCGGCCATATCATCATCCGTAATAATATACCCCTTATCGTCCGTCGCGACAAGCCCTTTTGCGATGCCGGTGTGCGGCGTGAAACCGACGGCCAGGAATACCCCGGAGACGGGCACTATCTTCTGCTCGGACGTCTTGACGTTCTTCGTCATGACCCCTTCGACCTTTACTGTCCCCAATATCTCCGTGACGATGCTATCCCAGATGATATTTATTTTTTTTTCGGCTAAGGCGCGCTCCTGCAGTATCTTCGCGGCGCGCAATTCATTCCTGCGGTGGATCACATGTACCTTCGAGCAGAATTTTGCGAGGTGCAGGGCTTCCTCTATCGCGGTATCGCCGCCGCCGACCACGGCAACTTCCTTGTTCCTGTACAGCGGGCCGTCGCATGTCGCGCAATAAGAGACGCCGCGTCCGTTGAGCTTCTCTTCGCCAGGGACGGCCAGCTTCGAATAGCTCGCGCCCATCGCGAATATGACCGCGGACGCGTCGTAAGCGCCCGTGTCGGACGATACCGCCTTCTTATCGCCCTTTTCCTCTATCTTTTTCACTTCACCGGTCTTTATCTCAAGCCCGAAACGCTCCGCCTGCTTGACCATCTCTTCTATGACGCTGAGCCCCGCGACCCCTTTGGAAAAACCGGGGTAATTCTCCAGCAAAGGCGACGTCAATATCTGCCCGCCCGGCATCATCTTCTCGATCAGCAGCGTCTTCAGCCTCGCGCGCGAGGCGTAGATCCCGGCCGTGAGCCCCGCGGGCCCCCCGCCGATGATGACAACGTCATAATCAGGCATTTATATGCTTCTCCTTGAACAGGTACATATCGGCGAACCCGAGTATCCCCGCGATAACGTAAAAACCGCTTACCGCATACAAAATATAGCTCCTGTCCATCGACTCCGCCAGCTTCGACGAGCACAGCATGAATATCAGGAACGCGATATTCATTGCGATGCCGAGCGAGCTGAATATCCTGCCGCGCATGTTCTCGACGACCATTTCGTGTATCATCGTGTTCGTCGAGATGCCTATCGGCGCGAGGAAAACGCCGAGGACCATCGCGATCACGGACGCGGACATGAAAGACTGCGTCCATTTCAACATCATAGTGAAAAAGAACATCGCGATCCCCGCCGCGATAAAACAGCTGAATATCGTCTTGTGCTTCGAAAGGTTCTGCCCGGCCTTGCCGTAAATGACGGAACCGAGGAAAAAACCCGCGCCGAGGAACATCCCGAGCAGGCCGAGGTCCTTCGTTATCGAACCCATCGCGTCCTGTATGAAAACGATGATGACCGAATAGGCCGCTCCGGCTCCCGCCATCATGACGAAGAGCACGCGGAACGCGAACCTCGCTTCCTTGTGGCCCTTCAGGTATTTCAGGCCGTCGGCTATATCGGTCACGATCGAGGTCCTCACCATCTTCTCTATGCCCACCGGCCCGGCCGCCTTTTGCGCGTGCCTCCTGTGGCCCGTTATGAATGTTATCGCGGCCGCGGACATCAGGTATACCAGCGCGTTAAGGTAAAGGCCGTTGTTGACCTTCACGATCTCGACGAGTATGCCTCCGACGACGAACCAGAATATCGAGCCGATCATCCCGGTCACCGTGAATATCGAATTAGCGACAAGCAGCTTGTCCTTCGGGACGAGGTCCGGGATTATCGAGAGCCTCGCCGGCAGGAAGAAACAGCTTACTGTGAATATCAGGAAGACCGCGGCGTATATCGGCAGGGACGGAGCTGATTTCACGTCCACGAACAGCAGCGGGACCGCCAGCACGACAAGCCCGCGCAGGACGTCGCAGACTATCATCGTCGTCTTCTTGTCCCACCTGTCGATGAACGCGCCCGCAATGGGGCTTACGAAGAACGACGGGATTATCGTAAAGGAGAAGAACTTCGCGAGCTCGAACGGCGAACCCGGGGTCCTGGCGTAGACTATCGCGATCAGGACCATCTGGTTGAGCCTGTCGCCGAATTGCGAGATTATCTGCCCAAGCCAGAGCAGGAAGAAATTACGTTCCTTTAGGACTTCCCTAAATCTCGCCAAATTGGACTCTGAAGTTTATGGAGCTGGCGAGAGGGATTGAACCTCCGACCCGCGATTTACGAAACCGCTGCTCTACCAACTGAGCTACGCCAGCTTGAGCTATTTTACCTCGATGACGCAGTTGGTGCTCCCGAACTCGTTCGGAACGCAGACATCACAGCTCGGATCATTCTGCCACGAACCGTCGACATAAAATTTGTATTCGTAACGTCCGGCCTTCAGGTTGAGGGCGGCTGTCCAGTCGTCCTTCCAGTCTTTCTTCATCGGGGCCGCGCTTACATCCCAATTGTTGAAATCACCGGCGACGCTGACGCTATTGGCGTAAGGCGCTATCAGCTTAAATGTTACCTTCTTCGCTCCGACCTTCTTTACGAGCTTTGCCATGACCGCTCCCTCCTTCTTTGTTTGTATGGAGTATATGGTGCCGAGGAGCGGAATTGAACCGCTCACGCCGGGATTTTCAGTCCCGCGCTCTACCAACTGAGCTACCTCG
>JBAYMW010000058.1:0-9044 GCA_041663405.1 Candidatus Omnitrophota bacterium | reverse complement strand
TTCTGCGCCGCCTGCTACCGCAGGGAGAGGACGGGCGAGAGCTTCATGAACCTCGCGAAGCCCGGCCTCATAAAGGGCATGTGCAGCGTCAACGCGCTCGTGACATTCAAGGAGTACCTCGACGACTTCGCCTCGCCCGCGGTCAAGGAAGCGGGATACAAGCTCATCGCCCGCGAGACCGCGAAGCTCAACGCCAAATCCAGGGAGCAGGTCTCGAGGCTCTTCTCGGCCATCGACGCGGGCATGCGGGATGAATACGTCTAAAGACGAATCATATCTCGAAAAGATACTGGCGCTCGAGGACGGGACGCAACTGCAGAAGCTGTTTGAGCGCGCCGACGCGGTCCGCAAGAGATATGCCGGCGACGCTATATTATTGCGCGGCCTCGTCGAGTTCTCTAACCATTGCGGCAGGCACTGTTATTACTGCGGCTTAAACGCAACGAACAGATCCCTCGAGAGATACCGGCTATCTGACGAAGAGATACTCGCCAGCGCCGCTAAGATAGCCTCCGAAAATATCAAGACGGTAGTCCTGCAATCCGGCGAAGACCCCGCCCTCGATCCTCAGTGGCTCGCCCGCATCGTCAAAGAAATAAAATCAAGGCACGGCATAGCCGTCACGCTCTCCGTCGGGGAACGCCCCCGCGCGGATTACGAATTATGGAAGAAGGCCGGCGCCGACAGGTACCTGTTGAAGATCGAGACCTCCGACAAAAAACTCTACGATTCCATTCACACGGGCATGAGCTTCGAAAACCGCCTGCGCTGCCTGCGCGACCTGAAAGAGCTCGGCTACGAGACCGGCTCCGGCATAATGATCGGCCTGCCGGGCCAGACCCTGCGCACAATAGCGAATGACATATTATTCTTCAAGGAATGGGGTTTCGATATGATAGGGATCGGGCCGTTCATCCCGCATGAAAAGACTGAGCTCGCGGAGACGAAGCCAGGCGACGTCAACCTCGTGCTAAAGACGCTCGCGCTGACCCGCATCGTCATGAAAAAGGTGAACCTGCCCGCGACGACCGCGCTTGGGAGCATGGGAAAGGATTACAGGGCGGAGGGGCTTAAGGCAGGCGCGAATGTGCTGATGCCGAATTACACGCCCGCCAAATATAAGAGGTTATATGAGATCTACCCTAATAAGAGGTGCATAAGCGAAGCGACCGGCGTGTGTGCGCCGTGTATGGCATCGCTCGCTTTTTCTATTGGCAGGACTATCGCTTGAACTTGCGGTTAAATGTCCCGATGAGGCCGATAAGGCCGCTTCCGAGGAGCAGAAGGGATGTTGGCTCAGGTACAGCAGCCACTTCAAAACTTGTGGAATCCGATCCCGTCGCGATAACGTTCGGCGTATATCCGTTCAGTGTATATACTGAATAGCTTGAGCCGACATTCCACATACCCGGCTGCTTGATAAAGTCCCACTCATCGAGTTTTACCCACGAATCCTGGAAACCGTTCGGATAAAACTCCTGGTCGAATCCCTGTACGCCTATTACATTCGTATCGTTCTGGTATATCCACGCGGCCGATACGGACAGCTTTGGGTAAAGACCCTGGGCCCCGCTGAATTCAGGAACATCAATATACAGCCACGGGGTCTCATCATAACCAAAGTTGGTCACTTCACTTGTACTTCCGGACCCGGCTACTGTATAGACATTAAAGTCGGCATATGCCTCGGAGAAACACGTTTCGAACGCGAGGACTAAAAAAAAGCAAAATACGAATGCGGATAATTTTCTTCCCATTTTTCTCAACCCCCAATTTTGAATGTGAGATAATTATACATTGAGAGGGGGGAGATGTAAAGAGGAATATATTGCGAATTACGGGTAAATATGTTAGAAGGTAAATCAAAAAATAATAGTATTGACAGCAAAACAATTAGGCGGTAAAATATATTTGTTTGTAGGGCGGATATATTAATAAGGAAGTCGAACGATCAAACATTCAGCACTGTATATATTTCTGGCGATCATAGCGCCTTTTTTTACGCCTATTAACGCCCACGGGGGCATTAATAACGTAGATCTTAATCTCCCTCTCGGTATTAAATCGATCTCTCCTTCGCAATTCTCAGTAATCAGTGGCGACCATTTCATCCTAAAAGGTAAACTTAAGGCTGATTTTCAGGCCAAATCGATAAGCATAAAGGGAACTGAGGCAAAGATCACAGATAACGGTTTTGAATTCGGCGATATTCGGATGAAGGAAGGCCTGAATACCTTCCTTATATCTATGACTGATGTAAACGGCAGGCGGAGGCTCGTATCGTATTCAATTTATTCGGAGCCCGTAGGACCCGGCGCAGGCGGAGGCAGCCTTGTCGAGAGGCCGGTTGTCACTGTTGATATGACCGCCGAGGGATATACGCCGCCGCGGACGAAGAAGAAATTATCGACCAGGACAGAGCGGCGCATGGAGAACCCGCCAGCCCCCGTCAAAAATAATAATCTTGATGTGGCATTCAGCTCGCCTTATTCCGGCCAGGTAATAACCGAAAAAGAGCTGAAGATCGGCGGAAGGTTTAATTTAAATGCAGGCATAACTTCGATCACCGTAAACGGACAGCCCTGTACGTTGAACAAGTCGGCAGGCACCTTCGAAGGTCCTATGCTCATCTGTCCCGGCAAGGCCCGTGAATATGAAGTCAATACAGACTCACCAAAATATATCTTAATGATGGTAGACCCTAATACTCACTCCGGGGAAAACATTCTTAAGGTCAAGATTACCCTTGATACGGGAAAGACGTACGAGGACAGGGTAGTATATTATTATTACCAGTTGTTTGTGTATTTATATTCCGAAAACGAAATATGGCTTGCAATTTGGGGTACAAATCCGCTTACAGGGCAATACTGCATTCTTAGATATGAGCCGGCAGTATTTGAAAAAACCGAAGGGTTTAATTCGAATCTGTTTTATGAATCGCCCTATGGCGGATGGATGGACATGAAATACAATACTCGAACATGGTATCCGGACAGTTTTGCAGAACAAACTATTTGTAATTTTCCAAACTATTATTATGAATACAAAGAAAAAGGAAAATATGTAAAGGTCAATTACCCGTATGCCATGCATATTCTAATGTATAATTGGGGGCTATGCGGCGGAGATGGCAGCAAAGTAAAATATAGCACTAAGATGTATTTACATAGCCCTCCTAAATCGGTAAAGAAATATGTGGTAATATTTGAGAATTACCAATTATTAGAAACGGACAACTCGTATAAATTTGATTCAAGATGGTGGAATGTGCCCCTTAATATTAATAATTACATAGCAAATGGATTAGCAATGAATTATCTTGCAGGCAGCAAAGGAAAGGAGAAATATGCTCCATTCGGCGAAACTACCTCATATATAATATTGGATAATAATATTCCTGATACAGATTTCGAATTATCAGTTGAGACGCCGAATTACGGAGACGGATTTTGGTGGGATATGGGGACATGCGACCAAAGTTATATTAGTGAACTCGAGTATGGTATCTCAGGCGACATCCTCGTAGACTCCAACAATGACGGATTCCTAGGCGGCGAGGACAATGCTGTTGAGCAGAATGAGCCCGGATGCGTGTTTTGGGTGAATGATGACGATGATTCAAGCGAATCAACCGTACACCAAGATGACTTGGATGCTGCAAACGATGAATTTGATAAAGATTATGAAGATGATGCTATCAATGGCATTCGCGATTTAGAGGACTTAATGCCGTTTAACATAACGATTCCCAATATAAAGGAATGGACCAATAACCAGAACATCAAATTCTACCTCAAGGCAGAAGGACAAGGCAAAATAAGGGTATTTAAGAGGATAAACGATGCTTATTTGGCAGAATTGCGTTATTCAAAGAAACAATTTACTGAAAAAATGAAATTTACCCTTACTTCCGATAGCGATAACAAGGGAGAAGGCCAACTCCTCGATCCTTCGTGGTTTGACTCCGACGGCAACTTCTACGGTGTATTCGAAGGGGTAAACGAAGGTTCTCTTAAGCTCACCCTTGAGGTGGAGCTTGGCATGGATGACAGCAAGAAAAGAGTCGTCCTTGATGAGGCGGTTATTGCCTTAAAAGACGTAAGGGATATGTATAGATTTATTAACGTTAGAGAAGGTCCTACCGTAAGCAATACGGATAATAAACTAAGGTATCGCGACATAAATGTTGAAAAAAGCAACATGGTTATGGATGACCCATCCTCCGTGACTTTCTTTATCCATGGGGCGTCGACGCCAGAGGAAGATGCCATAGAATGGAGCGGCATAGTTTATAAGCGCCTTTATAGGACCGGCCATAGGGGAGGTTTCATAGGCCTGTCGTGGCATTCAGATGAGAACGTAAAGTTTATTAATCCCAAAACAGTATTCGATAACCAATGGGTGAACTCCTTCCAGACCGGGCAAGTTCTGGCGGATGTTATTATAAATACCAAAAAAGAGTTCAAAGATGCTAAAATTAATTTGATAGCACATTCCTTGGGCGGCAATCTTACTTCATACGCCTTAAGATTGTTGGCAGCGCAGGGACAAAAGGAATTGGTAAACGATGTTTTTTTAATACAGGTAGCCGTTCCGGGTAACGCTTATGGCGGTTTTGTCGACGGCGACTATTTCAAGGACATGTATTTTCTTTCCGCGGGAAATAGCATAACAGGAAAAATGTATAATTTATTTTATAGTAAAGATAAATTACTGGATGAATTCAGAAAAGACATATCAGGCGCCTCATATTCAACCTTTATAGGGAAAGCGGGCCTGCCCATACCCTTGAATAATTGCTATGAGCTCCTCCCTGCGAACGAAATGCAAAGCTTTCTCGATCTTAATGCTTATAGGTACGAAAAAAGCAAATCAGGCGCTTTAGGCAGGCAGGGTATTAGGTCAGATTTACCAAATTTTGAGAGTTATTATAGAAAATTTAAAACCGCCCGCCCTTACGGCATCCGGGATCATTTGAGCTTCGGCACGGAGTATTATTATGATGTTAAGGAGTACTACGGAGACATAATAAACCCAGAAAGCATGGGGAAATAGGAGGCATTATGCATAAGGCCATATTTGTTGTCATATTGTTATATACATGCAACGTTTGCCAAGCTTATCAGTATCTGAATGAAATCGAGATTGCCGGCAAAATCGTCGATCAGGATGGCAACCTGATAACAAGTGAAGTTACTCTTACCGTTGAACTTGAAAGTGTTACATATCCGGATATCGTTAAAAGAAAATTTTATGATGAAATTACATCCGAGACCAAGACACTCGAAAAAAAGGTTTTCGGCGGCACATTTTCCTGGAAACTTCCGGATGCCACTAATTGCACAATAAAAGCGTCAAAAGAGGGCTATCACGGAGATGTCATTGAACTACAGGATGAAGACGACAAAATCATCGCAAAAGACTTAATACTCCATCTTGTGAAAAAAGGAACCCCCTCTAAGCTTGAGCTAACCGGCGGTGCAGAAATCCCCGGCATAGATAATAAAAAATCCTCCGGCAAGCAGTGCGGCTGGTCTTTTTCCAAGAGATGGTATTATCCGGTTGACGGGGATGTTCCTGTGGATATAGTACTAAGCGTCAATGAAAACAATAAGCGCACCTACACGATGAAGGAGCCGGGAGGCTTCATATATTGCCCGGGGCTACCCACTTATGGAAGCCGTCCGGATGAATTGTATAACCGCTTCGAATGGATGCCTGAATCCCCGGAAGAGGGTTACGTCCAGACCATCTGTCCAGCCGAGAAGACGGATAAAGAACAAGAAGATATCTATTACTATTTCAAGACTCCTGACGGCAAATACGGTAAGATCGCCTTTAGAGGCTATATTGACTACTACATCAACCCCGACGGCTCGAGGAATCTCGAGGTAGAGAAATTTTGGTATAGGCCCCCATTAAATTCTAATGCTGAGCATATGCCTGATGATAATGAGGCCTACTCGCCGGATGAATAAAGTTATAACTATTTGGTAAATCAAATCCAATGCCAAAAACTATTTTATTAGCAGTTATTTTGTGTTTGTCCAGCACCTGCAGTGCCGTTCAGTTTCCCAGAAAAATCGAAATAGGAGGTAGCATTCTCGGTCGGGACGGTAATATGATTACCGATCTCGAGGTGGGGGAGGTTGAGGAATGGGATCCGATTTATCCGGGCTACAGAGAATGGGAAGAGCAATGGACGAGATAGAATTAAATTTGAAAGTTTTCCCTTATATCTTACGTCTATTACCTTAGAAAGGAGATAATGATATGAGACGTATAACACCCGCAGTCATTATAGGTATAGTTTTATTCCTGCCAATACAGGTCCCGGCGGCGGAGGAGCCCACGATCCTCGAACTCCAGAAGGCCGCGATCAAGTACGCAGAGGTAAACCCCGATAAGATAACGACTTGGCGCCATCAGGCGGCGATGAAGGCCTTAATGCCTGAAATAAGTGTCGGATACGGCAATGATATAGATGCAACTGTCACGGCAGCTACTTTATCCGGCAGGACCAACTATTACATCGGTCCCGATGATACCAGCAGCAGCTGGGATGTGTCCGCTAAGTGGGATTTGGGCGACCTGGTCTACAATAGCGCCCAGACCTCGATAGATTCACGCTCAAAACTCATGGTCCAACTCCGCAACGATATCCTGGCTGACCTCAACACAGCTTTCTTCGAGAGGAAGAAGCTTTTAAAACAGCTCGAAAAATATCAGGACAAGGAAAACCCGTCATATCTCGAAAGGGAATTCCGCATAGAGGAACTCACCGCAACGATCGACGGCCTTACAGGAGGATACCTAAGCCGCAGGCTGGGCAATGAATAATATATAAGCAATGGGGACACCCTGCTTACGGCAGGATGTCCCCTATTATTTTGCTTGACAAATGATACCAATATGGTATCATTATGCCATGGCCACAAAGATCATAATCAGGAATACGGATTACGCGGTAAGGGCGCTGTGCTACATGGCGGCGCGCGAGAGGGAAGAGAAGGGCGGCATCATTACCGTAACCGAGCTGGTAAAGGAATTAGGGATGCCGAGGCCGTTCCTGCGAAAGATACTCCAGAAGCTGAATGCGGCAAAGCTCCTTATATCAAGGAAAGGCAAAGGCGGCGGGTTCAGGCTCGCGAGGCAGGCAGATAAAATATTCATCACCCAAGTAATGGAGATATTCCAGGGGCCGTTCAAACTCAACGATTGCATGTTCAAGCGGAAGATATGCCCCAACAGGAAAGCGTGCTTCATGAGGAAGAAGCTGGAAGCGATCGAAGAGTTCGCAGCCGCGCAGTTGAAAGGCGTAACAATAAAGGAGATACTGAATGGACACTAAGATGTTTTGCAGGCAATGCGAGCAGACCGCGCAGGGAACAGCCCCTAAAGGGACGCCCCATACAAGTGGGTTTGAAGGGGCAGGATGCACCGCGCAAGGAGTATGCGGCAAGACATCCGATGTCGCAGTTTTGCAGGACCTCCTTATATATGCGTTGAAGGGCATCGCCATATACGGCAATATGGCGCGTGAGCTGGCTGTAAGGGATAAAGAGGTTGATCTTTTCATGAAGGAAGGCCTTTTTACCACGGTAACGAATGTGAATTTCGATCCCGGGCGTCTCGCGCAGCACCTTGCCCGCGCGTATGAGATAAAAGAAAAGATTAAGCGCCACTTCCATCTGGCCTATAAGAAACAGAACGGGAAAGATTTCAGCGGAAAGCTTCCTGCTCCCGCGGACTGGAAGCCGGCGGACGGCCTGCCGGGGCTGATAGAACAAGGTAAGCAGGTTGGTGTCCATTCGTGGCCTGCTAAGGACGAAGACGCGCGCAGCCTGCAGGAGCTCCTGCTTTACGGGTTAAAGGGTATGGCAGCTTATGCCGATCACGCGTCGGTTCTCGGATTTGAAAACGAAGAGGTAAATTCATATTTCTATAAAGCGCTCGCGAGACTCGCAGAAGACAATCTTTCCGTAGAAGAGCTCCTCGCGATGAACATGGAGTTCGGCAAAGTCAATTTCAAATGCCTCGAATTGCTGGACAAGGCGAACACGGGGCACTTCGGAAACCCTAACCCAACGGCGGTCAAGCTGGGCGTAAAGAAAGGCCCCGCGATAATCGTGACAGGCCACGACCTTCTCGACCTCGAACAGCTGCTCCGGCAGACCGAGGGCAAGGGCATAAACATTTACACGCACGGCGAGATGCTGCCGGCGCATGGTTATCCCGCGCTTAATAAATACAGGCACCTTGCCGGGCATTTTGGGACGGCATGGCAGAACCAGCAGAAGGAGTTCGACGGCGTCCCCGCGGCGTTCCTGTTCACGACGAATTGTATACAGAAGCCGCGCGATACATACAAAGACCGGGTCTTTACGACCGGCCTTGTCGCGTGGCCGGAAGTTTCCCATATCCCCGGGTTCGACAAGAAGGATTTCACGCCCGTAATAAAAAAGGCTCTTGAACTCGGAGGGTTCCCGCAGGATAATATACAGAAAGAGATCCTGGTCGGCTTCGGGCACAACGCGGTGCTCAACGTTGCCGGCAAAGTGATCGAAGCTGTCAAGGGGAAGAAGATACGCCATTTCTTCCTGATAGGCGGATGCGACGGCGCGAAACCGGGCCGCAATTATTACATGGAATTCGCGCAAAAGGTGCCGCAGGATTGCGTGATACTCACGCTCGCGTGCGGTAAGTTCCGCTTCAACGCGCTGGAGTTCGGGGATATCGGCGGCATACCGCGCCTGCTTGATGTCGGGCAGTGCAACGACGCCTACTCGGCGGTGAAGATCGCGCAGGCGCTTGCGGACGCGTTCAAATGCGGGGTAAACGACCTTCCGCTGTCGATCATACTGTCATGGTACGAGCAGAAGGCAGTCTGTATCCTGGTAACGCTGCTCTCGCTCGGAGTTAAGAACATAAGGATAGGCCCGTCGCTGCCGGCGTTCGCGTCGCAGAACGTGCTTAAGGTGCTGGTAGAGAACTTTGGGGTTAAACCCATAACAACCCCCGACGCCGATCTCAAGGCGGTC
>JBAYMW010000057.1:0-9208 GCA_041663405.1 Candidatus Omnitrophota bacterium | reverse complement strand
CCCCGCGCTGTTGATGTTCGTCACGATTATCTCAGAACCGAGCGGCCTGTACAATTCGGTCCGTATGGCTTCGGCCTTCTTGCTCTCGACGCCTATGATTATCCTGTCCGGATGCATGAAATCGCCGATCGCGGAGCCCTCCCTAAGGAACTCCGGATTCGACGCGACGTCGAACTTCACGCCCTTGCGCGCATATGATTCCAGGGTCTTCTTTATCCAGACGCCCGTCTCGACCGGGGTTGTCGACTTCTCCACTACTAGGTGGTACGATCTCATATACCGCGCGATATCCCTCGCGACGGCCTCTATATGCGTAAGGTCCGCCTCTCCGCTTTCCTTAGGGGGAGTGCCGACGGCGATGAATATGACCTCGCTGGATTCAACGGTGCTCCTGAGGTTGGTCGTGAACCTTATCCTCTTCTCCCGCCTGTTCCTCTTTATGAGGTCGTCGAGCCCGGGTTCGTATATCGGGATGACGCCGCGGTTAAGCTTCGATATCTTCTTGCTGTCGATATCGTTGCATATCACGTCGTTTCCGAGGTCGGCAAGGCAAGCCGCCGTGACAAGCCCGACATACCCTGCGCCTATTACAGCTATCTTCATGTATTCTCCCCTTTTTTAGCCCGGGGGCATCGCCGAACCGAACATCGGCGGGTTATAATTCTGTTCGAGCTCTACAGGCACATCGGGGAACGCCTTGAGCCTGAATATGACCATGAACGTATGGCCGTGGTCCCTCGATATGTTATATACGAAATCGCCTATCCAGCAATGCAGGTCCCTGCTGACCCTGTATTCCTGTTCGGCAATGCTGTTTATGAACTTCATCGGCGTGCCGTCCGAGGCCGTCCCGAACCTCTTCAGGTCCAACCTGTTGTACGCGGTCACCTTCCACTTCGGCGTCACGTTGAACATGAGCTGTCCCTCTATGAGGCTGCCGAGGTCGTTGTCCCACCTGTAACCTCCGCCGTAACCCCACCTCTTCGATGTTATATCGGTATATACCGCCTGCCTGAGGTCCTGGTTGTCGAAATCGAGTTCCGGGTTGCCCATGAAGTTGAAAGTGAAAGACTCAAACCTTCCCCCGTGCGGATTGTAGACCGAGTTGGACAATATCCTCATCCAGTTATAAGGTTTCGATTCGAATGTGAGCCCGTAGTTCCCGAGCCTGCCGCCCTTGTCGGTCTCGGTCGCGAAATTGTAGTCGGTGTCTACGATGAACCTCGCGAGGTCCACCGTGGTCATTTTGCCGCCGACCATGCGTTTCGTCTGCAGCTTATTCTCCAGGGACGGGGATATCACGTTCGAGAAAGCCGTATTATCCACTTCGTCGAACTGCCCGAGCTTCGACCTGTTCACGGTCGGCTCGTGCGAATAGTAATAACTGATCGACGGCGAGATGACGTGCCTAATGCCGTTGATCTCCATATTGAACGCCTTGGAATTGTAATTATACGTCCTGTAAAAACGCGTGCTGACATCAGTACCGGTGAAGAAATTCCCGCGGACGAGGCCGTTCTGGCCCTCGAGGTCCCTGCTGTAGAAGGTCTGCTGGGTCCCGGCGAACGGCGTAACCGACAGCCACCCGAAGAGCGTCGACTGGTACGACAGCCTGTTGTTCGTGTCGAACCTGTTGGTCGTCGCGGTCGAGTTGAGCGGCGAGGGTTCCTTCTTGTTCAGGTTCGCGGCCGAGGCCTCTCCCTCGTAATAAAAATCCGTCTTTCCTATCTTGATGTTCGTGGTCTCGAATTTCACCTCAGGCAGGTACTCCACCACCGAATCGAAACGGTTCACCTGCTTCTGGACGAGGAAGCTGGTCGTATAGTAGTTCTCGGTCCTTATTACCGACGCGTAATTGCTGTTGACCATGTCGCGCTGGTAGTCCTTGATGTAATAATCCTTGATGACGTTGGCGTCCGACATCTTGTTGAATTCCAATACGCCCTGCGTGACGGGGTCCATCTGCCACTTGTGCCTCAACTGCGCGCGGTACCTGTTTATGGTCTTGCCCTTCGGCGAGTTCGAATCCTCGTCGGGCCGGCTGCTCCAGGTGTCCCCGTTCTTCTTCTCGTCAAAATAGTTGAACCTGAATATGCCGCTCCCGTAATCCTCGGTGCCGTAATTCGTCGTGATGCCGTAAGCGAAATCCCTCTTCTCCCTGTAATCGATATGTATGCGGCCCCTGAGGTTATCGTTGAAGTAATAGCGCCATGACGTCAGCACGAAATATCCCCAGTCGTCGTTCTTACCGGGTATGACCGTCACGCCCGGATGCCTGTCCTTGAGGGAATGGCTGTAATACGGGAAATAGAGCACCGGCACCTTGCCGACGAACGCCAGGATGTTCTTCGCGGTGACCCTGTCGCCCAGGTATACGTTCAGCTGCTTCGACTGGATCCTGTAATGCGGCTCTTCTTTGTCGCAGGTGGTGACATAGCCGCGCTTGATGAAGTAATGGTTCTGGTCCAGCTTCTCGGCCTTCTCGCCGCCGCCGTAAAATGTGGGGTCTATGAAGACGTGGGGCTTTATGACGGTCCCTGTCTTTGTATCGATATTATAGACGACTTTCTCGCCCTTGAAGAAGTTCTGCCCCTGCGTAAGGACGACATCTCCTTCCGCCACGACTTCCTTGGTATCGGAATGGAGCATCGCTTTCTTGCAGGTAACCTTAAGGTCCTGGTAGGTTATTGTCACGTTCCCGTTCGCGCTGGCCGTCTTTCCGGCCTCATCATATTCGACCGTATCGCCGTTGATGACCACCGGCTCCTTGCTTTCCTTGTCGAAATTAAGGGACGGGTACCTGCTGCCTTCTTCCGCGCTTACAGCGAAGCATGACATGGATAACGCCATGGCCGCGATAACTATTATGGCTGACTTCCTATTCGGCAATTATTACTCCGATCATCTTCCGGAAGAGTGGGGTTTCGGGACCTTCTTCCAGTCGTTTAAGAAACGTTCTACGCCTATATCGGTCAACGGGTGCTTGATGAGGTTCATCAGGACTTCGTAAGGTATCGTCGCGCAGTCCGCGCCGGCCTTCGCGGCCTCGATCACGTGGAGCGGGTTCCTTATCGAAGCGACTATTATCTGTGTCCTTATGCCGTAATTGTCATATATCCGGCGTATGTCGCGGATCAGGTCCATGCCGTTCTGGCCGATGTCGTCAAGCCTTCCGACGAACGGGCTGACATATGCCGCGCCGGCCTTCGCGGCCAGCAGGGCCTGCGGGGCCGAGAAGCAGAGAGTGACGTTCGTCTGTATCTTCTCCCTGTTCAGTATCCTGACGGCCTTCAGCCCTTCCTTGACAAGCGGCACCTTTACCACGACGTTCTTGCTTATCTTAGCCAGCTGCCTCGCTTCCTTCACGATCTCCGGGCAGTGCAGGCTTATCGCCTCAACGCTTACCGGGCCGTCGACCGCATCACATATCTCCTTTATCAGGTCGAGGAAAGGCCTGTTCTCCTTCGAGACAAGGGTCGGGTTCGTCGTGACGCCGTCCACAACGCCCATGTCAGCCGCGTCCTTTATCTGCTGCACATTTGCCGTATCTATGAAGATCTTCATCCGGGTTGGTCTCCTTGGTCCCTGTATTGCCGCTAAAAGAAAAGGGCGGCGGCGCCGATGACCCCTGCATCGTTGCCCAGTTTTGCTTTTAATATCCTGACGGCCCTGCCGGGTACCGGCATCGCGCGTCTTTTGACGGTCTTGCGTATAGGGCCGAAGAGAAGCTCTCCGGCCTCGGCGACCCCGCCGCCGATTATTATCTTCTCCGGATTAAGCAGGTTGACTATGCCGGCCAGCGTCGTCCCGATCCTCTTTCCTACCCTGTCCCAGAGCTCTATCGATGCCTTGTCGCCTTTTCTCGCCTTTATGCTTATCGACTCGGGGCTTACGAGGGAAGCTCCGCCTTCCATCGACCTGAACTCTTCCGATATATATCTGTTGCCGACGTATCTCTCAAGGCACCCGTAGCCGCCGCAATTGCACGAAAGGCCTTCTTCCTTAAGCGGCATATGGCCGACCTCGCCCGCGGAAAATGTCGACCCGCGGTATATCCCTCCGTCTATTATGATCCCGCCGCCGACGCCTGTCCCCAGCGTGATACACACCGCGTTCCGCGCTCCCTTACCGGCGCCGAACTTGCATTCGCCGAGGGCCATGACATTCACGTCGTTATCCGCAAGCACGGGTATCTTAAGCTTTCTTTCGAGAAGCCTTTTGACCGGGGTGTTCTCCCACCCCCGGACGTTCGTGAGGCCGTAGACCATCCCCCTGCTGAAATCCACGAGGCCGGGAACGCCGATGCCGACGCCCTTCACCTGCCTGCGCGTCAGCCGGGCTTTCCTCAAAAGCACGTCTATTTCCGAGGCGATCGCCTCGAGAAGGCTGTCCCTGGATGCGTGTTCCTGCGTGGACAGTCTTGCTCTCTGGAGTATCTTACCGCTTGAGCTTACAAGAGCGAGCTTTGTATACGTGCCGCCGAGGTCTATGCCTATAGCAAACTTGGTCATTTGGTCAGATAATCTTAACTCAAAACGCGTGATTTTTCAATATATTTCAGGGCCAAAAGATAACCCTGTTCCTGCCCTCTTCCTTGGCTTTATAGAGCGCCTGGTCGGCCTTATCTATAAGTACCTGCACGTCATCGCCGTTATCGGGATATGTCGCGACGCCGATGCTTATCGTAATGGATATGGTCTCGTCATACGCCCTGAACTTGTGCCTCTCTACCTCCTGCCTTATCCTCTCCGCGACGGCTATCGCGGAATTCCTGTCGGTATCGGGAAGCGCCAGGACGAACTCCTCTCCGCCGTACCTGCCGATAAGGTCCACCTGGCGGACAAAATCCTTCATTATCTTCGCTATCTCCTTGAGCACGATGTCCCCGACAAGATGCCCGTAGGTGTCGTTGCACTGCTTGAAGTGGTCGAGGTCTACCATCAGCACCGACAGCTTTAGGCCGTGCCTCCTCGAACGGGCGAAATCCTCCGCGTACCTCTCGAGGAAATGCCTCCTGACGTATATTCCGGTCAGGCCGTCAGTTATCGCGAGCGACTGTACCCTTTCGTAGAGGCTTATCTTCTTCAGCTCAAGCGACAGCTGCTCCGCGAGGATCGAGAAGCTCTCCGTGTGCTCATCGTCTATGCCCTCTATGGTAAGTATGCCTATCGGGATGCCTTCAGAAAGCAGCGGCAGCGCAATGAACGACCTCTCCCCGCTGCCCAGGTGTTCCCTGAACGGATGGTTTCGGTCCACCGGGGCCTTCAGGTATATGACCTCCTTACGCGACGATACCGACTCCGCCAACAGCTGGTCGAACCTTCCGGGAGGCCCGCTATGCACGTCGGCAGATGACGGTTTCTTTGCCGACGGGTTGTGTATCTCATACGTGATGCGCGCAACCGGGGCTTCCTGGGACTCGTCAATAAGTATGACCTTTGCCGTCACGAACTTGGATATCTTGCTCACGGCTTCCCTGAATATCCTGAGCATCTCTTCCATATCGAGCGAGGCGCTCATCTTCTTCGTTACCTCGTAGAGGTCAAGAATGTCGTGCACCTGGTTCTGAAGCGAAATATTCAGGTCCTTCAACACCTTCAGTTCCGTCGTGAACTCGTCATATGAGGCGCGGGATTCGCCGTATGCGGCGTTCTTCCTCCTGAAGTACTCGTTGTACATCCTGTTATAATAGGCCGGGATGAGCGGCACAAGATTTATGAAGAATATCGACGCGAGGTACGGAAGCTCCGAACCCCTGTTGAACAGCATCGATACGAGCGTGACTGCGCTTACCGACCCGGATATTATGAACGCCGGGAGATAGCCGAATTCGAAAGCGACCGGCACTATCGCGATCACCGAAAGGTTTACGTTAAGCAGGAAGAACGAGGCCTTGTTGCTGAATATGAGGCTATAGGACGGGCGCACCAGCGCGAGGAACAGGAACAGGAAGAAGATTCCCCTGCCGGAAAACAGCCATTTCTTAGGATTAACCCGCTGGGCGGCCTGCGGGCCGGCGCTTACGCCAGGCATACCTTGTTGCCTCCCCCCGTCTTTGCCTCGTAAAGCGCGGCATCGGCGGACCTGATCAATTCGTCCCTGGCCACGGCGTCATCGGGAAGCGATGCGCATCCTATCGAGACCGTGACATGGGTATCGACCTGCCTCAATATGAACTTCTGGGACTCTATTTTTTTCCTGACGGCTTCGCCGAGGGCCCTCGCTTCTATCTTGCCTTTTCCGAAAAGTATTATCACGAACTCCTCGCCGCCGTATCTTGCCGCGAGGTCGCCGAGCTCTATCGATGACTTAAGTATGTCGCCGATCGACTTCAGGACTATATCGCCCGCCGTATGTCCGTATTTGTCGTTATATCCCTTGAAACCGTCTATGTCGAGCATCAGCAGCGAGAGCGGCTGCCTGATCCTTATGGCCTTAAGGACGTCCTCGTCGAGCCTCTCCTTGAAATAGCGCTGGCAATATAGCCCCGTCAGGCCGTCGCTTATCGCGAGCTCTTCGATCCGGCGGTATAGGCGCGCGTTCTCAAGCGCGATGGCAGCGAGGTCGGAGAGCGTGGTAAGCAACCTCAGGTCATCGGATACATACGCCTCGACATCCCTCGACTCGACCCTCAATATGCCTATCACTTTTTTCTGGGAGATGAGCGGCGCGGCTATTACTGACTTGAATTCCCTCTTGAACTCTTCCGGAACGAGGTCGAGGTTGAACCTGAAATCCTTATCGGTGTCGGAGACGAGCAGCGGCTGCCTCTGCTTAAGCACCCACATGTCGAAGATGTCGCCCTTCTTTGACTTGACGGACAACGACCCTTCCTTGCTCCGCGCGGCCTTCAGCGCCAGCTCATGGGCCTCTTCATCGACAAGGTATAATATGCAAGCGTCGGATTTCTCCACGAGGTCCGATACGTTCTCTATCACTATGTCTATGACGCCCTCAAGCGAGAGCGTCGAACTGAGCCTGCTCGTGAGGTCCTTTAACGTGGCGTACCTGATGACCTTTTCCTTCAACGCATCGTTCGTGCCCTGCATATAGGAGTATTCCGCCTGCAGGGCGTTGCGCTCTTCCTCGAGAGTGCCTATCTGCCTGTCGATCGACAGTATGTACGAGACCATGCTGTTCTTGAAGATGGTGACGAAGACGCCCAGCGAGACAAAGACGAGTATCTGGATATTCAGCCATTTGGCATTCGTCACGAGCGTCACGAAAAGGGTAAGCACCGACGAAAGGGCGACATACGACCAGAGCCCCCATTCGCCGAACGCGAACCATGCGGTAAGTATGAGGAGGTTTACGAGGATAAGCAGGGACCCTACTACCCCGTATATCCAGTATTCAATAGGGTATTGGTGGCAGGCTGAGACGATAAGAGTGGACGTCAAGAGAAAACCTGCGACCGCAAGTATCCCTGAAAAGAGTTTCACTTTTTTCAAACTAGGCTATCGCTTTCTCGGTGTCCTTATCGAAGAAGTGTACCTTGCTCATATCGAAGACGAGGTCGATATCGTGGTTGACCTCCGGCTTGTCGTGGCCTCCGACGCGGGCAGTGAACGCCTGTTTGGGCGTTACCATATGCAGGTAGACTTCCGAACCCATAGGTTCGACTACGTCTACCCTGGCTGTCACTGTGTTCTCGGGCGGCGCTTCCTGGACGAAGAGCTTATCGTAGATATCTTCGGGCCGTATGCCGAAGATGATCTCCTTGCCTTCATAGCAGGTAAGTTTAGGGACCATGTCATCTACCAGCTTGGCCTTGAAGGTCCCTTCATCGAAGTAGTACTTCCCGTCGATCTTCAGGAGCCTTCCGTTCAGGAAATTCATCGGGGGGCTTCCTATAAAACCGGCGACGAACTTGTTTACCGGCTTGTCGTAAAGCGAGATGGGGTCCGCAACCTGATGCACCACACCGTCCTTCATGACGACAATGCGGTTGCCCAACGTCATGGCTTCGGTCTGGTCGTGCGTGACATATATCATCGTCGATTGCAGCCTTGTATGCAGTTTGTTGATATCCGTCCTCATCTGGACGCGCATCTTGGCGTCGAGGTTGCTGAGCGGCTCATCAAACAAAAAGACGAGCGGTTTTCTCACTATCGCTCGTCCTACGGCCACCCTCTGCCTCTCGCCGCCAGACAGCTCCTTCGGGCGCCTGTTGAGGTACCTTGCGATACCCAGCGTCTGCGCCGCTTCCTTAACGCGCTGGTCGATCTCCGCCTTTGAGTATTTACGCAGGCGCAGGCCGAAGGCCATGTTCTCGTAAACGGTCATGTGCGGATAAAGCGCGTAATTCTGGAAGACCATCGCTATATCGCGGTCCTTGGCGGGGACATCGTTGACAAGCTTGTCCCCGATATATATCTCGCCTTCCGATATCTCCTCAAGGCCGGCTATCATCCTTAAGGTCGTGGATTTGCCGCATCCCGAAGGCCCTACAAAAACAACGAATTCCTTGTTCTCTATCCCCAGCGTAACGTCCGATACGGCCCTTACATTGCCGGAATAGACTTTTGAGACATGCCTGAGACTGACCTGAGCCATTTGGTCCTCCTTGAAGTGTATTTAAGTCAATGATACTACGGAAGTTAAATTAGGTCAAGTACTCTATTATCTGGGCGATGCCCGATTTCAGGTTCTTCCTGTGCATGATCATGTCCAGGAGGCCGTGCTCCAGGAGGAACTCCGAGCGCTGGAAACCCGGCGGGAGCTTCTGCCTGATAGTCTGCTCGATGACCCTCGGGCCGGTGAAGCCGATGAGGGCTTTCGGCTCAGCTACTATCACGTCCCCAAGCGAGGCGAAACTCGCCATGATGCCTGCCATCGTGGGATTCGTGAGGACGGATATATAAGGCACACCGGCCTCATGCAGTTTCGCGATGGCAGCCGACGTCTTTGCCATCTGCATAAGCGAGAACAGCCCCTCATACATCCTCGCACCTCCGCCGGACCCCGACACTATCACGAGGGGCAGGCGCAGGTTCGTCGCGAGTTCGGTCGCGCGCGCTATCTTCTCGCCCACTACCGATCCCATCGACCCCATTATAAAGCGCGAATCCGTGACTACGAATATTATCCTCTTCCCTTCGATCGAGCCCCTGCCGCTGATGCAGGCTTCGGTAAGGCCCGTCGCTAACTGGTCCTCCTTGAGCTTATCCTCGTACGACCTCGGCCCCTTGAACAGCAGCGGGTCCAT
>JBAYMW010000056.1:0-9336 GCA_041663405.1 Candidatus Omnitrophota bacterium | reverse complement strand
TAAGCTCGCAGTTTCAGAATATACGTACAGCAAGCGGCTCGCAAAGATGCTGGAGGAGAGCGGATGGAAGTAAAATGCGACCTCATCCTGCTTAGCTGGAACAATCTCCCGCTCCTTAAGAAATGCGTGGACTCTATACTGCGCTGCACAAAGGAACGGTGCCGGCTCATCATCGTGGATAATGCGTCTACCGAACACGGCCTGAAAGAATACCTGCTGACCCTGAAGGGCGGCGCGCATATAGAAATAGAAACGGTATTCAACTGCGTGAACGAGGGGTTCGCGCGCGGGATGAACAAGGGACTTATGATGTCGGATGCAGGCTTTGCCTGCATACTTAATAACGATATTATCGTGACGGACGGCTGGCTGACCGAGATGATAAAGGCCGCGCAAAGCGACCCGTCGATAGGTATCGTGAACCCGTCGTCCAATAACTTCGGCCTGAGGGCCCGGAGCGGCGTTTCGGTTGACAAGCTTGCCGCCGGCCTCAGCAAGGATTCGGGAAGATGGATAGAGATGAATGCGGGCGTGGGATTCTGCATGCTAATAAAGCGTGAAGTGATAAAGAAGATCGGCTACCTTGACGATGAGTACGGATTCGCGTATTTTGAGGACACCGACTATAGCCGCCGCGCGCAGAAGGCGGGATATATATGCGTGATGGCGAAGGGCTGTTATGTCTATCATGAAGAAGGAAGGTCCGGTAAGTTCCTGAAGGACAAGAAGAGGACGTTCGACAGGAGCGCCCGCATATTCGAGAAGAAGTGGGGTAAGGTCCTGCGGGTCGCTTATGTACTGACATGCGGGGATGCCGGTTCGGGTCAGCGCATAACGGAGAGCATCCGCCATGAGCTGGACAGGCATAACCGCGTATGGCTTTTCATCGAACGCGGCCTCGAGATAGGCCCGTTACCGGGGCATCTCGACTTGATGGCGCAGGCGAAACCCAAAAACTTCTTTAAATTGAAATCGTTTTGGAATATCATAAAAAAGAAGAAGAAATTTGACAGGATATATTCCGCGGACCCCGCGTTGAGGGCCGCGCTTACCGCATACGGGATCCTTCGCAATTCAACGGTAAAAGGGATCTGACATGGAAAAGATACCGGTATCGGTCGTGGTCATAGTGAAGAATGAGGAACAGCGCCTCGGGCAATGCCTCGACAGCGTGGGCTGGTCCGATGATATCGTGATAGTCGACGATATGAGCACGGACGGCACCGTCGGGATAGCCGGGCGTTATACGGACAGGATCTACCGGAGGAAGATGGACATCGAGGGGCTGCACAGGAATTACGCCTATTCCCTGGCGAAGAACGGATGGGTCCTGAGCCTGGACGCGGACGAAGTGGTAACGCCCGAATTGAGGGACGAGATCAGGCAGGTGGTGAAGGACGATGATGCGGGCAAGCTGAATGAGTATGTAGTATTTGCCATTCCGCTAAGGAACTATATCGGCAAGTACTGGGTCAGGTGGGGAGGATGGTATCCCGCATATAAGGACAGGCTCTTCCGGAAAGGCCGCTTCAAATATGAAGAGGCCGGCGTGCATCCTCGCGTGATATATGAGGGCAGGTGCGGCAGGCTGAAGTCGGATATTATCCATTATTCGTACGAAGATTTCTCGGAGCTTATAGCGTCATTGAACGGACAGACGACAAAAGAGGCGCAGAAATGGGTATCCGACGGCAGGAGTATGCCGCTCGCGAAAGCATCCTGGAGGGCCTTCGACAGGTTCTATAGGGGTTATGTCGCCAAGAAAGGCAGCCGCGACGGCGTGATAGGGCTTATGGTTGCCGTGAACGGCGGCATCTATCAGATATTGAGCTACGCGAAATACTGGGAATCGAATGCAAAAACCAAAACTTAGCGTCGTGGTCCTGACCAAGAACGCGCAAGGCTGCATCGGCGCGTGCCTTGAGAGCGTCAAATGGGCCGACGAGATGATCATAATCGACGGGTTTTCCGCCGACGGCACGGCCGAAATATGCAGGAAGTACGGCGCGCGTGTGATACAAAGCGAATTTAACGGGTTCGCGCTCGAGAGGAATAAGGGAGTAGATAACTCGACAGGCGACTGGATCCTGCAGCTCGACGCGGACGAGGTCGTGACCCCGGGGCTTGCCGATGCGCTGAGAAATGCCATGGCCGCATCCTCAGGAGCCGTAGGTTATAAATTCAGGAGGAAGAACTTTTTCCTCGGCCGCCCGATGAGATACGGGGGCTGGTACCATTATTCCGCCCATTTCTTCAAAAAGGGATGCGGCAGGTATGAGGGGCTGATCCATGAAAGGCTGAAACTTAACGGGCCGCAGGGGATAATCGAGGCGGAGATCGAGCACAGGCCGTTCAGCTCGATGGAACAGTTCATGGACAGGCAGAACAGGTATACAGGCTATGAAGCCAGGGATATTTTCAACGAAAAAGGCGTGCTGCCCGAAAAGGAGATAATGTACAACCTGAAGGTCAAGCCGCTCAAACTCTTCTGGAAGATGTATATAAAGAAACAGGGATTCAGGGAAGGCAGGATAGGCCTTATATTCTCTATCATGTTTTCTTACGTCCATTTCATGAAATGGGCCAAATACTGGGAGCTCACATATGGCAAAAAAGCAGCATAAGGTCATATTCCTCGACAGGGACGGAGTCATCAACGTCGACCCTGAATTCATTAATGAATATATGTACGTCACGAAATGGGGGGAGTTCAAGTTCATCCCGCGCGTAAAGCGGGCGATAAAACGCCTCACGGACAACGGATACTCGATATATGTCATCTCGAACCAGGCAGGGGTGGGAAAAGGATATTTCACGAAGAAGGCCCTGTCGGATATCACAGGGAAGATGCAGGCGGAGATAGAGAAGGCCGGCGGCAAGATAGCCGGGGCGTACTATTGCCCTCACAGGAAAGAGCAAAAATGCGCTTGCAGGAAACCTAAGACCGGGCTTTTCAAAAAAGCGCTCAAAAAGGGCAGGATAGACTTCAAGGACACGTATTTTATTGGGGATAATATCAGGGATGTTGTTGCCGGACAAGCGATAGGCTGCAGGACGATATTGGTCCTCTCCGGCAAGACGAAGAGGGCGGATGTCCGCGGCGCCAAATTGGAAGCCCGGCCTGACTTCATAAAACGCGATCTATGCGAAGCGGTCGAACTGGTCCTCAGGAGGGACAAAAAAAGATAATGAAAATATTCATCGTGCACGCACCTGCCGGAGCCGGCCATAAGAGCGCGGCATTTGCCATTAAGGACGCATTCGATAAGGCGAAGACCGGGCATGACGTCAGGGTCATAGATTCGCTAGAGTATACGAACTGGTTCTTCAGGAAGACGTATATCTGGGGATATAATTTCATGGTATCGAAGGCTTCGTTCCTTTGGAGCTTCTCTTATTACCTGACCGATTTCAAGCCGATCCGCCCGCTTGTCAGGTCGATAAGGCGCATGGCGAATTTCATGAACGGTTATGCGTTTTACAAATTCGTCAGGAAGGAGAACCCCGATTGCATAGTGACGACGCATTTCCTGTCCACGGAGATAATATCCAACCTTAAGCTCTCTAAAATGTATAACGGGAAGCTGATAACAGTGATCACCGACTACGGCGTGCACGACTTCTGGATATCGTCGCAGGTAGACACTTACGTTGTCGCCTCGGAATACACCAAAAAGGAATTGGCGTCGAAGGGGATACCCGTAGAGAGGATCAGGGTCCTCGGGATACCGGTCCAGGAGAAATTCACACGCAGGTGGGAAAGGGATGAAGCGGTGCGCAACCTCGGGCTTAAGGAAGGGCTTTTTACGGTCCTTATAATAGGCGGCGGGCTCGGAGTAGGGCCAATACCCCAGATGGTCCAGACGATATCGGGCACATCTGAGCCGTTCCAGCTCATCGTGGTCTGCGGCAAGAACGAGTCGCTGCGCAAACATATAGAAGAGATAGCGAAGGGGTCGAAGACGGCCATGAAGCTGTATGGTTTTGCCGATAACGTCAACGAGCTCATGGACGCTTCGGATGTAATGATATCGAAACCGGGAGGGCTGAGCATTTCAGAGGCGATGGTCAAAGGCGTCCCTGTAATAGTCAATACGTTCATCCCCGGGCAGGAAGAGAACAACCTGATGTTCCTCGAAAAGGCCGGTGTCGGCGTGGGCACAAAGACTATCCCGGAGACGCTGGAAAAACTCGAATACCTGTTCAGGCATAAAGAACTGCTTGACGCGATGAGGTCGAAGGCAAAACAACTCGGAAAACCTTCATCCGCGGGCGATATAGTGGTACTTGTCCTGGAGACGATAGAAAATAAATGAGCATTAACGAATCCAGGAAGGAACTTCTCGGGATAATAAAGGATGTGAAATCCTACGTCAGGCTGGAGAAGAAGAGCGGCGTGGAATACATAGCCGCCCCAAAGAAAAGCAAGGCGGGCCTCTCCGAGGTTAAGAAAGAGGTATTCTCCTGCAAGGCCTGCCCGTTGCATAAGACAAAGACGAATTATGTCTTCTCCGACGGCAGCGAAACGGCGAAACTGATGTTCGTAGGGGAAGCTCCCGGGGCGGATGAAGACCTCCAGGGCGTCCCTTTTGTAGGAAGGGCCGGCCAGCTGCTCACGAAGATGATAGAGGCGATGGGCCTGAAGCGGCAGGAAGTGTATATATGCAACGTGCTTAAATGCAGGCCGCCGGAGAACAGGAGCCCGCTCCCGGAAGAAGTAAAGGCATGCAAAGGCTACCTGGTCAGGCAGATAGATATCGTCTCTCCCAAGGTGATATGCTGCCTCGGGAAACACGCCGCCCAGGCGCTTCTCGATACCGATGTGCCTATTACGAAGGTCAGGGGCAGGGAGATGGAATTCAACGGAAAACTGATGATACCCACCTACCATCCCGCATATCTTCTCAGGAACCCTCCCGCGAAGAAGGAAGTATGGGAAGACCTAAAAAAGATCATGAAGATACTTTCGGAGGATTGATTTGCTGCAGAAGGAATATGCTGATATAGCTTTAGGGCTTCCCGTAAGGAAGCCCTTTCATTACAGGGTGCCTCCAATCCTTAGGGATAAGGCCGAGACCGGAAAAAGGGTTCTTGTGCCCTTCGGCCCGAGGAAGCTTGTCGGCTATATCGTTGGGTTTGTCGGCAAGCCTGATATCGAAAGCGTGAAGGATATCATCTCGGTAATAGACCAGGAGGGCCCTGTCATAAGCCCGGAATTGCTGTCATTGACGAAATGGATATCGGAATATTACCACTCTTCGTGGGGGGAAGCGATCGCAGCCGCGCTGCCGGGTGCGATAAAGAAGGGAAAGATAAAAGCTGCGCCAAGGAATCCTGCGCCCGAAGATATATATGAGGCAACGAAGAATTACAAGCCCACCTTGGAGCAGGCGTCGGCCCTGAAGCCGATATTCGGATCGATATCGGGCAACAGGAATGACGTATATCTCCTGCACGGGATCACCGGAAGCGGAAAAACGGAAGTCTACCTGCAGTCGATAGAGCTTGCGCTGAAGATGGGTAAGACCGCGATAGTGCTGGTCCCCGAGATCTCGCTGACGCCCCAGGCGATAGAATGGTTCAAGTCGAGGTTCGGAGGCGTGGTCGCGGTCCTGCACAGCCGGCTGCTTGATACCGAAAGGTTCATCGAGTGGAAGAAGCTGAAGGAAGGGTCCGCCAGGATAGCCGTAGGAGCGCGTTCGGCAGTCTTTGCGCCGGTATCGAACCTGGGGCTGATAGTGATCGACGAGGAGCACGAGACATCCTATAAGCAGGATGACGCGCCGCGGTATAACGCGAGGGAGGCCGCGATAGAGAGGGCCAGGATATCGGGCGCTACCGTAATACTCGGAGGCGCGACCCCGTCCATCGAGACATACCATAAGGCATTAAGCGGCGAGTATAAGATGCTTAAGATGACCGAACGCATAGAGAAGAGGTCGCTTCCGAAGGTGGATATCGTCGATATGCGCCAGGAGCTTATAGACGTAAAGGATGCGAAGATATTCTCGCGGGCGCTCGAACACGCGATCTCGCAGGTCCTTAACAAGGGCGGGCAGGTGATGCTGCTCATGAACCGCAGGGGATTTTCGACCTTCATCAATTGCAGGAAGTGCGGGCATGTCATTAAATGCAGGCACTGCAACGTCTCCATGACATACCATTACGACATTAAGAAGCTCAGCTGCCATTACTGTAATTACCAGGCCGATCCGCCTGCCAAGTGCCCGAAATGCAAGGGCGGGGATATACAATATTTCGGGGTCGGCACGCAGAAGATCGAGAGCGAAGCCGCAAGGATCTTTCCGGCCGCAAGGATCGCCAGGATGGATACGGACGCGACGGTCAAGAGGGGTTCTCATAAGCAGATCCTGGACGACTTCAGGAAACATAAGCTCGATATACTGATCGGCACGCAGATGATCGCGAAAGGCCACGATTTCCCCCGGGTCACGCTCGTCGGCGTGATATCAGCCGATACGGCTTTGAACCTCCCCGATTTCAGGTCCGGGGAAAGGACCTTTAACCTGCTGACCCAGGTCGCCGGAAGGGCGGGAAGGGGCTCCGAAGCCGGAAGGGTCATCATACAGACGTTCTCCCCGGATCATTACGCGGTCAGAAAGAGCGTGGACCATGATTACGCGGGTTTTTTCGAGGAGGAGATAAAGTTCAGGAAAGAGCTCGGATATCCGCCTTTCGACCATATTGTTGATATCAAGTTAAGGGGAAAGAACGAGGAGAGGGTGATAAAGACCGCGCATGACCTCGCCGCCGTCCTGGCCGCGCATATAGAAGGCAAGGGTATCGATCTCGTCGGGCCGGCGCCGGAGTTCATATCGAAGATAAAAGGACAGTACAGGTGGAGCATGTTCCTGAAGGGCAGCAAGCCGGGAGAGATGTGCGGATACATAGACAACGCGTTAGGAGGGCTGAAGGGAAGATCGGCTGTCACTATAGCTATTGACGTGGATCCGCTTGGGTTGTGACAAATATCCCCTATTGGTTCTCGAAGTGCTTTTCCATCGTTTTTATGGCGTCGAGTTCCTTGATGCCATGCTCGGCGTCCATGTCGTTCGGGTTCACCTTTAAGGTAGCGCTGAAGTAAGCCCTAGCCTTGTCATAATTCTCGACGCTCCTGTAAAGCCCCGCAAGTTTCTTCAAGCACGTGAAATCATTATTATTGATCAAAGGCACGCCTTCAAGGATCTTTATCGCGGCAAGGGTCTGTCCTTCGCTGATCAAACAATCGGCGATCGCATTCAAGACCGAGGTGTTGCCCGGGTCCGCCCTCATCGCTTTTTCATATGTGTATATAGCCTGGGAGGTCTTGCCGGTCTTTTTCATGGACATCGCCTGCATAGTAAGGACGGAAGAAATGACCCTTCCGAATATCTTGGAAAAAATATTTGAATGGCGCTTGCTGTTCTCCCATAATGAATACCAGAGGTAGTAACGGGCTTCCGCAAAATCTTCCTTTAAGGCGAGCGCAGAGCTGAAGAGGTCTATAGCATAGGCAAAATTTTCCCTCTGTATCGCAGTAATCCCCTTATCATAGTAGTCTTTTATCTGCTTAGGCAGGGCATTCAACGCATCATCGCTCATTTGTCGCTCCTTTTTAAAAATTATAGACCATTTCAAGGGAAGGTGTCAATCCTTTTTTGGATTTGGATTTTAAACCGATTTATAGTAGAATAATGGCATGCCAATATTAAAGATACGAAAATACCCGGATCCCGCACTTAAGAGGAAGGCCTTGCCGGTCAGAGAGGTATGCGATGCCGATAAGCGGCTGATCGAGGATATGATAGAGACGATGAAGGTCTCGGACGGCGTAGGGCTGGCCGCCACGCAGGTAGGGGTCTCAAAGAGGATAATCACGTTCAACCCGTCCCCGGAAAGCTGGCGCGCCGATGCGCTCATAAATCCCGCCATTATAAAAAAGCGCGGAAGCGAGAGCAGGGAGGAGGGCTGCCTGAGCCTGCCGGGGGTGAACGGCCTGGTGCGCAGGAGTTCCTATCTCGTCGTGGAGGGGCTCGATATTAAAGGAAATCCGGTATGCTACGAGGCTAAGGGATTCCTGGCAAGGATATTCCAGCATGAGATAGACCACCTGGACGGGATATTATTCATAGACAGGCTCAATCCGATCAAGCGAATGATGGCAAAGCGCAGCCTCAAAAAAGAGGCCAAATGAAGATCGTCTTCCTCGGGACGTCGGGTTTTGCGGTCCCCAGCCTGGAAAAACTCCACAAGACGCACGGGGTATCCGCGGTAGTCACAAAGCAGGACAAGCCGCAGGGCCGGCGGCTCATTAGCATGCCGTCTCCCGTGAGGTCAGCCGCGAACAGGCTCGGATTACCTTCGGTGTCTATCGAAGGCCTTGACGAGGCAGACGCCATATCGGTGCTGGAAAGTTACGGTGCCGACCTCTTTATCGTAATAGCGTACGGACAGATCCTCTCCGGCGAGCTGCTGGCCCTTCCGAAGATGTTCTCCGCGGGATTGCACGCATCCATGCTGCCGAAATACAGGGGACCGTCGCCCATAAACTGGGCCATCATAAACGGCGAACAGAAGACCGGCGTAACGGTCTTCCGGCTTGACGAAAAGATGGATTCCGGAGAGATAATCTCGCAGAGGGAGACAGCCATACTCCCGTCGGATAATGCCGAGACGTTGTCCGCGAGGCTCGCAGTGAACGGGGCGGAATTGCTTTCAGAGACCGTCGATGCCATAAAGGCGGGCACAGCCGTGTTCAGCAGGCAGGACCCGAAGGACATAACTATCACCGGGAAGCTCAAGAAGGAAGACGGGATGATCGACTGGCGTAAACCCGCCGCCGAGGTCCATAACAGGATACGGGGGCTATACGGCTGGCCGGGGGCATTCTCGTCGCTTTCAGGGAAAGCCGTGAAGATATGGAGCTCCGAATTGGCGCAGGTACCCGCATCGGGCTCGCCGGCGGAACCCGGGAAGATAACGGCCATAGGTAAGGCAGGTATTACCGTAAGCTGCGCCGTGGATGCCGTGACCATCGTCGAGCTTCAGGCTGAGGGCGGGAAGCGAATGAGGGCCTCGGAATACGCGCTGGGACATAAGGTCCGCCCGGGTGAAAGTTTTTCAAATGGCTTGCATTAGCGCGGATTTATGATATAATATTTTCTTGGTTTATCCATTAACCTACATATATGATCAACAATAAAGTTGCGCCAAGCGAGTTAATTCGACGGGATTTCCAGCACCTTAAGGACTCCGAAGAATTAAATACGACTGAAGAGATAGCGGACCTGCTATTTGTCCAGTCGATGGAAGGGCGTGCCCATAACGGGGCCGGCG
>JBAYMW010000055.1:0-9368 GCA_041663405.1 Candidatus Omnitrophota bacterium | reverse complement strand
TTTACAGGAGAAAAAAATAATGGCTGACACCGGAAAACTGCTTTTTACGAAGACGCATGAATGGCTCAGGATAGAAGGCAATGTGGGATATGTCGGGATATCCGACCACGCGCAGAAAGAGATCACGGATGTCGTATTCGTAGAACTCCCGAAGATAGGCAAGGAGGTCGTGAAGGAGGGCGAGGCCGCCGTAGTCGAATCTGTAAAAGCGGCGTTCTCGATCTACGCCCCGGTATCGGGCAAAATAGTCAAGGCGAACGGCGCGGTCGAGAAAGACCCGTCCATCGTGAACAAGTCGCCCTATGATGACGGCTGGTTCTTCGCGATAGAGTTAAAAGACACCAAAGAAGCAGATACCCTCATGTCTTTTAAGGATTACGAGGAATTCATAAAGAGCGGAGCCCACTGATTTGAAATATTCGCCGCACACCGATAAAGACAAGAAAGAGATGCTCGCCGCTATCGGCGTCTCCTCGGCCGAAAGCCTTTTCAAGGCGATCCCCGAAGGGCTGCGCGCCGGGAAGCTCGACCTGCCGGAGGGAATATCCGAACTCGAACTTAAGAAGTCCGTCTATGAGATGGCCGATAAGAACTATTCGACGAACAAGCTTATATCTTTCCTTGGGGGCGGAGCCTACGAGCATTATATTCCGCAGGTGGTCGAGAGCATAATATCGAGGGGAGAGTTCCTCACCGCTTATACTCCATACCAGGCGGAAGCCAGCCAGGGGACACTTCAGGCGATCTACGAGTACCAGAGCCTCATATGCGAACTTACGGGGATGGATGTCGCCAACGCCTCGATGTATGACGGAGCGTCCGCGCTCGCGGAAGCGGCCCTGCTGGCCGTAAGGGAGACAGGGAGGAAACAGGTCATATTTCCCGAGTCGCTGCACCCTGAGTACAGGCAGGTCGTCAGGACCTATATGTCAGGACATAAAACGGAATTCACCGAGATCCCGCATGCCGGCGGCGTCTACGACGAAGCCATCCTCAAGAAGGAAGTCGATGATGATACCGCGTGCGTCATCGTGCAGAACCCGAATTTTTTCGGATGCATAGAGCACGCCGACAGGATCGAATCGATATGCCACGCGAAGGGCGCGCTGCTTATAGCGTCCGTGAACCCTGTCTCATTAGGAGTGCTCAAATCACCAGGCGAGTATAACGCCGATATCGCGGTCGGCGAAGGCCAGCCGCTCGGGATACCGCTCTGCTACGGAGGGCCCTACCTGGGTTTCTTCGCGGTGAAGGAGAAACATATGCGCAGGATGCCTGGAAGGGTGGCCGGCATGACGAAGGACATAGACGGCAAGCGCGGTTTCGTCCTGACGATGCAGGCGCGCGAACAGCATATCCGCCGCGAGAAGGCGACATCGAATATCTGTTCCAACGAGGGCCTTATGGCGCTGGCGGCCTGCGTCTATCTCTCATCGATAGGCAGGGAGGGCATCAAGGAGATCGCTCGGCAGAACGTGATGAAGAGCCATTACATGAAGGAGAGGATCCTGAAGTTGAGCGGTTTTGAGCCCTTCTCGGAGGCGCCGTTCTTCAACGAATTCGTTGTAAGGTGCGGAAAGGACCCCGAGAAGATAATCGGGGACCTGCTGAAGCACGGGATAATGGGCGGCCTGCCGCTGGGCAGGTTCTACCCGGGCATGAAGAATTGTATGTCGATCTGCGTGACCGAGACTAAATCCAAGGCGGAGATGGACAGGTTCGCCGAAGTCCTGAGCAAACATTAAAAACACTGAAAGCGCTGAAAGTGGAAAAACTCATATTTGAAATAGGTTCCGCGGGAAGGAAGGGTTATTCGCTTCCGAAGCTCGACGTCCCGGACGTCGAGATGAAGTCGCTTATCCCTCAGGATATGCTGCGCAAGTCCGAGGCGGCCCTCCCGGAAGTGAGCGAGCTCGATTGCGTGCGCCATTTCACGCGCCTCTCGCAGCTCAACTATTCGGTCGACACCAATTTTTACCCGCTTGGCTCATGCACTATGAAATATAACCCGAAGATCAACGAGAAGATGGCGTCCCTGCCGCAGTTTGCGGACCTGCACCCCTACCAGCCGGAATCGAGCGTCCAGGGCATGCTGGGACTCCTTTATGAGACCGAGCAGATGCTCTGCAAGATATGTGGGATGGACGCTTTCACGCTGCAGCCGGCCGCGGGAGCGCACGGCGAGCTGACCGGCATGCTCATGGTCCGCGCGTACCACACGTCGAAGGGCGACCCGCGCAAAAAGGTCATCATACCGGATTCGGCCCACGGGACGAATCCCGCGAGCGCCGCGCTATGCGGATACGAGGTGGTCACGGTCAAGTCCGACAAGAACGGCAGGATCGACCTCGACGCGCTTAAGGCCGTCGTGGACGGCGAGACAGCCGTCATGATGCTGACAAACCCGAGCACGCTGGGGCTTTTCGAGAAGAACGTCCGGCAGATAGCCGATATAGTGCATAAGGCGGGCGCGCTGCTCTATCTCGACGGGGCGAACATGAATGCGCTGATCGGCATTGCGAGGCCCGGCGATATGGGTTTCGATATCTGCCACGTCAACCTGCATAAGTCATTTTCCACGCCTCACGGCGGTGGCGGCCCCGGCTCAGGCCCGGTCGGAGTGACCGCCGCGCTGTCGGATTTCCTGCCGGTGCCGCGCGTGAAGATAAAGAGGAACAAGTTCATCCTGGACGGCGAATCGAAGAAGTCGGTCGGAAGGGTCCGCGCTTTTTACGGGAATACAGGCGTTATAATAAAGGCCTACTGTTATATGAAGTCGCTCGGCTGCGACGGGCTGAAGGACGCTACGATAGAGGCGGTCCTTAACGCGAATTACCTTAAGGCCAAACTTAAGGATCATTATATGCTGGCTGTCGATGACGAGCCCTGCATGCACGAATTCGTGCTTACCGGAAAGGACAAGAAGGCCTTCGGGGTCAAGACGCTCGATATAGCCAAGCGCCTGCTTGACTACGGTTTCTACGCCCCGACGATCTACTTCCCGCTTATCGTGGAAGAGGCGATAATGATAGAGCCGACCGAGACGGAGTCGAAGGATACGCTCGACTCGTTCGCCGAGACGATGATAAAGGTCGCCAGCGAAGCGAAGTCCGAACCCGGGTTATTGACATCCGCCCCGCACTCCACGCCGGTGCGCAGGCTCGACGAAGTATTAGCGGCAAGGGAACTCAACCTCAGATGGAAAAGACCTGGCGCCTGATAGTCGAAAGTGAACGCGAGCCCGCCATGAACATGGCCGTTGACGAAGCGATAATGGCCAAGGTGGCCGACGGCAGCTCGATGCCCGCCCTGCGTATATATAAGTGGCTTAATCCCTGCATATCGGTCGGAAAATTCCAGGATATTGATGCGGCGCCCGGCACAAAGGTCGTCAGGCGGCCCACCGGCGGCGGTTCGGTACCGCATGGCGCGGAAGGATTTACATATTCCATGGTATACCGCGAAGGCTCCGGGTGCATAACTAAGGGCGCCGCAGCCTCCTACAACCAGATACACGGGTGCGTCGCCGAGGCGCTGAGGTCGATCGGGCTGGAAGCCCGGTTGTTCACGCCCGGCCGTGAGCCCGCAAAACCTTTCGGCGAGTGTTTTTCATCACCCGTGCCGTCGGATGTCATGGCGGGAGGCAGGAAAGTCGCCGGAGCGGCCCAGAGGAGGAAGCGCGGGACCGTCCTGCACCAGGGGCAGGTCAGTTTAGACCTTGACGTTTCAGGTAAATGGTCGTATAATGCATTTCAAACCGCATTCATAAACTGCCTATCCAAACAGCTGGATCTGAGATTCCTGGAAACCCGGGTCTCTGAAGAAGAAAACAATCTGGCCAAGGAGCTGGTTATGGAGCGTAATGAGGAGGTGACGAAATGAAGGCTAAGGTGGACCCGAATCTCTGTACAGGCTGCGAGCTATGCACGAATATATGCCCGGACGTCTTCGAGATGAAAGGGGATGTAGCGGCGGCCAAAGTCAGTCCTGTTCCCGCGGCGGCAGAGGCGACATGCAAGGAAGCCAAGGAAAGCTGCCCGGTTGAAGCTATATCCGTAGAATAACAAACAATAAATAAAAAAAGGAGTGCGGTAATGAAAAAGCTGGCATTAGTATTGGTTGTGGTGTTCATCGCGTCGGCGATGTGCGTAAATGCGTTTGCTGCCGAGCAGCAGGAGAACGGTTTTGTAAAGTTCTGGCGCGGAGTCTTCCAGTGGCCGTTCAACGCCGCTAAGGACAGCGCGAAGGTAGTCGGAGATACAGGCGTAAAAGCTGTAGGCACCGTTGCCGATGAAGGCAAGGCAGTCGGCGGCACGCTTACGGGCGAAGAAGGCGCGGCCGAGAAGGTCGTAACGAACCCGGTAGTCGGGACGGCTGAAACGGTAAAGACAGGTGTTGTAGGGACAGGCGAAATGCCGGGCAAGGCCACAGAAGAATCCTGGCCGGCCAATAAGTAATATTTGTATCATACTACTCATACTGAAATAGGATCCAGATAGAAAAAGCCCGGGGCCTTCACTACTCCCGGGCTTTACCTCTAAAGCGTAAAAAATATGGGAAAAACTATATCAGAAAAGATCCTTTCCGAGCACTCGGGAAGGGACTTAAAAGCCGATGATTTTGCCATCGTAAAGGTCGACCTGTGCCTTCTGCAGGACGGCACAGGGCCCCTTGCGGTCAGGCAGCTCGAGCAGCTCGGGATAAAGGAGGTCGTCAACCCGCAGGGCATAGCGGTATTCCTCGACCACGCGGCGCCTTCCCCGAGGAAAGAGCTTTCCAACGACCATATCACGCTGAGGAATTTTGCGCGCAGGACCGGCTGCTACCTTTTCGATATAGGCGAGGGCGTCTGCCACCAGATCATGAGCGAGATGTTCACCTCGCCCGGAGACGTGCTTGTCGGGGCCGATTCGCACACGTGCACCGGCGGCGCGTTGGGCGCTTTTGCGACGGGCATGGGCTCCACCGATGTGGCTGTGGCGATGGGGCTCGGAAAGACATGGCTCCGGGTGCCGCGCACCATCAAGGTGGTCGTGAACGGCAAGTTCCGCCCGGGAGTTTTCGCTAAAGATTTCATGTTATTCCTGATAGGCACTCTCGGCGCCGAAGGCGCGACATATAAGGCCATTGAGTTCACCGGTGAGGCGATGGAGTCACTGCCGATGCCCGAGCGCCTCGTAATATCGAACATGGCCGTCGAGGCAGGCGCGAAGGCCGGGATATTCGCCTCCGATAAGATGACAAAGGCGTACCTGAAACTGCACGGCAGGGAAGATAAATATAAGGAACTGCGCCCCGATAAGGACGCGAAGTACGATAAAGAGATAGATATAGAGGTGGATAAGCTTGTCCCTATGGTATCGATGCCCCACACGGTGGACAATACGAAGCCGGTGGAAAAAGCCGGAAAGGTAAAGGCCCACCAGGTATTCATAGGGTCATGCACGAACGGCAGGATAGAGGACCTCAGGGTCGTAGCCGATATATGGAAGGGCAAGAAACGCGACACGGATACGCGCGTTATAGTTACGCCGGCGTCGAAGGACGTATACCTGCTCGCGGCCAAGGAGGGCCTCATAGAGACGTTCGTGGAATTCGGCGCGACCGTCACGACCCCAGGCTGCGGCGCGTGCGTGGGCGTCCACGGCGGGATACTAGGAGACGGCGAGAATTGCATCGCGACCTCGAACAGGAATTTTCTCGGGAGGATGGGGAACCCGAAGGGTTATATCTACCTGGTTTCCCCGGCGACTGCCGCTGCCTCCGCCATCAAGGGTGAATTGGCCGATCCAAGGGAGTACTTCTGATGATCCTTCGCGGAAAAGTTTGGAAATTCGGAGATGATATTTCGACGGACCTTATAGCGCCGGGAAGGTATTTCCACCTGCGCTCCGACCTGAACGAGCTCGCGAAGCATGTGCTCGAGGACGCTGACGCGGAGTTCGCGAAGAAGGTCGGCAAGGGGGATTTCGTCGTGGGCGGCAGGAATTTCGGCCTCGGTTCGTCCAGGGAGCATGCGCCGACCATAATTAAGATCGCCGGGATATCCTGCGTGATCGCGAAATCCTTCGCGAGGATATTCTTCAGGAACGCGATCAATATCGGCCTGCCGGTGATCGAGTGCGATACGGACAAGCTCGCCGCGGGAGATGAGCTCGAGATAGACCTCGAAAAGGGCGTAATAAAAGACCTGACCGGTAAGTTCCAGTTAAAATTCGCGCCGCTGCCTAAGGCCATGACGCAGATATTAAGCGACGGCGGCCTCGTCGAACACATAAAGAAACACGGGGATTTCAAGATTGAATAGCATGAAGGTCGCGGTCATAGGCGCCGGGCAGGTCGGCGGGACATGCGCCCAGAGGATCGTCGAGAGGAAGCTCGCGGATGTCGCGATAATCGACATCGCCGAGGGCCTCGCGCAGGGCAAGGCGCTCGACCTCGGGCAGGCAAGCGCGACCGAGGCCTATAATTTCAAGGTGGAGGGCAGCACAGATTATTCGATAATGCAGGGAGCGCGCGCGGTGATCATCACGGCAGGATTTGCGCGCCGTCCGGGGATGTCCCGTGAAGACCTGCTTTCGAAGAACGCGGCGGTCGTGAAGGACGTTGTGCAGAATATAAAGAAATACTGCCCCGACTCGATAATAATAATGGTCACGAACCCGCTGGATATCATGGCATACCTCGCTTGGAGGGTGTCGGGATTTGACGCGGGCAGGGTCTTCGGGATGGCGGGAGTGCTAGATACGGCGAGGCTGAAGTATTTCATATCCAGGACGCTTGATGTCCTGCCCTCGGAGATAGAGGCTGTGGTCCTGGGCGGGCACGGCGATTCGATGGTCCCGCTGGTAGGCCGGACGAAGGTGAAGGGCAGGCCGATAACCGAACTCCTGTCAAAGGGAGAGATCGAATCGCTGATACAGAGGACCAGGGACGGCGGCGCGGAGATCGTCTCGCTGCTGAAGACCGGTAGCGCCTATTTTGCCCCGTCGAGCGCGGTGTGCGAGATGCTCGAGGCGGTGATCAAGGGCAGATCCGAGGTTTTTCCGGCGAGCGTTTATCTCAACGGCGAATACGGGCTCAAGGATGTATATTGCGGCGTCCCGGCGAAGATAGGCGGGGCAGGGATAGAGGAGATAGTGGAGCTTCCGCTTTCCGCCGACGAGCTGATCGCGCTGAAGAGATCGGCGGCGCAGGTCAGGGAAGGCATAGATTATTTAATAAGATCCCGCGTGATATAACGGAGAGGGGAATAAGATGAGAATAGGCGAGATAAAATTCAACAAGAAGACAAATACCCTCGAGGAAGAATATTACAGGTACGAGCTGCAGGACCTGAACGAGCCCAACCTTTTCAGGGAGATCTACAATTATTCCGAGGTCCCGAAGGTGGTCTTCAACCACAGGATAGTCCCGATGAACCCGCCGGACGACATATGGATAACCGACACGACCTTCAGGGACGGGCAGCAGTCGCTCCCGCCTTTTACCGTAAAACAGATAGTCGACCTATACGATATGCTGCATAAGCTCGGCGGCTCGAGCGGCCTGATACGCCAGTGCGAGTTCTTCCTTTATACCGACAAGGACAAGGAAGCCGTCCATAAGTGCATGAGCAGGGGTTATAAGTTCCCGCAGATAACCGGATGGATAAGGCCCGTGAAGGAAGACTTCAAGCTCGTAAAGGAGATGGGCCTCAAGGAGACGGGCATCCTGACATCCTCCTCGGACTACCATATATTCCTTAAGCTCAAGAAGTCGAGGAAGCAGGCGATGGACATGTACCTCGGCATAGTCAAGTCCGCCCTGGATATGGGCATAGTGCCGAGATGCCATCTCGAGGACCTGACCCGCGCCGATTTCTACGGGTTCGTGGTGCCTTTCGTGCAGGAGCTCATGGAACTTTCGAAGGAAGCCAAGATACCGATAAAGATAAGGGCCTGCGATACTATGGGTTACGGCGTCACATATCCGGGCGTCGCGCTGCCGCGCAGTGTTAAGGGCATCATTTACGGCCTCGTGAACCTCGCCGAGGTCCCTCCCGAGCACCTGGAGTGGCACGGGCATAACGATTTCCATCACGGGCTGATAAACGCGACGACCTCTTGGCTCTACGGGTGCTGCGCCGCGAACGGCGCGCTGCTCGGCATAGGCGAGAGGACCGGAAATACGCCGATCGAAGCCCTCGTAATGGAGTACCTGGCTTTGCGGGGCGTCAAGGACGGCATCGATACGACCGTAATAACCGACATCGCGGAGTATTTCGAGAAGGAGATAGGCTACGAGATACCGCATAACCAGCCGTTCGTGGGCAGGAACTTCAATACGACCAGCGCCGGCATACATGCCGACGGGCTCATGAAGGACGAAGAGATATATAACGCATTCAACACCGAAAAGCTGCTTAAGAAAAAAGTCGCAGTCGCAATAAACGATAAATCCGGCGTGGCGGGGATAGCGAAATGGCTGAACCTGAACCTCGACCTGGGCAAACAGGACGAGGTCGGCAAGGATAACCCCGGCATAATGAAGATAAAGGAATGGGTCGACTCGGAATTCGCGAAGGGCAGGACCACATCCATATCGAAACAGGAGATGATAAGGAAGGCCAAGCAGCACCTGCCCGATCTATTTGGGAGCGACACAGAAGATTAACCAGACTGTCCAGTGCGAACTGTGCCCCCGCGGCTGTGTCATCGACGAAGGCCGGAGGGGTAACTGCAGGGTCAGGACGAACAAGGGCGGGAAGATAATCACGCTTGTATACGGCAAACCCTGCGCCGTGCATGTCGATCCCATCGAAAAGAAACCGCTTTACCATTTCCTGCCGGCCTCAAAGGCATTTTCCATCGGCACCGCCGGATGCAACCTTCACTGCAAGTACTGCCAGAACTGGGAGATATCCCAGTCGGAACCCGAGAAGACAAATAACACGGACATGCCTCCGGATACAGCCGTAGCCGCGGCGGCGGCCGGCGGATGCAGGTCGATAGCGTTCACCTATAACGACCCGGTAGTCTTTTACGAATACATGTGCGATATCGCGAGTATCGCTCGGCCGCGCGGGATAAAAAGCGTCGCGATCACCGCGGCGTATATAAACCCGGGACCCCTTGCCGAGCTCTGCTCGACGGTCGACGCGATAAAGGTCGACTTCAAGGGAATAACGGAAGAGTTCTACAAAAAAGTATGTTTTGGCAGGCTGCAGCCTGTGCTCGATTCCTTAAAGACGATAAAGCAGCGCGGCACGTGGCTCGAACTCGTGAACCTTATCGTTCCCACGCTAAACGACGGTAAGGACGATATCTCCCGGCTTATCGACTGGGTGCTCGATAACCTCGGCGCGGATGTGCCGCTGCATTTTTCCA
>JBAYMW010000054.1:0-9430 GCA_041663405.1 Candidatus Omnitrophota bacterium | reverse complement strand
CTCCGGCGCTCAAACGGTCTATCGGCCGCGATATCACCGCGCCGCAATCCGTCGCCGCGACCGCGCGTTCGACGGCCCCGATATCTTCCTTCGACTCGGAACCGAACATCTTTATGTACGGGAACCTTCCCATCATCACGACCTCGAGCGCGGTGAACGGGAAAACCACCGCCGGGTCCGACGATACGAACGCGACGGACCTCGCGAAATCCTTCTGCGGCATCGAGAATATGTCCTTCGAGCCTATCGATATCGAGCCGGAATCCGGCCGCAGGACGCGGCTTATGGTCCTCATCAGTGTTGACTTTCCGGCGCCGTTCGGGCCGATTATTCCTATAAACTCGCCTTCCGCCGCCGGGAACGAGACGCCCCTGACGACCGCCTTGCCTGCATAGCCGCTTACCAAATTTTTGACGTCAAGCGCGCCCATCACAGCCTCGATTTCTTCCTGAGCATATAGATAAAGAACGGCGCCCCGAATACCGCGGTTATCACGCCGACGGGTATCTCCGCGGGCGGCATCAGCGTCCTGGCCGCCGTATCGCACACCAGCAGGAATATCCCTCCGGCCAGGAAAGACGACGGTATGAGTATCTTATGGTCGGGGCCGACTATCATCCTCATGAAATGCGGCACTATCAGGCCGACAAAACCTATCATCCCGGCAGCCGATACCGCGGCGCCGGTGATCATCGATGCCGTAAGGAAAAGCACCATCTTCATCCGTTCGATATCAACGCCGATATGCGCCGCCTCTTCCTCTCCGAGGGCGAACGCGTTTAGCTCATTCGAAAATATGTACGCGGCCGCCGTACCCGCTACGACCATTACGGCGACAAAAAACAAGAGGCCGCCGTCGAATATCTGCAGGTTCCCGAGAAGCCACCAGATAATGCTGTGGAGCGTCTCCTGTTGCGAGAAAGAGACGATGAAGATCACTATCGACGAGAGCAGCGCGCCGGCTATGACCCCCGTCAGCAGCAGGTTCTGCATAGGCACCCTTCCGCTCACCTCCGCGGTCCTGTATACGATGAAGAATGTGACCGCGGCGCCGGCAAACGCCCATATCGGAAGTATCCCGAGGCCTATGAACGTCCCCGCGGCCCCAAGTACTATTGATGCGACCGCGCCTACGGAAGCGCCGCTCGATATCCCGAGAACATACGGTTCGCATAGCGGATTGCGCAACAGCCCCTGCAATATCACGCCGGCGACCGAAAGCCCCCCGCCGACCAATACCGCAAGCATTATCCTGAATAGCCTCATATAAAGTATCTGCCTGCTCATCGTGTTTAGCGGCTCGAACAACCCTATCTTCGCCGGTCCGGAATAAAGCGAAATAAAAGCCGCGGCCAACAGGAGCGATACGAGGATAACCGCCGTTTTAACCGACTTTTTCCTGCGGTCTTCCAGTATATTACGTATGTCTTTCACTTGTAGAACCTGTCATTAAGCGCCCTCACACCGTCAATAAGGCGCGGGCCCGGCCTGAACAGCGTATCGATGTCAATATCGTCGTACACCCTGCCCGCCTTTACCGCCTTTATTCCTCCCCATCCCAGCCTGCCGCCTACCGACTGCGCGGCGGAAACCCCGCCTGCCATGTAGCCCAGTATTATCACATCGGGGTCCCTCTCAACGACCAGCTCAGCGCTGAACTGCGAAAATGGCCTTCCGGTATCATCAGCGATATTGATCCCGCCCGCAAGAGAGATCATCTCGCTGATGAATGAACCTTTTCCCGCGGCCATTATAGGGTCGCTCCAGATCTCAAAATAAACCTTCGGCCTGAGCGACGCGTCGATCCTGTCCGTATTTTTTCTAATAGAATCAAGCGAGCGCCTCATGTCTCCGACTAGCCCGGACGCTTCCTTCTCCTTTCCGCAGGCCCTGCCTATCTCTTCGATAGACCTGAACAATCCCTCGAAATCCTTGGGTTCTACAGATATGACCTTCAAGCCGAGCCTCTTCATCTTCTCCACCGCCTGCGCCTGCTCCAGGCCGGTGGCGAGCACGATGTCCGGCTTCAGCATTACTATCTTTTCTATATTAGGGTCGCTGAATGTGCCGACCTTCTCCTTTTTCGTGACGGAAGGGGGATAATCGCATAAGGTCGTTACTCCCGCCAGGTTCCCCTCAAGCCCCAACGCGCACGCGATCTCCGTAGTGCTCGGAGTTATCGATACGATGCGCATTGTCCCGGCGGCATATGCCGGGGCCGCCGCCAGGAAGACCGCCAATGATGTGAGGATGAGCTTTTTCATATAAGGACGACCGCTATCGCGAGCACTACTACCTCTATCACCTCACCGACCGCGCCTATCGTATCTCCGGTAAGCCCGCCGATCTTTTTCATGAAATAATGATTGCATGCCAGGAAGACCGCGGCCACGACCGGTATCAATATGAGCACGTTAAGCCTGAAGATAAAGGCCGAGACGACGAAAAGCGTCAGCGCCGCCATGACCGCGCCGCCTCGCTTCATTTTTCCGATAAATCTTCTCCCTAGCCCGTCCCCCTCCCTCGCGTATGGATAGAAGATCGAGGCCGCGACATAAGAACCCCTGCTGAGGATCGACATCGCCACCAGCGACACCTCGACCGTACCCTTAGGAAGGCTTATTAAAAGCGCATACTTTGACAGGAAGAGCAGGACCACTGCCGCCAGGCCCAAGGCGCCGGGCCTGCCTTCGCGCATTATCTCAAGCATCCTTTTTTTATCCGCGCCGCTGGCGATGCCGTCGACCGTGTCGATAAATCCGTCGATGTGCAATCCTCCGGAGACCAGCGCGCTTAAAGCCGTCACAAACGCGCAGACGACGGGAAGCGGGAAGAGGTAGCTCAACGCGGTATAGGAGAACGCGAGGACGGCTCCTACGATCAGCCCGACGGCCGGAAACCACGCGATCGACGACGAAAAGTCCTCGTCGGAGACGGCTGCCTTTAACCTGACCGGCAGTATCGTAAGGAACTGCAGGGCGACCAGGAATCCCTTCATGTGTTCTCCGAGACGCCCGCTTCGCCGAAGGTGGCCATCTCGTTCATCAGTTTTATCGCCGCCTCCGCTACGCTCATCCCGAGCGCGGCGCCCGTGCCTTCTCCGAGCCTCATATCGAGGTTCAACAGGGGCTTCTTACCGATGTGCCTCAAGACCGCCGCATGCCCGGCTTCGACAGACTGGTGGGACATTATAAGATAATCCTTAACATTTTCGCAGAGGCCGCAGGCTATCATGGCGCCGCACGAAGATATGAAACCGTCGACGACGACAGGCACCCTCTTTGAAGCGGCTGACAATATGATCCCCGCTATCCCGCCTATCTCGAAACCGCCCACTTTTGCCAGCACATCGACGGGATCCGCAGGGTCCGGCCTGTTCAATGCGACGGAACGCCTTATGACCTCCACCTTCTTCGAATACGACTCGTCATCCAACCCGGTGCCCCTGCCCGTGACCAGGCCCGCGTCGAGCCCCGTCATGACCGAGACAATGGCGCTCGATGAAGCGGTATTCCCTATGCCCATCTCCCCGACGCCGGCTATCCCTATCTTACCGGTGTCATAGGCCGCATCGAACACTTCCATGCCCGCCGCTATGGAATCGTATGCCTGCCCGCGCGTCATCGCAGGGCCTTTCGAGAAATTACGCGTGCCGCGCGCTATCTTCTTATTTATGAAATTCGCTTTGCCTGACGATATGTCGCCTATGATGCCCATATCGACGACTATGACTTCCGCCCCGGCATGCGACGCGAGGACGTTTATCGCGGCGCCTCCGCGCAGGAAATTATATACCATCTGCGCGGTCACTTCCTGCGGAAAAGCGCTGACGCCCTCCTCGCAGACGCCGTGGTCTGCAGCAAGCGTGAATATGACCTTCCTTCCGAGGGAAGGCCTTTCCGAGCCGGTTATGGCGGATATGGACGCAGCAACCTCTTCGAGGCGACCCAGGCTCCCCTTGGGCTTCGTTAACCCGTCAATCCGCGCCTGAGCCCTTTGCAGGGCCGGCTTATCCAGCGGGACGATAGATCCCGCAACAGTCTCGACCTTTACTTTATGTAGAGAGGTATTCCCGACACCAGTAGACATACCTTTTCGGCCTCCTTTGCCGCCATTGAATTTGCCATACCCTGCAGGTCCCTGAATCTTCGGCCGAGCGCCGTATCCGGGACTATTCCGGAGCCGACTTCGTTTGTGACTATTATCGCTAGGGCAGAATTCTTCCTCAGGGCCGCCATGACACCCTTTATCTCGGAGAGCACTTCCGCGTCGCTGTATCCTTTATGGATCAGGTTCGATATGAACAACGTCAGGCAATCGATTATCACGGTCTTTTCACCGCGGGGCAGGCGCAGTACGGCTTTTTTTACGGATAAGGGTTCTTCTACTGTGTGCCAATCTTTGGGGCGGGACTTCCTGTGGGCTTGGATCCTCTTGCGCATACCAATATCCAGGGCTTCGGCTGTCGCGATATAAAATACCTTCCGTTTAGCCCTGCTCGCTATAGTCTGCGCGTATCTCGATTTCCCGGACCTTACTCCGCCGGTCAATAACACTAATTCGGACATGTTCTTCGCCTCACCCTCGAAGGAAATTTAGACCGTATCCCGGTCACTCTAAGCGGGTATCCTGACTCTCGGCTTTTGCCTACTCGCCTCGCCTTCCCATCCTTGCGGACAGTGGCTTTTTGGCTTTCGTCGCCGATTACAGTGGCGGGGCCGTGCCCGATTCTTGTCCCACCCTGGAAGGGTGGGATCACGGGCTTCCCGCGCTTAAAGTATCTGCATCAGTTCTAACACATGCTATTTCTTATGTCAAACAAATTATCGGTCCTGCTTCCAACCGTATTTTCCCACAAGCGGGACAAAGACGCACCCGCATATATCTTCCTGCACGATATTGCCGCCCACCTTACGGACCAGCGTGAGGATCTGGCTCAACGCGCCTCCTACGGGGACCACAAGCCTGCCGTCCTGCGCAAGCTGGTCTACCAACGGCTGCGGGACAGACGGCGTGCCGGCGGTAACGATTATCGCGTCATAGGGCGCGAACTCCTCCCATCCCTCCGTGCCGTCCCCCGCTTTTATGTTTATGTTCGTATAAGCGAGTTTCCCGAGGACCGTTCCCGCGTTTTTTGCCAGGTCCGCGTACCTGTCTATCGAATATACTTCCTTTGCGAGTTCGGCAAGCACCGCGGCTTGGTATCCCGAACCCGTACCTATCTCAAGGACCCTTTCGCCGCCGCGCAAGCCCAGGGATTGTGTCATCAACGCGACCATAAAAGGCTGGGAGATCGTCTGCCTTTCTCCGATTGGCAGCGGGCAATCGCTGTACGCGTTCTCAAGGCTGGAGTCCGGCACAAACAAGTGGCGGGGCACCCTCCTCATAGCCTCGAGCACCCTGCGGTCGTTTATCCCGCGCGGTATCAACTGCCCTTCTATCATTGATTCCCTTAGTATCGCGTCGCGCTCTTTCATCTCTTTACGAGGGTCTGGAATATAAAGGAGAGGAAACGCAGCGTGTCCCTGAAGGGGCGTATCTGGCTCTTCTGTCCGCCGTATATTGATTTTATTGGTATGGACTTTATCTTGAAACCGGCGTTCGCGGCCTCTATCAGGACCTCTGACTCTATCTCGTATTTATCCGTGGTGAGCGGCACCGCCCTAAGGACCTTCGTGCTTATAAGCCTGTAGCCGCACTGCGTGTCGGGCAGGCTCTGCCCCGCAAGGAAAGATATGACCGAGGACATGAACCAGTTCGTGAGCCTTCTTCTCAGCGGCATGTCCTTGGGGTCTTTCATCCTGTTGCCGAGTATTATATCGGCATCGCCCTTCTCGGCGGCTTTCACGAAATGTTCCAGCTCATCGGGATGGTGCTGCCCGTCGCCGTCCATTGTTATGATAAAATCGTAATCGCCTTCAAGCGCTTTCCTGAACCCGTCCCTGAGCGAAAGCCCCTTGCCGTGGTTCTTCCTGTGGCTTATGACCTGGGCGCCTTCCCTTTCGGCCTCCTCCCTCGTCTTGTCCACAGAGCCGTCGTCGATCACTATGCAGGAAAGCCCGTTCGATATTACCTCGCCCACTATATGTCCTATGCGCATCTCCTCGTTATATGCGGGTATGATCACGCAGACCCGTATTCCCGACAGGGCGCCGGCCTTCATATCCAGAACCTCCTGAACATATACCATTGCGAAGGATACCTTCTTATGCAATCTTCGATGGCCCTAAGGCACATATCCGTGATCCTCTGCTCATCCAGCTGCTCGTCCCCGGTAGCGGCATACGATATCGGCTTCTCGAACCTCAGCTCAAAAGTGTCGTCGGGCATCCTTATGAGGAAACCCGGCACGATGGCCACGCCCGCCTTAAGGTAGAACGCGGCGGGTCCCCTCGGGATCAATGCGTCCTTCCCGAAGAACTTCGTCCTGATGCCATGCGGGGTAAAATCCCTGTCGCCGACCAGGGCGACGATCTCGCCTTTTTTCAGGGCCTCATAACATTTCTTGACCGCTGCGCCGAGGGGTATGACATTGATCCCTGCCCTTGCCCTTTGGCCAACGAAAATATCGTTTACCTTCTTTTCCTTATGGTTGAGCGCGACCGCGTTGAATTTGTATCCGAGGAGTGAAATGACCGCGCCCCCGAGTTCATAGTTGCCTATATGCGCGGTAAGCGTTATTACTCCTTTCCCGCGTTTCAGCGCATCATCCAAATTCTGCCCGCCCGAGATCTTTACGTGGCTGTCGATGTAGCCGCGGTCCAATTTCTCGAAACGGAAAAAATCCGTCAGGTATTTGGCAAAATTTACAAATACTTCCTTCGCGAGCCTTTTTATCTCTTTCTCGTCCTCGTCAGGGAATATCGCCCTCAGGTTCGCGTAAACTATCAGGCGGTCATTCCTCGATAACAGGTACTGCAGCTTCGCTATGAAGGCCGCCAGGCCGTATCCGAGCCTCAGCGGCAGGTTCATCGCGAGAAAATGCGCGAGCTTATAGGTCAGGTATTGGAACATTCCAGTATCAGCCTCGCTATATCTATTGAAGAATTCGGTTTTGCCAGGCGCGCGGCATTCCGGCGCATCTGTTCGAGCTTGAACCGGTGAATTATGAGGGCCTCCGTAAGCAGTGCCGCGTCGGAAGCGCTGTCCGCCTTTACAGCCGCGCCGTTCTTGAGGAGGAATTCGCTGTTCTTTGCCTCCTGTCCGGGGATCGGGTTCAGGATCACGATAGGCAGCTCCTTCGCGAGCGATTCCGATATCGTAAGCCCTCCCGGTTTTGTCACTATCAGCGAAGACACCGCCATCAGCTCATCAACGTTGTTGACCATGCCCAGGACGGCCGTCCTCATCGCCAGGGACGGCTTCCTTCTCTCAAGCCATTCGAACAGCCTCCTATTGCTTCCGGTCACGATGATGGCCTGGATAGGATGCTTTATGCGGTTGAGCTCGTTGACCAGTTCCGCTATGGGCCCGAGGCCCTGTCCCCCGCCCATGATAAGCACCGTGGGGACCTCATCGATAAAGCCCAACTTCGCGCGGACCTGGGCGCAGTCCACTTTTTCCGCGAATTTAGGGTCTATGGGTATGCCGTAGACCTTTACCTTCTCCTTGGGTATTCCGTGTTTCACGAATATATCCGTCGCCGTCTCCGAATTCACGATATAGTAGTCGACTGCATCGAAGAACCAGTATGAATGCGGATAGCAGTCCGTGAGCACCCCTATCAGCGGCGCATGCAGCCCGAACGAGGCCTTGTAGTCGGCGATCATGCCGCAGGGAAATGCCTGGGTGCATGCTATAGCGTCAGGCCTGAACTCCTCAAGCAGGGTCTTCAGCTTTCCGGAATTGAACCTGTGTATTAGGTCGCGCAGCCGGCGCATGCCCTTAAAAACCTTCGGGTTATCGTACAGGTATTCCCATACCTCGGGCCTGTTCTTGATGACCCCCATATATGTCCTGTGTATCACCTTCTCGAGGAGGGGATTCGTGTAATTGAAGGAATCTATGACCATCACCTCGGATTCGGGCTCTAATATCTTTACGGCCTTTTCCAGGGCGATCGCGGCCTTCTGGTGGCCGGAATTCTCCGATATATGCAGCAGCAGTACCTTCCTCTTTGCCACTTCAATGCCTCCAATAAAATACGCCCGCCATTTTTGAGGGCGGGCGTATTTAAGATGCTATCGGTACGGGTCTCTTAGTCCTTCTTCTCCAGGACCTTCTTGATCCTATCGACGGCTAACCTGAGCCTGTCCTCCGGCTCAACGAGAGCAAACCTCACAAAACCTTCGCCGAATTCGCCGAAACCCGTCCCAGGTGAAGATACGACACCCGCTTCTTCTACCAGCAATGCGGAAAACTCCATCGATGTCAGTCCTGTGTATTTCGGGGGTATATGCGCCCAGACATAGAACGTGCCCTGCGGCATATCCACGTCCCACCCTGCCGCATTGAGGCCTCCGACGAACACATCCCTTCTCTTCTTATAGGTCGCGACAAGCTCCTTTACGCAATCCTGGGGACCGGTCAGGGCCTTTATAGCTGCGCACTGTATCGGCCTGAAGAGGCCGAAGTCGATATAGCTCTTGGTCTTCTCGAGCGAACGTATGATACTGGAGTTCCCTACGACCATCCCGATGCGCCATCCCGCCATATTGTATGATTTCGACAGCGTGTGGAATTCGACACATTTGTCCTTGGCGCCCTTGATCTGGAGTATGCTGGGTGCCGGTTTACCGTCGAATACAAAATCGGAATAAGCGTTATCGTAGGCAATTATTATATCCTTATCCTTCGCCCAATCAACGACCTCCTGCAGATAGCCCAGGTCGGCGACCGCAGTCGTGGGATTATGCGGATAGCTCAGGAAGAGTATCTTCGCCATCCTCGTTATCTCCCTGCCCAGGCTCTTGAGATCCGGCTTGTATCCGCTCTCTTTCGTCATGGGGATACTGTAGAGAATTCCTCCGGCCATGATCGGCCCGTTGAAATGCACCGGATAACCGGGGCTCGGTACGAGCGCGATATCATCGCTGTTAAGGAACGTCAGGCAGAAATTGGCGATACCCTCTTTCGAACCGATGAGAGGCAATACCTCCGTCCGAGGATCAAGGTCCACATTGAACCTGCCCTTGTACCAATCGGCTATGGCCCGGTTAAAAGCCTTCTCTGTTTCCCCGGTAGGCCTTGAATAGCGGTGGTTCGCGACATATTTGCATTGCTCGCGCAGCTCTTCGACTATATGAGGGGCCGGAGGAAGGTCCGGGCTTCCCATACCCAGGTCAAGCACATCAACGCCCGAGGCCCTGGCCTTCTCCTTCAATTCATCAAGTATAGTAAAAAGGTACAGCGGTAAACGTTTTAACCTGTTGGCTTCATGCATCTAATTGATCTACTCCTCTTCTTCGAAAAGCGCTTCCTCTTCTTCTAT